>NZ_LZXX01000002.1:0-314770 GCF_001729305.1 Burkholderia sp. A2 | reverse complement strand
AAACACGACATCTGTAAATAGCCAGAACACGACATTAGGATATGGCTGCCACAAACGAAAATGTCGATAATTCACGTTATGTAAAATAGTGAATCGACACGACCGCCTCCAAACCGCGGATCCCAGCAATCTCGAACGCATCGAAGATATCGCGCCGATAGCACCGGACGCTGAACGCTGAAGCTTCCCCAGCCTCTTTTTCAGCTATGCAGCGAGCGTCGCGAGAAATCTGTCAGCGCAAAACGGGCGCGCCCCCAAACAGCAGCGCGCCCACCCTCAACCGACCATCAAACCGCCATCACCGTCACCGATTTCGTGACGAGATACGGCTCCAGCGCTTCCGGCCCGCCTTCCGACCCGTAGCCCGAATCCTTCACGCCGCCGAACGGCATTTCCGGCCACGGCGTCGCCGGCTGGTTGATCCACAGCATCCCGACTTCGAGGCGTTGCGTCAGCAGATGCACGTTCGCGAACGACCGCGTGAACGCGTAGCCGGCCAGCCCGAACGGCAGGCGGTTCGCCTCGGCGATCGCATCCTCGAGCTTGTCGAACCCGCGAATCGCAGCAACGGGGCCGAACGGCTCGTTGTTGAACACGTCCGCTTCGAGCGGCACGTTCGCGATCACGGTCGGTGCGAAGAAGTTGCCTTCCGCGCCGATCCGCTCGCCACCGGTTTCGATGCTCGCGCCGACCTTGCGCGCGTTGTCGACGACCGACGCCATCGCGGTCAGTCGTCGCGGGTTCGCGAGCGCGCCGAGCGTCGTGCCTTCGTCGAGACCGTTGCCGACCTTCAGCCCTTGCGCATGCTTGACCAGCGCGCGCGTGAATTCGTCGCGGATGCTGTTGTGCACGAGGAAGCGCGTCGGCGAAATGCAGACCTGCCCCGCGTTGCGGAACTTCGCACCGCCGGCGGCCTTCACCGCGAGCGCGACGTCCGCATCCTCGGCGACGATCACCGGCGCGTGGCCGCCCAGTTCCATCGTCGCGCGCTTCATGTGCTGGCCCGCGAGCGCGGCCAGCTGCTTGCCGACCGGCGTCGAACCCGTGAACGTGACCTTGCGGATCACCGGGTGCGGAATCAGGTACGACGAGATTTCAGCGGGATCGCCGTACACGAGACCAATCACGCCCGCCGGCACGCCCGCGTCGACGAACGCGCGCAGCAGCGCCGCCGGCGACGCCGGGGTTTCTTCCGGCGCCTTCACGAGGAACGAACAACCGGTGGCGAGCGCCGCGCTCAGCTTGCGAACGACCTGGTTGACCGGGAAATTCCACGGCGTGAATGCCGCGACCGGGCCGACCGGCTCCTTCACGACCGTCTGCTGCGCGCCGAGGTTGCGCGGCGGCACGATCCGGCCGTACACACGGCGCCCTTCGTCCGCGAACCATTCGATGATGTCGGCCGCCGACAGCACTTCGACGCGCGCTTCGGTAAGCGGCTTGCCCTGCTCCTGCGTCATCAGTTGCGCGATCGTGTCGGCGCGCTCACGCACGAGCGCGGCCGCCTTGCGCATCGTCGCCGCGCGTTCGTGCGCGGGCACCTTGCGCCATGCTTCGAAGCCGCGCTGCGCGGCGGCGAGCGCACGGTCGAGATCGGCGATGCCCGCGTGGGCCACCTTGCCGATCGCCTTGCCGGTCGCCGGGTTGACGACGTCGATCGTCTTGCCGCTCGCGGCGTCGACCCACTCGCCGTCGATCAGCAGTTGCGTATCCGTATAAGTCACGTTAGCCATCCAGACACCCCTACATTGCGTCGATAAAACGCGCGCTGCCGCGAACGGCCGCACGCCGGTTGACAGAAAAAGCCAAGCCGCCGGGGCAGGCACGCACCCGGCGGCGTCGACGGCAGGCACGGCGGCCCGCCCTTGTTGCGCGGCGCGCCGTGCTCAGTGCGCGGCCGCCGTCGCCTTGCGGAGTTTCGCGACGTCCGCCGCCTGCACGGCCGGTGCGCCGTTGTTCCAGCCGGCGCGCATGAACGTCAGCACGTCGGCGATCTGCCGGTCGTTCAACTGGTTCGCGAACGCCGGCATCGGATACGCGGACGGCACGCCGCCGATCACGAGCGTGTCGCTACCGTTCAGCGTCACGTTGATCAGCGACGACGCATCGGTCTCGAGCACGTTCGGATTGCCGGCGAGCGGCGCAAGCAGCGGCGCATAGCCGCGCCCGTCCACACCGTGGCAATGCAGGCAGTAAGCGTTATACACCTTCGCGCCCGGATCCGTTGCCGGTCGGCCCAGCGCGACCTGCGTCGCCTTCGGATCATAGCGGTACGGCGGCGCGCCCGTGCCGCCTGCCGCCGGCAGCGATTTCAGATAGCGCGAGATCGATGCCAGATCGTCGTCGGTCAGTTCCTGCGTGCTGTGGTTGATCACGCTCACCATCGAGCCGAACGCGGTCGCGTGCTGGTTCGCGCCGGTCTTCAGGAACTGCGCGACGTCGGCCTCGTTCCAGCGGCCGAGCCCGGTGTTGTGCTCGCCGGTCAGGTTCGACGCGAACCAGTTGTCGATCGCCGCACCCGACAGGAACGCCGCGCCGCTTTCGTCGAGCGCCTTCTCCTGGAAGCCGACGCCGCGCGGCGTGTGGCACGACCCGCAGTGCCCGAGCCCCTGCACGAGATACGCGCCGCGGTTCCACATCGCGTCTTTCGCCGGCTTGTCCGCGTAAGGCGTCGTGTCGAGGAACACCACGTTCCACAACGCGAGCGGCCAGCGCATGTTGAGCGGCCAGGGGATGTCGGACGGCCGGTTCGCCTGCTTCACCGGTTCGACGCCGTGCATGAAGTACGCATAGAGCGCCTTCACGTCGTCGTCCTTCAGCTTCGCATACGACGGATACGGCATCGCCGGATACAGGTTGTGACCGTCCTTCGCGACACCCTTGCGCAGCGCGCCGGCGAACTCGGCTTCGGTATAGCCGCCGATACCCGTCTCCGGGTCGGGCGTGATGTTGGTCGTGTAGATCGCGCCCATCGGCGTGACCATCTTCAGGCCGCCCGCGAATGGCGTGCCGCGCGGCGCGGTGTGGCACGCGACGCAGTCGCCGGCTTTCGCGAGATACGCGCCGCGCGCGACGAGCGCACTGTCGGCGGGTGTCGTTTGCGCGGCCTGCGCGGCCGTGCCGGCCATCAATGCGGACAGCGCGAGCAGCGACGCGCGGAGCACAGTCAGGTTCAGGGTGATATGTCGCATGGTCGTCCCCTCCCCTCAGGCCGTTTTCAACTGGTTGCCGACCGGCAGCTTGCGCAGCCGCGTGCCGGTCGCCGCGAAGATCGCGTTCGCCAGCGCCGCCGCGGTCGCGGCCGTGCCCGGCTCGCCGATCCCGCCCGGCGCCTCGCCGCTCTTCACCAGATGGACTTCGATCGGGGGGACCTCGTTGATTCGCATCATCCGGTAGTCGGTGAAGTTGCTCTGCACGACGCGGCCGTCCTCGATCGTGATCTCGCCGTACAGCGCGCCCGTGATCCCGAAGATGATGCCGCCCTGCACTTGCGCCTCGATCGTGTTCGGATTGACGAACATCCCGCAATCGACTGCGCACACGACGCGCTTGACCTGCACCTCGCCGCCGTCCACCGCGACGTCGATGACGATCGAGAAGAAGCTGCCGAACGCATGCATCACCGATACGCCGCGTCCTTGCCCCTTCGGCAGCGACGCACCCCAGCCGGCCGCCTTCGTCGCGACGTCGAGCACGTTGCGTGCGCGCGGCGTCTTGTCGAGCAGCGCGCGGCGGTACTGGACCGGGTCGGTCTTGGTTTGCACGGCCAGTTCGTCGATGAAGCTTTCGACGACGAACGTGCTGCGCGTCGGCCCGACACCGCGCCAGAACGCGGTCGGTACGTGCCGCGGCTCCTGGCGCACGTAGTCGACGAGCTGGTTCGGCAGGTCGTAAGGCAGCTCGGCCGCGACCTCGACCGCGTCGGGATCGACGCCGTCCTTGACCGCGGGCGGCGCGAAGCGCGCGAGAATCGACGAGCCGACGATCCGGTGCCGCCATGCGACCGGCTTGCCGTTCGCGTCGAGGCCGGCCGAGATCGTGTCGTAGTAGCACGGCCGGTACATGTCGTGCTGGACGTCTTCCTCGCGCGTCCAGATCACCTTCACCGGTGCATTGACCTGTTTGGCGACCTTCACGGCCTGCCCGATCATGTCGGTCTCGAGCCGCCGGCCGAACCCGCCGCCGAGCAGATGGTTGTGCACGACGATCTTGTCCGGCGACAGGCCGGTGAGCTGCTGTGCGGTATCGCGCGCCCGCGTCGGCACCTGCGTACCGACCCAGATCTCGCAGCCGTCGCCACGCACGTGCACCGTGCAGTTCACGGGCTCCATCGTCGCGTGCGCGAGCAACGGCTGTTCGTAGACGGCGTCGACGCGCGTCTTCGCGTTCGCGAACGCGTTGCCGACGTCGCCCTCCTTGCGTGCGACCGCGCCCTTGCCGTTCGCCGCCGCCTGCGCGAGATCCGCGAACAGATCCTTCGTCGACACCTTCGCGCCCGCGCCTTCGTTCCACTTCACGACGAGCGCCGAGGCGCCGCGCTTCGCGGCCCACGTGTGATCGCCGACCACCGCGACCGCGTTGTCGACGCGCACGACCTGGCGCACGCCGGGGATCTTCTTCGCGGCCGTGTCGTCGACGCTCGCGACCGTGCCGCCGAACACCGGGCTGTTCACGATCACCGCGTACAGCATGCCGGGCAGGCGCACGTCGAGTCCGAACTGCGCGGTGCCGTCGACCTTCTCCGGCGAATCGAGGCGCTTCGCGGGCGTGCCGATCAGCTTGAAATCCGCCGGCTGCTTCAGCGCGACGTCCTTCGGCACCGGCAGCTTCGCCGCGGCGTCGGCCAACTGGCCGTACGATGCGCGCCGGCCGCTCGGCGGATGTTGCACTTCGCCGTTCGCCGCGCGGCAACTGGCCGGATCGACGTTCCATTGCTTCGCGGCCGCCGAGACCAGCAGCGTGCGCGCCGTGGCGCCCGCGCGGCGCAGCGGTTCCCACGCGTAGCGTACCGACGTCGAGCCGCCGGTGAGCTGTCCGCCGAGCAGCGGATCGAGGAACAGCTTCTCGTTCGGCGGCGCATGATCGAGCGTCACGCTCGACAGCGGCACCTCGAGCTCTTCCGCGATCAGCATCGGCAGCGCGGTATAGACGCCCTGCCCCATCTCGACCTTCGGCATCACCAGCGTGACCTTGCCGGCGCGGTCGATCTGCACGAATGCGTTCGGGGCGAACACGCCCGACGGTGCGGGCTCGGCCGCGTCGCCGCCGATCACCGAGCGGCGCGCATCGTCACCCGCCGCCGGCAGGCTGAAGCCGAGCAGCAAGCCGCCACCGGCCGCCGCGCCGAGCGACATGCCGAGTTTCAGAAACGACCGGCGCGACACGCCCGCGCCGGCCCGACCTGCTTCGATCAGTCCTCGGGACATGTCACGCCTCCTTAGCGGCTTGTTTGACGGCCGCGCGAATCCGGTGGTACGTGCCGCAGCGGCAGATGTTGCCGGCCATGGCCGCGTCGATGTCGGCATCGCTCGGGTTCGGGTTCGACGCGATCAGCGCGGTGGCGGCCATCACCTGGCCCGACTGGCAGTAGCCGCACTGGACGACATCGAGCTCGCGCCACGCCTGCTGGACCTTGTGGCCGGCCGGCGTCGCGCCGACGGCTTCGATCGTCGTGATCTTGCGGCCCGCGACGGCGGCGACCGGCAACACGCACGAACGCGCGGCCACGCCGTCGAGATGCACGGTGCACGCGCCGCATTGCGCGATGCCGCAGCCGAACTTGGTGCCGGTCAGGCCGACGACGTCGCGCAGCACCCAGAGCAAGGGCATGTCGTCGGGGGCGTCGACCGAGCGGGTTTCGCCGTTGATGTTGAGGGTGATCATTCAGCCTCCGGGGCCGTTGTATTGGGGAGCGGCGCGAACGATGCGCGCTGCGTCATGGGAGCGTCGCCGTTGCGTCGTGCGCAACGGGTGCCGCGCGGCCCGGGTGCGGGCGAGCCGCGGCGGCGGTGTTGCGGGCTTGCGTCGTTACTCGGCCACGTCGATGGCCGACAGCACCTTGATGACGGGCGGTGCGGTGAACCAGTCGGCCGACTTCGTGCGGAATTCGCCGAAATACGGGCTCGCGAGATGCGCGTCGAACGCCGCCTGGTCGTCGTAGATCTCGTACAGATGCAGGGTTGGCGAGCCGTCCTGCTCGCGGAACAGGTCGTAGCGCCGGTTACCCGGCTCGGTGCGCGTCTTCGCGACCATGCTGCGCAGTTCGGCCTCGGCGGCCTGCGCGTGTTCGGGTTTCAGGAACAGCGAAGCAATCACGTGAAGCGCCATTTTCTACTCCTTTGAAAACGGAAACGAGCATGCCACAAGCCGGCGTCTCGCGACGCCAGCGTGCAGCGGTTGTCTGTCGCCGAGCGGCGGGATCAGGCCAGTTCGTCCGGGCCGACGCGCACGACGACCTTGCCGAAATTCTTGCCGGCGAGCAAGCCGATCAGCGCTTGCGGCGCGTCGGCGAGATCGGGCACGACGTCCTCGAGCGTCTTGACCTTGCCCTGCGCGACCCACTCGCTCATGTCTTTCAGGAACGGCGCATAGCCGGTTGCATAGTGATCGAGGATGATGAAACCCTGCACGCGGATGCGCTTGCGCAGGATCGCGCCCATCAGCGCCGGCACGCGGTCACGGCCGCTCGACACGGCGTTGTCGTCGTATGCCGCGTCGTTGTAGTGCGCAATGATGCCGCAGACGGGCACGCGCGCATGGTCGTTCAGCAGCGGCCACACCGCGTCGAACACCGCGCCGCCGACGTTCTCGAAATACACGTCGATGCCGTTCGGGCACGCGTCCTTCAGCTTCGCGGCAAACGCCGGATCGCGATGGTCGACGCACGCGTCGAAGCCGAGCGTACCGGTCACGTATGCGCACTTGTCGGCGCCGCCGGCGACACCGACCACGCGGCAACCCTTCAGCTTCGCGATCTGGCCGACCACCGCGCCGACCGCGCCGCTCGCGGCCGCGACGACCACGGTTTCGCCGGCCTTCGGTTCGCCGATCTTCAGCAGCCCGGTATATGCGGTGAAGCCCGGCATGCCGAGCACGCCGAGCGCATATGACGGGTGCGCGAAGTCGCGGCCGAGCGGGATCAGGTCGCGTCCGTCGGACAGCGCGTAGTCCTGCCATCCGGCGCCGGCAACGACGAGATCGCCTTCGCGAAACGCGGGCAGATTCGACGACACCACGCGGCTGACCGTGCCGCCGACCATCGGCTGGCCCAGTTCGGCGGGCGGCGCATAGGACGGCGCGTCGCTCATCCGGCCGCGCATGTACGGGTCGAGCGACAACCAGACGGTACGTAGCAGCACCTGACCAGGGCCGGGAACCGGCACGTCGCCGGTTTCGGCGCGGAAGTTGTCCGGCGTCGGTGCGCCGACCGGGCGCGAATTCAGGACGATCTGGCGGTTTGCGGTCTTGCTTTGCGGCATGTGAGCCTCCGTCAACAGGAATGAACGTGCTTCGTGGGCACGATCGGATCAGGGATGGACCAGCGGAAAGTGCACGCCCGCGACGGCATCGGCGGTCGGGCCGGTGCGATCGCCGGCAGGGGTGGAAACGATCGGGACAGCGTAACGCGGCGTGAAGCGTTCGTCATAAGTGATTGAGTAGACCAGTCGTCTAGAATCAACGCAAAAACAAGGCGCGCCCACGCGCGCCCGGGCTACGACTGCGCGCCGCCGGGCGCAGCCGGCGGCAGGTTCAGCATGCGCCGCGTTTCCGCCATCGCCCTTTCGAGCGGCTGGCGGTTGCGGTGAATCTTTTCCAGCAGCGTCGCGCCCAGCCACAGCTCGTACAGGATCGCGGCCGTGTGCGACGGATCGTCGACGCCGCTCAGCGAACCGTCGGCGAGCCCGGCCTCGATGCCGCCCGCGAGCCGCTCGATGATCTGGCTGGTGCCGCGCCGCAGCACCGCGCGCATCGCTTCCGACAGATCCGACACCTCCGCGCCGAGCTTCACCGCGAGGCACTTGCCTTCCGGATCGTCCGCGCATTGCGTGTGCAGCCAGTTGCCCCAGTACGTCATCAGACGCTCGGCGCCCGTGCCGGCCTGCTGCTCGAGCAGATTGTCGAGATGCGCGAGATAGCCTTCGAAATACGATTCGAGCAGCGCTTCGCCGAATGCCTCTTTCGAGCCGAAGTAATGGTAGAACGAGCCCTTCGGGATGCCCGCCGCGGCGAGAATCTCGTTCAGACCGACCGCCGAGAACCCCTTGTGGAGCATGATCGGCTTCGCGATGTTCAGGATGTGCTGGCGGACTTCGGCGCCTGAAGATGCATTCATGATGGCGTATGGTAGCAACGATTAGACCGGTCGTCTAGTAACGTCGAGCCGGCATGTTGAGCGGCACTTTACCCGATCCCCGTCTCCTGCCCAATGCCTGGCCGGCGCGCGCCTCGCCCGCGTGTACCGTCTGCGCGTGACGCGTCATGTCGACGGCTCGGTTTCGCCGTCAGCGCGGCGCTTCGTCTGCGCGTTTTCTCGTGTGCGCCCGCCGCTCGCTCCGCTCGGCGGCCGGGATGGTCTTGATGCCGCGTAACGGCGGCCGGCGCACCAGCGCCGCCAGCTCGCGCCTCAGCGCATCGAGTTCGGTGCTGCGCGCCGCGTCGGCCGCCAGCGCGCCGTCGAGCTGCCCCTGAAGCACGCCGCAGCGATGCAACGCGTCACCGAGTTGTGCCTGTAGCGCGGCCGCTTCCTTCCGCTGCTGCGCGTCGCGCTGTTCGGCGCGCGATGTCGCCGCGTCGAGTTCCTTTTGCAAGCGCGCGGCCGCGAGCCGCTCGCGATCGATTTCCTGAAGCGCCCGCTTCTCCGATGCGCGCAGCCGCTCTTCGGCGCGGCCGGCGTCGTCGCGCAGCCGGTCGAGCTGAATGGTGAAGTCCGCACGAGCCTGCGCGAGTGCACGGTCGCCCTCCGCGTTGTCGGCCTTCAGGCGTTCGATATCGGCTTGCATCGCTCGCCGCGATGCATCGTCCGCGGCTCTCGCCTGCTCCAGTTCCTGAATGCGGACCTGCGCGGCCAGCAGCGCGGCCGTGCGTTGCTCCAGCGCGGTTTCGGTGCGGGCCAGTTCGGCTTGCAGCGTCGCCACTTCCGTCCGCGCCGCTGCCCGCTCGGCCTCGACTTCCGCGCGCAGCGCGTCGAGTGCGGCGGCCGCGTCGGTACTCGACCGGTTCCACAGCGCCGCGACCAGTTCGCCGGCTGCCGCCTGCAGATCGGCCGGCAGGTCCGGATGCTCGATGCGCACACGGCTCTTTTCCCGCAGCTCGGCCCAGAACTCGCCGAGAACCGCTGTCGGCGTGCTCATGCTGCCCTTGCGCACGAGCTGGTACAGGCGATTGGCCGTCGGCGTGATGCCGAAACGGAAGAACAGCAGTGCGCAGGCTTCGCGGTACAGCTCGCGAGTTTTCGGGAAGTCGGCCTTGAGGCGCTCGATTTCGGCGGTCAGGCGGAGTTCGTCAGCAGCGGGATCGGACATGATCGGTTTAGGAGGAAATTTCGTCAATAATATAACGTAAACCGTTAAATATCCAATTACACTGAGATAAGTTTTGACATTATTTCTATAATGTTGAGAGTTTGTGGACGGAGGCCTGCAAGTCCGGCTTGGCTAGTTACGGCGGCGTGGCACGGTGCGGCAACAAAACGCTGGAATCCCTTATGGGGTCGTGGGCCGCAGATTCATTGAGTGTCTCGGGGGCGCCGCCGGATCGAGACAGCCACCATTTGCGCGGCTGGCGACCCAGCTGCGATGGCGTCACGCGCCACACGCCCCGCAGGGCAACATAGGCATGCGTGCGATGGCCGCTCAGGGCGCGACGCGTTACGGCCGTGGGCCTCAGCGGCCGGGGGCGGCTTCCGTGAAGAAATCGATCAACTGCCGCGTCAGGAAGGCCGGATTTTCGTCCGGCAGCCAATGACCCGTGTCCGGCGCAACCGCTCCGCGAACGTCCAGCGCCAGTTCTCTCGCCATGTCGAACTCCTTGGCGCCGTTGCTCTTGCCGCCGGCAAGCGCGAGCACCGGCATCGGGAGCTTGTGCTTCATGAACGCCTTGAACTGCGCCTCGTCCTGCGGGAATTCGTCCTGCGGGAATGCGCGATAGAGTTCGAACCCAGCGCGTAGCGCGCCCGGCGCGGCATAAGCATCCGCATAGACGGCGATATCGTCGTCCGACAGCGCGACGTGGGTTCGCTTCTTGTAGAAATCGAGAATGTAGGCGTGCTCCCTGCCCGCGATCAGCATCTCGCCGATATCGCGCTGCTGATGCAATCCGAAATGCCAGATCTGCGGATCGGAACGCGCCTTCGCTTCGTCCCAGATGCGCGTCCCCGGCACCGGAACGTCGAGCATCGCCAGCTTCAGGATCTCGGCGGGCCATTGAGCAGCGTACGCGTAGGCGACCATCACGCCGATATCGCGGCCGACCAGGTTGATGCGCGTCGCGCCGAGGTGGCGAACGAGTGCGCGGATGTCGCCTGCCATCGATGCTTTGTCGTAGCCGCCGAGCGGCTTGTCGGATTCGCGCGCGCCACGGTAATCGACCGCGACGACCCGATATCCCTCTTCCGCCAGCGCCGGCATCACGTGACGCCACGTGTACCAGGTTTGCGGCCGGCCATGCAGCAGGATCACCATTTCGCCGTCGTCGGGGCCACCGGTCACGTAGTGGAGGCGAACGTCGTTGACGAGCGCGTAGCGTCGGCTGAATCGTCGATCGAAACCGGCCGGCAGGCCGGGCGCGGGCATCCCACGCATCGTGTCGGGCGGGGAAAGGCGTTGGCTGTCGTGCATCGGGTTGCTCAAGCGAGTGGGCAATGCATGTCGTTGCCCGACGGCGCTCGATGGCGCTTGATGGCACTCGACTGCGGCCGAGAAGGACCTTCGATACGCCGTTTGGACGAACACGCCGGGCTGTCGCGCAAGCAACTCACGGCCCCGCTCGCAGGCCGGCTGCGTCGCTCATCGCAGGTCGGTGCGCCATCGGACGGCCTGCGTCGATGGCGCCGCAGTCCCACGCGACGCCGCCGAATTCGCCACCACATGAACGTGCGCTGTAATTTTTTCGGCACGATCGAAAGCGTTGAGCGCTACGGGTTATCGGTCAGCGGATCGCCCGCCGTGCGCCGAATCCTCGCCCGGCGCCCGCGTTTCGTCTGTCATTTGCGTGCCACCGTAGGCCGGTAGCGTTCGAAGTCGTCCCCGATTCCGACAAGCGATCCGCCATGCAGCGCCCATCGCGCGCCACGTCCCACGTTTACGCAGCCACGTCCCGAGCCCTCGCCGTCAGCCTCGCGATCAACCTGCTGCTGCTCGCCGTCGAGGCGGCGGCAGCATGGTTCGCGCATTCGTCGGGATTGCTCGCGGACGTCGCGCACGCGGCGATCGATCTCGCGGCCGATGCGCTGATCCTCGTCGCCTGCCGGTTCGACGCGCGCCTGCCGCCGGAGCGTCGCCCGACTTACGAGCCGCTCGCGCTCGCGGGCCTCGGCGCATTACTGGCCGTAACCGGCGCGCAGATGATCTGGCATGCGCTGACCCGGTTCAATGCGCCGCCGATCGTGCAGCCGGGCGCGGCCGCGCTCGCGCTGGTTGTCGTCACGCTCGCCGGCAAGGCCGTGCTGTCGTACTGGATGCTGCGCAAGGCGCGCGAGACCGGCTCCGCACTGCTCGAGGCGAGCGGCTGGCACGTGCGGACCGATGCGCTGTCGTCGTTGCTCGCGGCGCTCGCGATGGGTGCGGCGCTGGTCGGCTTCGGCCGTCTCGACGACCTCGCCGCGCTGGTGATCGGCGCGTTGGTGATACGCACGGGCGCGGGGTTCGTCCGGCGCGGCTGTGGGCAGTGGCCGGCGTTGGCCGACTGGGCGAGTCGCTCGACGCGCGGGTCGTGAACGCTGCGGATGTCGCCCAACGTCCGATTCGCGCCCTTCCCTGTACGATCGCTCGCCGCGTAACAGGCTATCGTTTGTTTTTTGTTAATACAGGCTATGATTTGTATTTCTTCAATACATGCCATAGACTGTATTTTTCGATTACAAACGATCGCCTGTCATCTCGCGGAGCGCCCGATGGCCTTTCCTGTCCAGACCCTGACCCAGTTGCGCCCGATACTCGTCGGCTTCCGGAAATCCGCGGGGCTCACTCAGGCGCAACTGGCCGCCCGCCTCGGCATCACCCAGCAATCCTATGCCCAGCTCGAAGCCAACCCGTCGGCCGTCAGCATCGAGCGGCTTTTCAAGGTGCTGAACGCGCTCGGCGTTCGGATGATGCTCAGCCTGGACGAACGGGATGCGCCGGCGGAAGCGGCCGATTCGGCTTCCGGCGCCGAGCCGACGGCGCGCCGCAAGCCGGTCGCGAGCAAGCGCGGCACCACGGCCGCCAAAACCCCGGCCGGCGCCGCGCGGAAGCGCCCGGCAGCAACGACTCGAGTCAGCCCGCGCGGGTCGAAGCGGGAGGACTGGTGACGATGGCCGCACGCGCCCGCCATGATCGGCTCGACCTATGGATGAACGGCATTCCCGTCGGGTACTGGGAAATCCGCCGCGGCGTCGAACGTCTCGTCTACCTGCCGGACTGGCTCGACGATCCCCAGGGCCGGCCCCTGTCGTTGTCGCTCCCCTTCACGCCCGGCAATCAGCCGCATCAGGGCGCGATCGTGGCCGATTATTTCGACAACCTGCTGCCGGACAGCGAGCCGATCCGCCGCCGCATCGCGCAACGTTACCGGCTCGGGTCGACGGCGCCGTTCGAATTGCTCGCGTCGATCGGCCGCGACTGCGTCGGCGCGATCCAGATGCTGCCGCCGGGTGAGACGCCGGTCGATCTCGAGGCGATCGAAGGCGCGACGCTCGACGACGCAGCCGTCGCCGACGTGCTGCGCCACGCGACCGCCGCGCCGCTGCCTGGCCGTGCGGAGCCGGACGCCGACCTGCGCCTGTCGATTGCCGGCGCGCAGGAAAAGACCGCGCTGCTGCGTCAGCGTGATCGCTGGCTGCGTCCGTCGGGCAGCACACCGACGACGCACATCTTCAAGCTCCCGCTCGGGCGTGTCGGCAACATGCAGGCCGACATGCGCACGTCCGTCGAAAACGAATGGCTGTGCTCGAAACTCGTCGCCGCGTACGGCCTGTCGGTGGCGCCGTGCGAGATCGGCCGGTTCGACGATCAGAAGGCGCTGATTGTCCAGCGTTTCGACCGGCGTCCGTCGCGCGACGGCTCGTGGATCCTGCGGCTGCCGCAGGAGGACATGTGCCAGGCGACCGGCACGCCATCGGGGGCGAAATACGAATCGGACGGCGGCCCCGGCATCGAGACGATCATGAGCATCCTCGCGAATTCGGCTGACGCTTCCCACGACCGGATGAATTTTTTCGTCGCCCAGATCGTGTTCTGGGTGCTGGCGGCGATCGACGGCCACGCGAAGAACTTCAGCATCGCGCACCTGCCCGGCAATGCGTATCGCAGCACGCCGCTGTACGACGTGCTGTCCGCGCATCCGATCATCGGTACACGCCGCAATCAGATTCCGCCGCGCCGCGCACGTCTCGCGATGGCTGTCTGCGGGAAGAACCGGCACTACGTGATCGGCGAAATCCAGCCGCGCCACTGGATCGAGCAGGGCCGCCGCGTCGGCCTGACCGAAGACGACGTGCGCGCCGCGATGGCGGCCGTCGCCGCACGGACGGAGCCCGCGATTGCCGAAGCCGCCGCGCAGATCCCGGCGGATTTTCCGGCGGACGTGGCCGACGCGATCTTCGACGGCATGCGTCGGCACAGCCGCAAGCTCGCGGCGGTCGATCGGGCGTGATCGAAGGCATGCGCGGCGGCGTAACGGCCGTCGGCGCCTGATCGTTCAGCCGGCGTCGCGCGCGCGGGCGAGTGCCGCGAGGTTGCCCTCGCCGAACCCGTGGTGCCCCTTGCGCTGCACGATCTCGAAGAAGATCTCGCCGGGGCGGCGTTTGACGAAGGTCTGGAAGAACAGCTTCGGCACGCCGTCGCTGCCGATTTCGCCGTCGAGCAGCACCGCGCGGCGGCGCAGCGCATCGAGATCGACGCCATGCGCGGGCAGCCGCGCATCGACGTCGTCGTAATAGCGTGCGGGCGGTTCGATGAACTCGACACCGTTCGCACGCAGCGCATCGACGCACGCCAGGATGTCGTCGGTGGCCAGCGCGACGTGCTGCACGCCCTCGCCCGGATGGTCGGGCAGGTATGCATGCATCAGCTCGGTGCGCCGCGTACCTTCCTCGTACACCGGAATCCGTACCGCGCCGCACGGCGACACCATCACGCGCGATTCCTCCGACACATGCCAGTGCGCGTCGATCTGGTGGATCTCGCGGAAATGCAGCAGGTCATGGTAGAAATCCAGCCACTCCTGCATGCGGCCCGCGCCGACGGTTTGCGTGAAATGGTCGACCTGCTGCAGGCCGACGCCCGCGCAATCGAGATCGGTATGCGCGGTCGCGATGTCGATCGGCCGGAAATCGATGTCGAAGATCGAGATGTCGCCGACGCCGCCGCGCTGGCCGTCCCGCCCGCGCCAGCGGTCGACGAAATACAGGTGCGAATCGCCGATGCCCTGGATCGCCGGAATCTTCAGTTCGCCGACGCCGACCTTTTCGCCCTCGAACGCCCAGGCACCGAGCTGGATCGCCCGCTCGAACGCGCGCCGGGCGTTCGCCACGCGCAATCCGATCGCGCAGACGCCCATCCCGTATTCCTCCGCATAGCGCGCGGCGAACGAATCGGGCTCGGCGTTGATCAGGAAATGCATCTGCCCCTGCCGGTACAGCGTGACGTTCTTGCTGACGTGCCGCGCGATCGCCTTGAACCCGAGCTGCTCGAAGCGCCGCGCAAGCGCGTCCGGCACGGGCGCCGCGAATTCGACGAATTCGAGGCCGGCCATCCCGAGCGGATTGTCGGCCGGATCGGCGACGGGCGGCGTATCGCTGGACAAGGGGTGGGAATTGCCGGGCATTCCAGTCTCCGGGGGCATGCGGTCGATGGGGGAATGGTGCCTGTCGCGTGCGGCATGCGCGGCCGATGTAGCGGCCCCGCTTCCGCCCCGGACGGGCGAGTTGTCGATGCTGCAGATTTTAACCAGATCGTTCACGGCGGCACACCCCGGCCGAACGGGATATCGGCGTGCCGCCTAGTGCAAACCCGAAAATCGTTCGATAATCGCACGGAATTGAACGATCATCGCGCACATTGTCCGATTGGCCAATTGCCGCCGTGCGGCGCGAGCCCTATTCTCCGTTCACCCATCGACTTCAATGCAGCATCGGACGCGGCGCCGCCACGATTCCACGATGCGCCGTGCCAGGAGACATCGCCATGACCCCCACCTTCGACACCCTCGACGCCGCCGCCGGCGCCCGTGCGCGCAGCCAGGCCCGCAAGGCCGCGATCGGCAGCTTCGTCGGCGCCGTTGTCGACTGGTACGACTTCCTGCTGTACGGGATCGTCGCCGCGCTGGTATTCAATTCCGAGTTTTTCCCGAAGGTCAGCCCGACGATGGGCACGCTCGCGGCGTTCGCCACCTTCGGCGTCGGCTTTCTGTTCCGGCCGCTCGGCGGCATCGTGTTCGGCCACTACGGCGACCGGCTCGGCCGCAAGCGGATGCTCGTGCTGACCGTGATGCTGATGGGGCTGTCGACGGTCGCGATCGGCCTGCTGCCGACGTTTTCGACGATCGGCTGGTGGGCGCCCGTGCTGCTGGTGCTGATGCGCGCGATCCAGGGTTTCGCGGTCGGCGGCGAATGGGGCGGCGCGGCGCTGATGGCCGTCGAGAGCGCGCCGAAGCAGAAGAAGGCGTTTTACAGCAGCGGCGTGCAGGTCGGCTACGGCGTCGGGCTCGTGCTGGCCACCGGCATCGTCTCGATCCTGAGCCATACGCTCGGCGAGGCCGCGTTCAAGTCGTGGGGCTGGCGCCTGCCGTTCGTGTTCAGCATCGTGCTGGTGCTGATCGGGCTCTGGGTGCGCAAGAACATGGACGAATCGCAGGAGTTCGTCGAGAAGGTCGAGCACGGCAACCGCAAGCTGCGCCTGCCGGTGCTGGAAGCGCTGACGCGCCACCCGAAGGCGTTCCTGCTGATCGTCGCGCTGCGGCTCGCGGAACTGTTCACGATGTACATCGTCACCGCGTTCGCGCTCAGCTATTCGACGACGAACCTCGGCATGTCGCGCGACCTGTTCCTGAACATCGGCCTGCTGGTCGGCGCGGTGAGCTGCGTGACGATCCCCTGCTTCGCGTGGCTGGCCGACCGCTACGGCCTGCGCCGCATTTATCTGGTCGGCGCGCTGATCGGCCTCGCGTCCGCGGTGCCGTTCTTCGTCGCGCTGGAGTCGCGCTCGATCGCGTGGATCGTGATCTTCTCGATCCTGCTGGCGAACGCCGCGCACGACATGGTCGTGAGCGTCCAGCAGCCGCTGTTCACCGAGCTGTTCGGCGCCGAATACCGCTACAGCGGCGCGGGCGTCGGCTACCAGTTCGCGAGCGTCGTCGGTGGCGGTTTCACGCCGTTCATCGCGGTCGGGCTCGTCAGCGTGGCCGGCGGTTCATGGCATCTCGTCGCCGGCTATCTGGCGGTCGGCTGCCTGATCTCGCTGGTGGTCGCCGCGCGGATGCGGGCGGCGCAATGACGCAACGAGCGCGTGGCGGGCCCGATACGCGGGCGGCCACGCGATCGGCCATTTCGCCATGCCGGCCGGTATTCGGCCAGCTACATCGCGGACGCGACGTCAAACACTGTCAGTTACGCGCTCCGATTCCCCTTTTTCCCCTCCGAACATTCCACGCCGCGTGCCGACCAATGGCATCATATGGGCCTACGTCAGTCACCGATACGCCCCCATATCATGTCGAATCTCATCGTCCACGGCGGCACTCCGCTGCGCGGGGACATCAAGCCGTCCGCGAACAAGAACGCCGTCCTGCCGATTCTGTGCGCCACCCTGTTGACCGATCAGCCGCTGCGCCTCGTCGGCGTGCCGGACATCACCGACGTGCGCAAGATTCTCGATATCTTCCGCACGCTCGGCAGCGACGTGTCGGTCGATTTCACGACGGGTCTGCTCGAGCTTCACCATCGCAACACGAAGTTCGATCCGGCCGTTCATCGGCTGCCCGAGGCGATGCGTTCGTCGATCATGCTGATTCCGCCGCTGCTCGCGCGCTTCGGCGTCGCGCGCCTCGAGAACGACGTGAAAGGCTGCACGCTCGGCGTGCGCGAGATCGATCCGCACGTCGAGGTGTTCGAACGTTTCGGCGCGCACATCGAACGCACGCCTGATTCACTGATCGTCCGTACCGACGGCCCGCTGACGGCCAACGATCACTGGCTCGACTACGCGTCGGTAACGACCACCGAGAACTTCGCGCTGTGCGCGACGGCCGCGAACGGCACGTCGACGCTGATGAACGCGGCCTCCGAGCCGCACGTGCAGGAGTTCTGCCAGTTCCTCGCGATGATCGGCGTCGCGATCGAGGGCATCGGCACGTCGCGGCTTTGCGTGACGGGCGGCGGCAAGCTCGGCGGCGGCGAGTTCCGCTTCGCCGAGGATTTCCATGAAATCGCGACGTTCCTCGCGCTCGGCGCGATCACCGGCGGCGACATCACGGTGCGCAACTCGTCGCCCGAGCATTTCCCGCTGATCGACCGCACGTTCGCGAAGTTCGGCGTCACCGTCACGCACCGCGACGGCTGGTCGCGCGCGGAACGCGACGGCCCGCTGCGCGTGCGCCGGCCGTTCACGCAGAACATCCTGACCAAGGTCGAGGCTGCGCCGTGGCCGTACCTGCCGGTCGACCTGCTGCCGATCTTCATCGCGCTCGGCGTGCGCGCGGAAGGCAGCGCGATGTTCTGGAACAAGGTCTACGACGGCGCGCTCGGCTGGTCCGGCGAACTGTCGAAGTTCGGCGCACACGTGCTGTTGTCCGATCCGCACCGGCTGATCACGTTCGGCGGACTGCAACTGACGCCGGCGCGCGTCGAGAGCCCGTACATCATTCGCGTCGCGATCGCGCTGCTGATGGTGGCCGCGAGCATCGAAGGCCGTTCGGAAATCATGAACGCGCTGCCGATTCGCCGCGCGCATCCGCATTTCGTCGAGAACCTGCGTTCGGTCGGCGCGAACGTCGAGTGGACGAGCAGCGAATAAGGTCATGACGGATGCGGCGCGCGTAATGGTCGCGTCGCATCCGGTTCCTTCGCTTTTCATGCCGTATCGGTCGCTTCCATGCGCGGCCGCGCAGCGCTCTGCCACCGGCCGCCATCTGTCCGCGTCCGCACACTGCGTGCTGCTTCACGCCTCTTCCCGCGGTCGGCGCCAGTCCGACGACGCGTCATCGGGACGTTTACTCATGCGCCCCGCCGGCTTTTTCTCGCTCGGGGAAAACGAGATTCGGACCCGTCCAATTGCCGAAACGTGAGCCCGGCCACAGACTGCCTTCCCGACCCGGCGGATACCGCCAAAAACCGCGCACCTGCGCGCCATCAGGAAAATGGACAGCCTATGGAACCCCGAGCCACCCTGGCGCAGATGCGCGACGTCTGGATCGACGCGTATCGTCACGCCGACGTCGAACAACTCGATTTCATCGCCAGCCCGCACTTCGTTGTCCGGCACGAAGCTCACATTCGCACGAAGGCGCAATTTCTTGCGCGAATGCGCGTCGTCGCGGCTGAGCGCGCGGTGGATAGATCGGGTATCGAGTATCGGGACGAAACCATGCAGATCGTCACGCGCGGGCAATGGGCGACGATAACGGGCATCGGGTCGGTATGGATAAGCCAGGCAATCGATTCCCGCTTCGATTTCGTCGAGCAGTGGTGCGTGATCGACGCGAGATGGCGCATTGCTGCGCTCTGCCACGAACACAAGTAAGCTGGGCTGCGCCGCACGTGTGTTCCGGCGCTTGAATGAGTCGACTCAATCCGACTCGTTTGCGTCGTTCCGCCTGAACCTGAAATCGCCCGGCAGCGTGCCTCTGAACGCCCCAACGGCAGCAGAAGCGCTTCGAGGCTCACGTAGGGGCTCGCGACCAAAGCGCTGGCACGGAGAACGACGATCTCGACTTCGTCGCCTTCAGGCAGCCCCGGTTCCCGACCAGATCGGCCCGAAGGCGCACGGCCAGATCATTCCCCCACTTCACAACCCGCATACGACCTCCTTGAATGGATGTCGCCGACTCTATATCTGCCCCCCAATACCACGCACAAGGATGGCGGATCGGCCGATCTCCCGCTACTCCTCAACTCGCGCGATAATCGCCCACTCCTGCGCGAACACCGCGCGTCACCGCCCACCCGTGATGACGAAAAAGCCGGAACTCGACCGACGCGACTGGATTGCCGGCCTCGAAAAAGGCCTGATGATCCTGGAGGCATTCGACAGCCAGCACGCGCGCATGACGCCCACGCAGGCCGCCGCGCGCACCGGCCTCACGCGCACGGCCGCGCGGCGCTACCTGCTGACGCTCGAGTCGCTCGGCTACGTGTACACCGACGGCAAGCTGTACGGCCTCACGCCGCGCGTGCTGCGGGTCGGCTGGTCGTACTTCGATTCGGCGCGGCTGCCGCGTACGGTCCAGCCTTATCTGCAGCAACTGAGCGCGTCGCTGAACGAATCGGCGTACGTCAGCGTGCTCGACGGCTGGGAGCTCGTGTTCATCGCCCGCAACGGCGTGTCGCGCGTGATGACGACGGGCTTCGTGCTCGGCGCGCGCGTGCCGGCGCCGCTGACGTCGCCCGGGGTCGTGCTGCTCGCCCATCATCCCGATCGCGAAGCCGTGCGCGCGTGGCTCGACGAGACCGAGCTGCCGCCGTTCACGCCGCACACGATCACCAACAAGGCGCGGCTGCTCGAACAGGTCGACCGCGCGCGCGACGCCGGCTACGCGGCGATCGAGCAGCAACTGCAGGTCGGCGTACGCGGAATCGCGGTGCCGCTGAAGAATCGTCACGGCGAAGTCGTCGCCGCGCTGAGCACGAACATGCCGATCGGCGCGGAGACGGCCGATGCGGCCGTGCGACGCGTGCTGCCGCATCTGCAGGAAGCCGCGCTCGCGATGCTCAACGTGTTGTAGCGGCCGGCGCCGCCGCCGTCACCCGATCCGCCACCACCGCGGCAGCAGGCTGCGCACTTCGCGCCGTCGGTAACGGTCGTCGATCAGATGCACGACGCCTTCGTCGTGCTCGGTGCGGATCACGCGCCCGGCCGCCTGCACGACCTTCTGCAGCCCCGGATACAGGTACATGTAGTCGTAACCGTTGCCGAAGCGCGCGTCCATCGCGCGCCGCATCTGCTCGTTGATGTCGTTGACCTGCGGCAGCCCGAGCGTCGCGATGAACGCGCCGATCAGCCGCTCGCCGACCAGGTCGACGCCTTCCGAGAACGCCCCGCCCAGCACCGCGAAGCCGACGCCGCGTCCGCCCGCGTCGAAGCGCGCGAGAAACGCGTCGCGCTCGCTTTCGGCCATGCCGGGCGCCTGAGCCCACACGGGGACGTCCGGATGGCGCGTCCGCATCAGCGCGACCACGCGCCCGAGGTAGTCGAAGCTGCTCAGGAAGCCGAGATAGTTGCCGGGTCGCGCTGCGTATTGCGCGGCGATCAGGTCGGCGATCGGCTCGAGCGAGCGGTCGCGGTCGCGCCAGCGCGTCGACACGTGGCTCGCGACGCGCACCGTCAGTTGCTCGGCGCGGAACGGCCCGTCGACGTCGAGCCAGCCCGTATCGCCGGGCAGCCCCAGCGTATCGCGATAGAAATGGAACGGGCTGAGCGTGCCCGAGAACAGCACGGTCGCGCGCGCGGCTTCGTAGCGCGGCGCGAGGAAACCGGCCGGGATCACGTTGCGCACGCACAGCGTCGACTGGACGCGGCGCCGGCGGCCAGCCGTCGCGACGCCGTCGAGTGCGGGCTGCCGCGGCATCGGTTCGCCATGCAGCGTCGCGTCGAAGATCGACGCGCTGTCGAATGCTTCGGCCAGCACGCCGAACTGGATCGCCTCGAAATGGAAACGCAGCAGCGCGTCGCCGTTCGCGCGCGGCGCGTCGGTCAGGTGCTCGCCGATCGCCGCGACGAGGTTTTGCACGGCCGACACGATCGGGCTGGGCACCTCCGGATAAGCCGCATAGCGCTCGGCCTGCGCGCGATTGAGCGTGCCCCACGCGCGGCCGAGCCGATCGAATGCCTTGCGCAACGCCGCCGGCGCGGCTTCGCGCGCGGCCGCGAACGCGAACGGGTCGAGCGACGCGCTGTACATCTTGCGGGCGCGGTCGAGCAGGTTGTGCGCTTCGTCGACGAGCACGCCGACGCGCCACTGGTTCTGCTGCGCGAGCGTATGCAGCATCGCGCTGCCGTCGTAATAGTAGTTGTAGTCGCCGATCGCCATGTCCGACCAGCGCGCGAGCTCCTGCGCCAGATAGTACGGACAGACGTCGTGCGCGAGCGCGGCGGCGCGCACGGTATCGCGATCGAGCAGCCCGGCCTCGATCGCCGCATCGCGCGCGGCCGGCAGCCGGTCGTAGAAGCCTTTCGCGAGCGGGCACGATTCGCCGTGGCACGCGAGGTCCGGATGTTCGCACGCCTTGTCGCGCGCGACGAGTTCCAGCACGCGCAGCGGCAGCGCGGGCGTGCCGGCGCCGAGCGTCGCCGCCGCTTCGAGCGCGAGCGCGCGGCCGGGGGTTTTCGCGGTCAGGAAGAATACATGGTCGAGCTCGCCCTCGCCGCATGCCTTCAGCAGCGGGAACACGGTGCCCAGCGTCTTGCCGATGCCGGTCGGCGCCTGCGCCATCAGGCAGTGTTCGTCGCGCGCCGCGCGATAGACGGCCACCGCCAGCTCGCGCTGGCCGCTGCGGAACTGCCCGTGCGGGAACGCGAGCGCGCGCAGCGCCGCATCGCGCGCGGCGCGATGGGCCGTCTCGCGTTCGGCCCAGCCGACGAAGCACGCGCACTGCTCGGCAAAGAACGTCGCGAGCGTGGCGGCATCCAGCGTTTCCGTCAGCACCGTCTCGCGCTCGGACACGATGTCGAAATACACGAGCGCGACGTCGATTTCCTTGAGGTCGCGCGCGTCGCACATCAGGTGCGCATAGACCTTCGCCTGCGCCCAGTGCAGCGTGCGATGGTTGGCCGGCATCGCGTCGAGGCTGCCGCGATAGGTCTTGATTTCCTCGAGCCGGTTCGCCACGGGATCGTAGCCGTCGGCGCGGCCGCGCACGGTAAGCGTGCCCCACGTGCCCGTCAGCGCGATCTCGGTTTCGTAGCGCGCGCCGCGCTTCGACGTGACCGCGCCGTGGCCGGCGATGCCTTCGAGCGCGGTCGGCGCGGGCGTGAAGCGCAGGTCGAGATCGCCGCGCCGCGCGGTGAACTCGCACATCGCCCGTACCGCGACGACGTAGCTCATGCGGACAACCCCGCCGCCTCGGCATGCGCGACGCCGTCGCCGGCCCACTCGACGTCGACGACGCGCACGGGCATCCGGTGGGCGAGGCAGTAGGCGAGCCAGCGCGTCTGGTTGTCCTGCAGCCGGTCGCCAGGGCCCTTCACCTCGATCAGCTCGTAGCGGCGCTCGTCGGGCCAGAAGCGGACGAGATCCGGCAAGCCGGACCGGTTGCTGCGGATATCCGCGAGCAGGCGCGTGAACCACAGCCGCAGGTGCTCGGGCGGCAGGCAGGCGAGCGCTTCGTCGAGCAGCGCGTCGGTCAGCACGCCCCAGAACACGAACGGCGACTGCAGCCCGGCCTTCGTCGCGAAATGCCGGCGGATCGTGTCGCGGTACGCGCCCGAATCGAGCTGCGCGAAGCAGGCGTCGAAGGCCGCCGCGCGCCGCATGGCGAAATCGGGTGCGTGCAGGTCGGCCGGGCCGCGCTGGAACGGGTGAAAGAATGCGCCGGGCACGGCCGCGAACACGGGTTCCCAGCACAGCAGCCCGAACAGCGAATTGATCAGCGTGTTTTCGACGTAGTGGACCGGCGCAGCCGGCTGAGCGAGATGGTCGCGCACCGCGAATTCGACGCTGACGGACGCGTCGGGACGCGCGAGCACGAGCGTCTCGCGCGGCACGTTCGCGGCAGCGGCCGCGCGCTCGACGTGCTGGCCGGCGCGGCGCTGCAGGCGCGGCAGCATGCGTTCGACGCGCTGACGCTCTTCGTCGCTTTCGAAGCCGCCGCGGGCGTCGAGCGCCAGCGCGAGCGCGTCGTCGTCGCGCCCGCAGCGTTCGAGCACGCGGATGCGCCGGTGACGGCTGCCGGGCCATGCGCTGCGCGCGTACGCGTCGAGTGCGGCACACCAGTCGGCGCGGCGTTCGCACGCCTGGCCGAGCGCGAACAGCAGCTTCGCGCGGCGCGTCGCGAGCCACGGTTGCGCGCAGTCCACTGCATCCAGCGCGCGGATCAGGTCGTCGAACGGCAGATCGTCGGGCCATGCATCGAGTGCGTCGCGGCACATCTGCAGCGCGAGATACGCGTCGACGTCGCCGCGCTGCTGGAACGCGCGCGACGACGGCGCGATCGGCACGCTTTCGTACTGGAACACGCCGAGATCGGCGAGCACGAATTCGCTCCAGTCCTGATGCAGATTGCCGAAGAACATCAGCCGCAGCCGGTCGCACAGCGCGCCGACCGTCACGCGCAACACCCGATCATCGGGCTGCGCGCACCACGCGTCGAGCGGTTGCGCGACGTCGTGCGCGGGCCGCAGCCGGTCGAGCCAGTCGGCCTTGCGCTCGCCCGCATGCGCGGCGAGCGCCGGAAAGATGCGCAGCAGATCGGCCTTGGTGGACAGCGCGAACAACTCGTCGAGCGTGAGCGCCGGCGCGGGATCGACCCAGCCGAGCGCGACGAGCGGCGCGACGGCGTCGAGCGTGCAGCCGATCTCGTCGTACACGAGCTTGCTCGCGCGGAAATCGGACCCGTTACGCATCAGCATCCGTACCAGTAGCGCGCGCGACGCCTGCGGCAGCGTCGCGAACTGCCGGACGAACGCGTGCTCGTGCGCGTCGAACAGGTCGTCGTAACGCTCGCCGAGCCAGGCCAGCGCGCGTTCGAAATTGGTCAGGTAGTAAAACGCCGGAGGCGTCGGCGAGGCAGGCGTCACGGGGATCGATCACTGTACGTTTGTACAGGTCGCAATCATATCAAATATGACGGGCAATGCCGCACGCGGCGTCGCCCTTCCACTGCCCGGCCCCGGTCAGAACTGGTAATTCACCGACATGTCGAACACGCCGTTGGTCGACTGCTGCGTGATCGGGCTGCGCGCCGCGCGGCCGACGAGCTGCTCAAGCGCGCCGTCCACCGTGACGAACCAGTGCTTGTTCACGAACCACACCATCGTCATGCCCACGCCGGCCGACTTGATCCCGGCCCCCGACGAATAGGCCGGTAGCCCCGAGCGCGCGGCCGCGCCCGGGTTCACGCCGAACCAGCTGTTCATGTAGCGGGAATCGGCGAACGTCACGGTCGGCCCGGCGAACCAGAAGAAGTGCTCGTTGCTGCCGGGCATCGGCATGTACGCGGAGAAATCGCCGGTCCAGCCGTTCGACCCGCCGATGCTGCGCCGGACGTCCGCGCGCAGCACGAGCGGGAAATCCTTCGAGACCACGTAGTCGGCCGCGAGCTTCATCACGGGCGCGGCGTTGATGTTGTCGAGACCGTTCAGATGACCGAGATCGTCGGCCGACCGGCGCCCGAGGTCATAGCCGACCGACAAGCTTACGCGCCAGTTCGGCCCGCGCAGCACGTTCGCGCCGAGGCCCTCGCCCGTCGACAGGAAGAACAGGTCGCGATAGCGGATGTCGAAGTTCGGGCCGCCCATCACGCGATAGCGGTCGGAGCCCGCGTAGCGTGGCTGCAGCGTCATCGCGGCGCCGACGCTCACCTGCCACGTGGGAATGTTCGGATCGAAGAGTTTCTGGAGCGGTACGCCCGCCGTGTATTGCCATTCGCCGAGCGGCGAAGGCGTCTGGGCCGACGCGTCACGGGCGCCGGCGGCGAGCGCCGCGAGTGCCGACAGGCCGGATACGAACCGGCGTACGCCGGGGGACAGCAACAGGCGAGCAACAGTGGTCAAGGCGGTCTCCGTCGGTTGCACGAAACGAACCTGAAGGAAAGCGCGTCGCGCTTCATCGGCTGCAACGGCAGGCAGCCTGCGGCGCGAACGTAGCATGCGCTGAATTAACGGACATCCTACGCGACGCGCGCGCGGACGCAAAGCGCCCGCTGTATGCGGGCACTTTGCCGGAAGCCGGCATGAGCCGGCGAATGATTGCGGAATCAGAAACGCTCGACGTGATAGTCGCCGGCGAGCGCGGCCGGACTGCGGGTCGACATCATCCGCGAGAAGCCGTCGGCGAGCCGGCCGAGCGCGAGCTGCTTCTGGCTCGCGTCCCAGTGCGTGTAGGTGTCGTAGGCGGCATCGTCGAACGAAACGGTGACGGCGACCGGACGGCCACTCGCGCGAAAGCCGATCTGCAGCACGCCGCCCGGCAATTCCTCGATGTGATAGCGGAGCGAACGCGATTCGAAATAGCGGCCCAGTACCTGAGCGATCGCGCGCTTGTCTGGCGATTGCACGTGAATGTCCATGACGGTCCTCCTTTTCAATGTTCGCGTGGCCGGTCGCCGTGCACGGCTTCCGCCCGGCATCCGCATCGGCGGCGGGTTCGACGGCGGGTCGCCCTGCGGCAGCCCGTCGGGCACGGGCGGATCGACCGGGTCGTCGTGCCCGGGCGGCGGCGGATCCGGATCGACGTCGGGTGTCGTCGGTTCGGGACGGTGCAGCATGGATGGCGTGTTCATGTCACTCCTGCGCGACGGCGCGCGCCTTTCGATGGCAAGGCGAGCCCCCGCAAGCGCCGTGCCTGCTCCGGCGCCGTGACCCTGGGTCGCTCGGCTTACTCGTCGTACGCCGCCATGACGAGCCACATCGTGCGCCCCTCGGCGGCCAGTTGCACGGCGAGCGCGAACGGATCCGAGGGTTCGCATTGCGCGACGAGCGCCTGCTGCGCGCGTTCCGGGCCGTCGTAGACGGTGTCGTTCAGTTCGCGTACCTCGTCCTTGCCGTCGAACATGCGCCGCTCCGGTCGATAGAGCCGCGATTCGCGCTTCCACGTGTCGAAACGCTCGCGCACGTGGCCGAAATCGCCGCCGCATACGTTCGCGTCGTAACGTATCCTTTTCCTGGCTGCATTCATCACGATGCCCTCTCGTTCATCCCGGACGCGTGCCCGGCCGGTTACCGCCGGCTTGCAAGCGCCGTGCCGCGGCTGCCACGGGTACGGCGCTTGCGCGTTCTCATCCACAAGGAGGTTCGACCATGACCGTACACGCCACCGGCCGCCGCGACGCCGTGTCACCGGCCGCCGGACTGCTCCGGCTCGCCCCGTCGCGTCCGCCGTCTGAAGACAAGACGGAGGAGCGCATCGACGAAGGGCTCGAGGAGACGTTTCCGGCCAGCGATCCGCCCGCCGTCGGCGGTGCGACGCGTATCGACCCCACCACGCCGTCCGGCGAGCACGAACGTCGCGCGCCGCACGTCCCTTCCCCGCCCCGCGATCACGGCTGACGGCGGCACCCGGCGCGCGTTGCGTGGCAGCGCCCCCGCGTCGGCCCAATCAGGAGCGATTCGATGAAAGTCCTTGAACGCAGATGGCACGAAATCAGTGGGGCGGCCGGCGTCGCGGCGCTCGCCGCGATCGAAAGTGCTGTGGTGCTGGTGATCGTCACGATGACGGGCATCGGCCACTGACGGCCCGTCGACAGCCCCCGGCTGCCGCCGTGGAAGATGTACAAGGGCGCTGGCAAATTTCTCCGCGCCCGACACCCCGGCGCAGGTCGGTGTTGGGCGTGAACAGGTCTTGGCCCCGGCGTGCGCGCCGTATGCGTGGCACGCGCGGTGCTCCCGTATCGTCCCGATCACGCAGGAGGCGTTCATGTATCGCGTCAACGAAATCATGTCGCGCGACGTAGTGTGCGTCGCGCCGACCGACACGATTCGCCATGCGGCCGAATTGATGCAGCGCTTCGATATCGGCGTGCTGCCCGTTTGCGACGGCGCCGAGCTCGTCGCGATCGTGACCGATCGCGACCTCGCGGTGCGGGCGCTGGCGCACGGCCATTCGCCCGATACGCCGGTGCAGGCGGTCGCGTCCAGGCCCGTGCAATGGTGTGTCGAGGACGACGGCGTCGGCGACGTTCAGCAGCGCATGGCCGACGTGCAGTTGCACCGCCTGCCGGTGCTGGACCGCAGCCTGAAGCTCGTCGGCATGGTGTCGCTCGGCGACATCGCGACGCGCGCGGGCGGCCCGGCGCGCGACGAGCTCGCCAATACGCTGGAGGACGTCTCGTTGCCGCGCCGTCGCTGACCGGTCGGCGTGCCCATCATCTCGCGGCCCGCTGCCCCGGCGCATTAGCCGCGCAACGAATTTGCGCGCGGGCCGGGGTGCCGCTTCGACCAGGAGGTTTTCGATGACAACGGACAAACCGTCGCGCGACGCCGCGCGCATCGTCGGCGCGAAGCCGCGCACGGCCGCCGGCGGGCCGGGACCTGACGTCATGGCCGCCCGCACGCTCGAAGGCGATCGCGTGCTGACGATGGACGGCGACGACATCGGCAAGGTCACCCACATCATGCTCGACGTGCGCGCCGGGCGGATCGCGTATGCGGTCGTGTCGTCCGGCGGCTTGCTCGGGATCGGCGACAAGCTGCTCGCGGTGCCGTGGAACGCGCTCGTCCTCGATGCCGAACGCGAATGCTTCGTGCTGCCCGTCGGCACCGCACGTGTGCGCGAGGCGCCCGGCTTCGACAAGAGCCGCTGGCCGACGATGGCCGACCCCGAGTGGGCCGAAGCGCTGCATGCGTATTACGGCCGTTCGCCGTACTGGCTGATCGAGGAAGGCGAAACGGCGCTCGATTCGCCGCCGTACGAGGCGTCGCCGGGCGGCCCCGAAGACGGTACGCGGCAGCACTGAAGAAGCCTGTCCGAACTGCCCGCCCGACAGCGGGTCACTGCGCGGCTGCCACCGCCTTCGCGAGTTGCCGCGCGGCGCCCAGATGCGCGTTCAGCATCGGCAGCGTGCGGGCCGCGAACGCGCGAAGCTGTGGGTCGCGGCCTTCTTTCGCCTCGGTTTCGTAAAGCCGGATCGCCGCTTCGTGCGCGCGTGGTCCGGCCAGCGCCACGTACGCCGTATCGAAGGCGCGCCCGTCCTTCGCCCGCAATGCCGTCACCGCCGGGTCCACGAGCATCCGTGTCTGGACGGGCACGCCCTTTTGCGCGCCGATGTGCCGCAATTCGTCCGCGATACGCGCGTGATCGTCGACCATCCGGCGCGCGAAGGCCTTCACGTCCGCGTTCGACGAGCGGTCGAGCGCCAGTTGGCCGGCTTGCCGTTCCACCTTGCCGATCATGCCGGCCTTGTCGACGAACTCGGCGTCGATGCCGGTCGGCCGCTGCGTCATGCCGGGCTCGTCGGCGGTCGGGCCGGGGAGGATGACGCCCGGGGCGACCTGCGCGGACGAGGCCGGCGTCTGCGCGTGCGAAGACGCGCACGCCAGGACGCCGGCGATGGCAGTCAGCCCGCTGGCCAGCGGCCGACGCGTGCGTTGCATGATCCGGTTTTTTGTCATCCGGGCCTCCGGGTGGGACGACGGAGCGGGGGCCGGCCGCGCCGCTTGCCGTCACGCGGGACGATGGTCCGACGTGAAGAAATCGGTCCACGCGCCGTTGTGCCATGCGCCCTCGGTGCGCTCCACCGACAGCGCGCCGGCGGCGAGCATCGTCCGCTCCGCGAACGCAATCGTGCGCCGCGTCACATGCGCGGCCAGCACGACGCCGTTTTCGCATTGCTTCAACGCGCCATGCCCCTCCGGCGCATCGCCGCGCATCCGGCCCAGCGCGCCGCACAACGCACCGACATAGCCGCCCACGAGCGGCACGCCAATCCACGCGAGCGGCGAATGAAGGCCGCCCAGATACAGCAGTGCGGCCCCGGCGAGCCCGACGACCGCGCCGACGGCCACGCCTTCGAGCGCGCCGAGGCCGCCCGGTCGCGCGGCGGAGTCCGCATAGACATCGCCGCCGAGCCAGAACAGCGCGTGCTGCCCGGGCGGATTGAGAAAGAAGACCTTCACGTCGTCCCGATGGATGGCGTGGCCGCGCAATTGCTCCGCGCAGCGCTCCGCCTGCTCGAGCCGCGAGAAACGGCCCGCGATGATGGTGTCCATGTCGACCTCCTGCCCGGTGACGCGCAGGGTCGCGGGCGCGCGACGCCCGATCGGCCCGGCGCTGGCCCGCGCATCACGTTACTTCCGGCGAATCTGCAGCTTGTCGCGCACGCCGCTCACGCCGCTCACGTCGTGCGCGACGCGGATCGCGGTCGCGCGCTGCCGCTCGTCGGGCACGTTGCCCGTGAGTTCGACCACGCGGTCGCGAACCTGCACGTCGATGTCGCCGGAGGCCAGGCCGCGTTCGGCGACGAGCGCGGCCCGGACGCGGGACGCGAGCGTCGCATCCCGGATCTGGCCCCCGACGGCAGACGCCTGGCTCGCCAACTTGGCACGGGTGCCGTCGTCGGCCGATGCGTCGCCGGGCGTCGCGATCCATGCACACGACAGCATCAGTATGCTCGCGATCGGCACGACCGGCGTCCTGCGTCGGGTGCGTGCCGGCTTGCTACCCGTGCCGTCGCGCCGCGTGTTGTCCGTTGCGTCCATCGTGCCTCCTTTTTCGTATGCGGTCGGCGGCCAGGCAACCAGAGTGCCTGCGCGGTCCGTGTGCGCCGCTACCGCTCGCGCGGCTTCCCGCCGCCCGCGTCGCGCCTGTCGTCCGGTACGACATCGACGATCACGCTCGCGAGCGTCGGCATGTCGACCGGCTTGCACAGATACGCATCGAATCCGGCGGCCATCACGCGGCGCCGGTCGGCCTTGCCGGCGTGCGCGGTCACCGCGACGACCGGCAGATGCCCACCGCCGTCCGGCAGGCGCCGGATCCGGTCCAGCAGCCAGTAACCATCGCCATCCGGCATCGCGAGATCCGACAGCACGACGCTGGGGTGCTGCTGCCGCTCGAGCGCGTCGAGCGCATCGTGCCCCGATCGCGCGGTCGATACCTGCGCGCCCATCGTTTCGAGCGCCACCGCGAGGCTCGTCCGCGACGTCGGATCGTCGTCGACCACCAGCACGCGCTGGCCGTCGAGCGCGACCGTATCGGACCTGCCCTTCGCGCGCGGCGGCCGCTCCACCGGATCGTCGGCGTCCCAGCCGGCCGGCAGCGTCACCGCGACGGTCATGCCGCGCCCGACGCCCGCGCTCGTCGCGACGACGTCGCCGCCGTGCAGCTGCGCGATGTTGCGCACGATCGACAGACCGAGCCCCAGGCCGCGCTTCGGCGACGTGAACGCGCCTTGCGGCCGGCTGAATGTCTCGAACAGGTGCGGCAGGTATTCCGGCGCAATGCCTTGCCCGGTGTCGGAGACCGACAGCCGCACGCGCTCGCCGGCGCGCGTCAGCGACACGTTGACGCGTCCGCCCGGCGGCGTGAACTTGATCGCGTTCGACAGCAGGTTCGACAGGACCTGGCGCAGGCGTTCGCCGTCCGCCGGAATCACGCAGGCCGGCATCGCGTATTCGGTCGACAGCACGAGCCCGTTCGCCTCGGCCGTCGCGTCGAATTCACGCGCGGCGTCGCGCACGATCCGCACGACATCGACCGGCACGCGTTCGAGGCGCAGCCGGCCGGTCGCGAGGGACGACGCGTCGAGCAGGTCGGCGACCATGTGCGACAGCGACCGCGCGCTGCGATCGATCGCATCGACCGCCTGCTGCGTGAAACCCTGCCCGTCGGCGTTGCGCAGCACCTCGACCCAGCCGTAGATCACGTTCAGCGGCGTACGCAGTTCGTGCGACACCGTCGCCAGCAGTTCGTCCTTCAGCCGGTTCGACGCGTCGGCCTGCACGCGTGCGTCGCGCGCGCCGCGCAGCGAGCGAAGGTAGTGGCGTTCGTTGCGGCGGCGTTGGCCCGCTTCGCGCAGCGTCAGCGACAGGCCCGCGCAGTGACCCTGCGCGTCGACGATCGGCGACGCGGCGAAGGTCGCGCGGAAACGGCCGCCGTCGCGGCGCACGCACAGTACGTCGAGCGGCCCGACCGGCGCGCATAGGTTCGCGAACGACGCGGGCACCGCATGCCGGCGCAACCAGCGCGGCGCGATCATCGTGACGATGTCGCGTCCGCTCGCCTGTGCCGGATCGACGCCGAAGATACTGGCCGCGGCCGGATTCCAGCTGGTGATCCGGCGCTCGGCGTCGGTCCCGACGATCGCATCGGGCGACGCATCGACCACGTGGCGCAGCAGTTCGTCGTCGGACACGCGTGCGACGGACGACGGCTCGCGATGCGGCGGATACGGATCGCCGTCGTGGTCGCCGGTCCCATGCGGACGATCGTTCGCGAGCAGCGGCTTCACGGCGGCCACCAGCACGCATTCGACGAAACCGATCGCGACGAACGCGCCGGCTTGCGTCAGCAGCGCCGCCAGCGGCGCGTCACGCCACCACCATGCGGCGATCACGCCGGCGCTCGCGGCGGTCGCGACGAGGCCACCGCCGAACGACGTCAGCCATGCGGCGGCCGCCACGCCGGCATAAAAAGGCAGCGGCGCAAAGGGCGCGTGCTGGCCGACAGCCTGAATCGCCCACGCCTGCAGCGCGGACGCCAGCCCGACGGCCAGTACGACCCATGCACCCTGCCGGAACAGCTCGCGGGTCAGAGTCCTCATTGCGTCCTTGCATCGCGCCGGCTCCCGTCGTGCGGGGGGATGCCGCCTTTCGGCCATCCGGCATACCGTCGAGCGCGCCGGGCGAGCGTGAATGCGTCAGCAAACAGCGTACCCGGCCCCGGCTCCACATCGTATTCGTGGCACCGGATGGCTAGGCCTTGCGCCCGCGCGGGTGGTGGCCCGGGTGGTTGCTGTCGGCATCGCCGCGCCCGCCGCCGCCGCAATGGGGCGTCGGCCGCTTTTTTCATCGGGTTTCTGTAAAAAAGCGCCGATGCGACCGGAACGCGGCGTCATGCCAAGGCGCCCGACAAAATCGATGGCCTGTTTCTTTCGCTCGTGCCGCCCACATTGGAATTTTCTATTCCGCGGCACCTTCACGGTTGTTTCGCTGTCGATGATAAATATTGCAATCAACGGGACGTGTGATGCCGTTTTGCAAAACGGCCCGCGAACGCCTATGGGTGAACCAGCCAACCGGACGAAGCAGCGCGCAGACGGCCGCCGGCTGTCCGGCCGGTCTGCCGCGATGCGCACGCTGCTCGCCCGTATCGACAAAATCGCGCCGACCCGCGCGAGCGTGATGATTGCCGGCGAAAGCGGGGTCGGCAAGGATATCGTCGCGCGCCGGCTGCACGATCTGAGCGCGCGGCGCGACGGCCCGTTCGTGCCGATGAACTGCGGCGCGATTCCGCCCGACCTTGCCGAAGCGCACCTGTTCGGGCACGAGAAAGGCAGTTTTACCGGCGCGATCGCGCAGCGCGAAGGGTTCTTCGAAGCCGCGCGCGGCGGCACGCTGTTGCTCGACGAGGTCGCGGAAATGCCCGCCGCGCTGCAGGTGAAACTGCTGCGGGCGATCGAGTCGAACACGATCGTGCGCGTAGGCGGCACCGAATCGATTCCGCTCGACGTGCGGTTCGTCTCGGCCACCCGCCACAATCCGGCCGACGCGGTGCGCGACGGCCGGCTGCGCGAGGACCTGTTCTACCGGCTCGCCGCGTTCGCGATCTACGTGCCGCCGCTGCGCCAGCGCGACGGCGACGTCGAGACGATCGCGCAGGAATTCGTCGACACGCTGAACGCGCGGCATCGCGCGCACAAGCGGCTGACCGACGCGGCGATCGCCGCATTGCGCGCGTATTCGTGGCCCGGCAACGTGCGCGAACTGCACAACACGATCGAGCGCGCGTACATCCTGTCGGACGAAGGCATCGACGTCGCCCTGCCGAAGCAGCCGATGCCGGACGCCGACAGCACCTCGGAAGGCGCGATGGCGCTGCCGGTCGGCGCGACGCTGCACCACGCGCAGCAGCGCTTCATCGCGGCGACGCTGCGTCACTTCGACGGCAACAAGCCGCGCGCGGCGAAGGCGCTCGGCATCAGCCTGAAGACGCTCTACAACCGGCTCGCGCTGATGCGCGACCAGGACGGTTCGTAAGCGGCGCGGGCCGCGGGCCCCTGCTGCGTCAGGCGACCTTGAACTGCCCGACCGTCGTCGCGAGCGCGTTCGCCTGCGACTGCAGCGCGGTGGCTGCGGCGGTCGACTGTTCGACGAGCGCCGCGTTCTGCTGCACCATTTCGTCGAGCTGGCTGACCGCGCGGTTCACTTCCTGGATCCCGCGCGTCTGCTCGTTCGCCGCATGCGTGATCTCGGAGATGATGGTCGTCACGTTCGCCACGTTGGACACGATCTCGCGCATCGTGTCGCCGGCCTGGCGCACCTGCCCGGACCCGGCCGACACGCTCGCGACCGTCGATTCGACCAGCACCTTCACTTCGCGCGCGGCCTGTGCGCTGCGTTGCGCGAGGCTGCGCACTTCCTGCGCGACGACCGCGAAGCCGCGGCCCTGTTCGCCTGCCCGCGCCGCTTCGACGGCAGCGTTCAGCGCGAGGATGTTGGTCTGGAACGCGATCCCGTCGATCACGCCGATGATGTCGCCGATCCGGCTCGACGCTTCCTCGATCTTCCCCATCGTCGCGACGACGTCCGACACGACCACGCCGCCGTGCGACGCGATCCGCGACGCGGCCGCCGCGCGCTCGTCGGCCTGGCCGGCCGCCGCCGCCGACTGACCGACGGTCGCGGTGATCTCTTCCATCGACGCGGCGGTTTCCTCGAGGCTCGCCGCCGCCGATTCGGTACGCGACGACAGGTCCTGGTTGCCCGCCGCGATCTCGTTCGCGGCCGTGCGCACCGATTCGCTCGCGTCGCGGATCTGGCGCATCACGTCGTTCAGCTTGTCGACGAAACTGTTGAACGAGCGCGCGATGTCGGCGACTTCGTCGCGGCCGTCGGCCGGCAGCCGCTGCGTCAGGTCGCCGGCGCCCGACCCGATCGCGGCCATCGCCTGGCGCACCTGCGACAGGCGGCGGAACGCGGTCGCGGTGATTGCGCCGATGATCAGCGACGCCACGCCGACGATCACGATCAGCGTGATCAGCGAAGCGGTCAGCAGCGAACGCATTCCGGCCGTCGCCTCGGCCTTGTCGAGCAGCACCAGCGCGTACCAGTCGGTGCCCGGCACCGGTTTCGCGCGCACCAGCTTCGCGTCGCCGCCGACACTGACCTCGACTGGCGCGTTCGCCGCCGCGATCGACGCCACGCCGAGCGAGCCGAGTTCGGGCGACACGTCGGCGACCGGCTTCAGCGTGAGCTTCGCGTCCGGGTGGGCGACGACGTGGCCGCTGCTGTCGATCAGCATCCCGAAGCTCGCCGGCGTCGGGCGGATCGACTTGACGTTCGCGATCACGCTGTCCATCGACAGGTCCGCGGCGACGACGCCCTTCAGCGCGCCGTCGCGCAGGATCGGCACCGCGAACGTGACGACGAGGTTGCCCGTGCCGGCATCGACGTACGGCGGCGTAACGACCGGCTTGCCGGCCTGCGCGGCCTGCTTGTACCACGGGCGGCCCGTCGGGTCGTAGTCGGGCGGGATACCGGTGGGGTCGGAGAAGTGAAACGCCTTGTCTGCGTAGCCCGCATAGACGTTCGTGAAGCCGCCGGCCGCGGCCATCTGCTTGAACACCGGCAGCGGATCGGGCGTCAGCGCGGCATCCTGCAGCGACGCGATCATCCGGGTGCGGGTCGCGACCCAATCCGCGATGCCGACCACGTGGCCGCTGGCGACGGAGGTCAGGTTGCGGTCGATCGCGTCGTCGTTGTACGCGCGTGCGATGAAATAGTTGATCAGGGTCGTGGCGACGAGCGCGAATACGACGATGGCGACGCACGCGGCAAGAATGCGGGCGCGAATGGACGAGAACATGGCAACGACTCGGTAAGAGAACGGGGAGCGCCCGGTTGGACGAATTCACCGGGTAAACGGCAAATCGGGCCACTTACTTGAGGTCGTTGTGACGGTTCGATGAAACGTATGACGACAGGCGTCCGAGACTGTCGGCCGATCGTCAGGATGGCCGGGTTCGACGGATGGGCTGCGCGCGAGCCGCGGCGCGCGGCCACCGCACGCTACAGCCGCTGGCCCGGACGCGGATCGGCGTCCGCGGGCGCCGCATCGGCCCGGGTGTCGCGGCTCAAATCGTCCTTCTGGCGCATCCGCTCGCGCAGGTGCCGGATCGCGAATACATGGATGTAGTCGTGCACGCGCGCGCCGGACGACAGCGCGCGCACTTCGTCGTCGAGCATCGCACGCAGCTGCTCCGCGCCGATCGCGCGCCGTTCGGCGGCTTCCTTGAGTGAATCGAGCAAATTGTCCTTGGACATCGACAGACTCCTGACGGTCGAGGAACGAAAGATGACGGTACTGGAAGCTTAAAGACTGGACAGACGCGCGGCGTACGATGCGCCGGCGCGGGTTTGCGCGCGATCAACGGCACGTTGCGTGCCGCCCCGTCGATCCGTTTCCGAACCGTTCGCACAGGATCCGCGGCGCACATGGCCCGCGAACGAAACTGGAAGCCTTGCCACGCCACCCCGGGGCGCGGCATGGGCGACGGGCGGCGGGTGGGCCGCCGGGCGACGCCGATGCAGTGGGGAAACTTAGACCGTCCGAAATCATGCGTCAAGCGCACCCCTGTCATGCATTCATCGGACGAACGCGGCGGTCCCGGCCGATCGGCCGTCGCGCGTGTCAGCGGATTCCGATAGCGTCGCGCAATTTCCTGACAGCGACTTCAGCGCGCGCCGCTTGGCAGCGCGCCGTCGCCACACGATACTGATCACATGAACCAGGCGTTCATACCGGAACATCGCTCAGTCGGCCATCGAGCCGGCACGCGGGGTCCGGCGCAGGAGACCAACCATGGCACATCGCAACTTCCCGGGCCGGGACGGCCAGCGGCGCGCGTCGGGCAACGCGCGCGCCCTGCCCGCCCGGGCCGCGTCGGCCGGCAGCCGTTCGTCCGACGACCTCGACACCTTGCTCGCGCTCGCACGCGAGGCCGGGCTGCTCGTCACGCTCGATGGGCAGATCGGCCGCGAGAAGTATCAGAGCGTCGCGGGGTCGGTCCTCGCGTTGCAGCGATTCGCCGCGGCGCTGTCCGCGCGCAACGCAGCCGACGCGCCGGCCGCGTCGGAGCCCCGTCGCAAGGCGCGCCCCGGCTGGCCGCATGCGAATCGTTTGCGCAGCCGCACATGCGGCGCATGTGCGCCGCTCCATGTCGTGCGTCCGCATGCACGGGCGCGTCGCTGCACGGGCCGCCGGCACGACCTGCGATCGATTCTTCGCTCCCTCTGATCTGCGCACGTCACCGACGCACGGCACGGAGCCGTGCATCGGTCGCGCGTCACGACACGCCCGCCATGCGCCCTGTCCGCGACCCGTATCGAGGTGACCGCGCGCGATGACGCGCCGCTCGACGCGGCCGCATTCCAAACCATTCGTGCGGGGAAATGAATTCGACGGGGCCAGGCGGAAAGCGGACGGGGTGACTTCCACCCCGCCCGTCCTCCAAGGCAACCGTTGGTTGCCTACCCTCGTGCCAGAGAGTTTCCGGTCGGATGACGCGCCGGACAAACACGCGGCGCGGCTCCCGAACATGATGTGGCGGCGAGTGCGACAGTGATCGCCTTTCGCATGCGGGCGCGGCCACGGTCCCGCATGCATGCGAAGGCCAGTCGCGTCGGGGGACGCTTCGTCACTGTCTCACGCGATATGCGCCGCGTTTCTGATGCAGGTCAATCCGCGCCCGCTTCGATCGCGACGACGCGCGATTCATTCCGCACCGCGCACCAGCAGCACCGGCACCTGCGCGAGATGCGCGACCCGCCGCGCGACGCTGCCGATCAGCCAGGCGGCGATGCCGCGACGGCCATGCGTGCCGACCACCAGCAGCTCCGCTCGCCAGTGCACGGCATCGCGCATCAGTGCATGGGCCACATCGTCGCTGGTCGGATGCGTCTCGACGATGCCGCGCTTGGTCGGATTGCCGGTCGCATGAAACAGCGGGCCGATCTTCGCGAGCGCATCCTCGCCCTCGGCACGGTATGCATCCTCGAGCGCGCGCACCGGCACGACATCGGTCAGACGAACCGCGCGATCAACCACGTACGCCGCATACAGCAACGTCGTCGGCGCCGCGAAGCCGAGCCCGACGCGCACCGCGTGCAGCGACGGCTCGCTGCCGTCGACCGCGAACATCAGCCGCTGCAGCGGGCCGTCCGACGTCCGTGCATAGGCGGACGGCACGATCAGCAGCGCGCAGCGCGCGCGTTTCGTCAGCGTGTCCGACATCGCGCCTTCGACGAGCCGTAACAGACCGTGATGCGGATTCGCGCCGATCGCCAGCACGTCCGCGTGCCACGTCGACGTATCGTTGACCAGGGCGTCGGCAACCGAGCCGCCCGTGACCGACGTATCGACGACCACCTGTTCGACTTCGATCCCGCTGTCGGCGAACAGCGCGGCGATTCGCGCGCAGGTGGCCTGCGCTTCGCGCATCATGTCCTCGCGGGCCGACGTCAGCAGCGCGTCGATGCGCGGAATGTCTGGCAACACGAGGCGCGGATTGTCGATCGCGCAAATGATGCGCAATCGCATGCCGGGACGCAGCAGCGTGCGCACGTAACGTGCGGCGGTCAGCGATTCGGGCGTCGGATCGACGGCCAGCGCGATCCGCGCGAGCGTCGGGATGGGCTGGGCAGGCTGCATGGCGAAGGGCTCCGTGCGTGCACGTCGTCGCCGGGCGACGACGGGGCGCTTCGCGCGGCGGCGGACAGCCGCTGCGGTCGGGGATCGGCGGGATGCCACGCGAAGCGCGGACAAGCGATGCGTTCGTTCAGCATAGGCCGTCCGGCCCGCGCGCGCATGATCGCGATCAACGATCGCGAACGGTCGCGCGGCACCCCGCCCGCGCGGCTTACGACTTCGTCGGCATCGACGCGGCCGGACGGTTCGCATGGAACAGCGTGTATGCGATGCCGAGCAGTACGATCCACACCGGCCCGATCACGAGCGCGACGCGCGTATCGGGCGTGAACGCCATCAGCACGACGACCAGCGCGAGAAAGCCGAGCGCGACGAACGAACCGAGCGGAAAGAGCGGCACGCGGATCGGCAGGCGCGCGATCTGGTCGGCCGACAGCGTGCGGCGAAAACGCATCTGCGCGATCAGGATCACGCACCACGTCCAGATCGCGCCGAACGTCGACACCGACGTGAGCCACGTGAACACGTGCTGCGGCGCGAGATAGTTGAGCAACACGCCGATCAGCAGCAGCGCGACCGACACGGCCACGCCATACACGGGCACGCCGCTGCGGTTCACGCGACCGAGCGCGGCCGGCGCCTGGCCCTGCTGCGCGAGGTTGTAGAGCATCCGCGCGGTGCTGAACAGCCCGCTGTTGCACGACGACAGCGCCGCGGTCAGCACGACGAAGTTGATGATGCCGGCGGCGGCCGGAATGCCGAGCCGGGAGAACGTCATCACGAACGGGCTGCCCTGCGTGCCGATCTGGTCCCACGGATAGAGCGACATGATCACGAACAGCGCGCCGATGTAGAAAATCAGCACGCGCCAGAACACCGAATTCACGGCCTTCGTCAGCGATTTCTCCGGGTTGCGCGCCTCGCCGGCCGTGAGGCCGAGCATCTCGACGCCGAGATACGCGAACATCACGATCGGCAGCGCGGCGATCACGCCGTTGATCCCGTTCGGCATGAAGCCGCCGTGCGACCACAGGTTCGAGATGCCGGTCGCGATACCGCCGTTGCCGATGCCGAACGCGATCATCAACCCGCCGCCGATGATCATCAGCACGATCGTGACGATCTTGATCAGCGCGAACCAGAATTCGAATTCGCCATACAGTTTGACCGCGATGAAGTTCACCGAGCCCATCGCCAGCAGCGCCGCGAGCGCCCAGATCCAGTTCGGCACGCCGGGAAACCACATGTGCATGTAGACGCCGACCGCCGTGATTTCCGCCATGCAGGTGACGATCCACACGAACCAGTAGGTCCAGCCGGTCAGGTAACCGGCGAGCGGGCCGAGGTAGTCGCGCGCATAGCGGCTGAAGGCGCCGGCGACCGGGTTGGTGATCGCCATCTCGCCGAGCGCGCGCATGATCAGGAAGATCGCGAGGCCGCCCAGCAGATAGGTCAGCAGAATGGCCGGGCCGGCCGTGCGGATCGCGGTGGCCGAGCCGAGAAACAGGCCGACGCCGATCGTCGCGCCGAGCGCCATCAGATTGATGTGCCGTTCTTCCAGCCCGCGGTGCAACTGGTCTTCTGGTTGTTTCAAATTCGTCTCCTGGCGGCCGCGAGCGGGCCGCCGTCATTGTGTCGATGACAATGCGCGTCCGTTCATGCCGATTTCGGCAGCAGAAAACGAAATAATCCCTGCTGTCGATTTCCGAATGAGAAACGACGCGGATACCGCTTCAATTCGGTTGGAATTGCTGCGGATTATCCGTATTCCCCGGAACAATCTGGAAGTACGGATAGGGCCTTTCACGGAATACACCCGAGCGCCCCGCGTGACACGGCTGTGCGCGGGACGAGCGGTAACGGGATCCATCGCTTTCGGCGCGAACGAACGCGCGTCGAATGTGCGCAATCAAACGCACGCAATATGCAGGCGGGATTATAGGGACGATCGGCGGTTTCACGCCAGGCGATTTTGGGGAAAATCGCGGCAGGTGAAAGCGGTGTTGGATTGGAATGCGTGCGACGCGGCGGGCGTATTTACGGCGGGCGTATTTATTTCGACAACGTCGCCCGCACCGTATATTCGCCTTCCAGCCCACCATGATCGGGCCGCACGAAATACCGCGACGAATCCAGATCGGCCGGCAGCGGCTCGACCGGATAACCGTGCTTTTCCCACGCATCGAGGCCGCCCTTCAGCGCGCGGATGTTGTGGATCATCTTCTTGCGCTGCATCTTCGCGATGAGCCGCTTCGCGGTCGCCTCGTTCGGGCACACGCAATAGACGACGATCGGCCGCTTCAGCACTTCGGGGGCCAGCAGGTCCGGCGAATCGAGATCGACCGGCACCGCGCCGGCAATCCGGTACGGCTCGCGTTCGCGAATCGCTTTCGGCCGTGCGTCGAAGATCAGCGGCGGTTCGTCGGACGTCATCATCTCGACGAGCTGCGGCGGCGAGATGCGCACCTGCGCGAGATAGCGGCGGAACTGCACGCGGCGCACCCAGCGGTACAGCAGGAACGTGATGAAGATCGCGAGGAACGCGTCGAGGATCGTGCCGCCGCTCGCGCGCACCCACAGCACGAACTGGACGATCTGGTCGTGAATGGCCGCGCCGCCGATCAGCCAGAACGCCGCCCACAGCGACGCGCCGGCCAGATCCCAGAACAGGAACACGCCGATGCCGATCGCGGTCGTGCCGAGCAGCGGCGCCGATACGAGGCCGAGGCCCGGCAGGAATTTCGACAGCACGAGCAGCGGCGCGCCGTACCTTTCGAATACATTACGCGCGAAGCGCAGCGTCGTGTCGAGCGACAGCGAGAAGCGCACGAGGCCGTTCAGCAGGCGCCGGCCGCGCGTGCGGCCCATGAAGAACCACAGCGAATCGGCCAGCATCGTCGCGCCGATCGCCGCCGCGAACATGCTGACCCAGGACGCCTGCCCCATCGCCGCCATCGTGCCGCCGAGGATCAGCATCGGCACGGCCGGCACCGGCACGCCGAGCTGCGTGATCAACACGCTCGCGAACACGGCCCACGGGCCGAGCGACGATGGAATTGCAATGGGAAAGTGCCACACGGCGGCGCTCCTCGAAGACATGCGGGCCGCGCGACAGGGCCGTCGGTACGGCGGCGCAACGGCCGCCGCGGCATGTCCGCGACCGACCGGTGCATCCTGCGCATTCTAAACGGGTTTGGCCTCGACCGCGCGGAACACGGGCCGTCCGCACGGGCTTTGCGCCCGGCGTGACGCGACCGTGACAGTCACGCGTCCGGGCGCTGCGCAAGCTGCGCGACGTGTTCCGCGTAGTCGGGAAACTCGGCCGCCAGCGCGGCCGCATCCGCCAGCTCGAATTCCGCGAATTCGAACCCCGGCGCCACCGTGCAGCCGACGAGCGCGACGTGCTCCGGCGACGCGCAGCGCGCGCCGAACCAGCTTCCGGCCGGCACGACCGCCTGGAACACGGTGCCCGGATGCGTGAGCGGGTTGCCGAGCCGGTGAATCGTCAGCCCGTCACGCGCGTCGAGCACCCACACTTCGATCGGATCGCCTGCGTAGAAATGCCAGACCTCGTCGGAGCGGATGCGATGCCACGACGAATACGCGCCGTCGCACAGCAGGTAGTAGATCGCCGTCGATGCGGCACGTGGCGCGCCGTCGGCCGGACGCACGACCGAATCGGTCGCGCGGTAGGTTTCACGGAAATAGCCGCCCTCGGGATGCGGCTGCAGGTCGAACTGGCGAATCAGGTCGGTCGCGGAAATCGGCATGGCGGATGACGTCGGTAAGGTAGGCAACCGGCATCCGGCGGCTGACCGATCGTCGTTCTTGCGACCGGATGCCGCCGGATGTCCCTGCGTCGATCGCCGCGGCCATACGCGCGGCGAACAAGCGGACACCGGCCGATGCTGCCAGAACTGCGTGCCGGGATGCAACCGCCGACGTGCCATCACGCATCGGCGCGTATCGGTGGCACGGCGCACTACGCCATCGCGCCATGTGCGGCCAAGCGTGTGGCGCCCTGCTGCCCGTCAATGCGCGGGGAGGCGGCACCGGGCGCCGTACCGCGTCGCTTACGCGGCCGCCGACGTCCCGGCCTCGTCGTGCCGCACCAGCAGCACGGGCCGGTCGGCCGCGCGCAGCAGCGACTCCGCCACGCTGCCGAGCAACAGCCTGCGCAGACCATGCCGCCCGCTCGTGCCCATCACGACCAGATCGGCGTCGGCCTCGGCCGCCGTGCGCATCAGCACCGTCGCGATGTCCTCGCCGTACGCGTCGAGCGCGCGCACCGTGCCTCGCACATGCTGCTGCGCGAGCGCGGCTTTCGCGTCCTCGAGCACCGGCGTCGCGGCATCGGTCGCGGCGACGTCGCCGTCGCGCTCGGCCGCGAAGCCGGCGTCGACGTCAACGAGCTGCGGCCGATGTTCGACGACGTACGCACACGTCACTTCGCCGCCGGACGCGGTCGCGATCCGGATCGCCTCGTTCAGCGCGAGACGCGCGCTCGGGCTGCCGTCGAGCCCGACGAAAATCCGCTTGTACATAGTCCGTCCCTCCGACCGGCCGTGCGTCGCGCGTTGCGCCACCACGGCCCGTTACCGCGAGCCGGCCCGGCGCCGGCTTGCCTGCCGAACAGTCTGCCCCACATGCCGATGCGTGCGTTGACGCGCGTCAAGCGTGGCCGGCGCGCCTGCGGCTGCACGCCGTTTGCCGCAATTTCAACTGCCCCCATTACAAAAAATGTGTAAAACGCGCACAATTTCGTCCTGAAAATAGTCGTTGCACGCAGCCGGTGCGAGTTTCCCCGGTTTTGCCGCGCTGCCCGCGTGCCCCGGGCAGCCCGAACAACAGAATGGCCATCGAATGACCGTCAGTGGAACCCCGACGCGGGACGCCCGAGAGCCCACGCGCCTCGAGATCATGTTACGCCAGCCGTTCGCGGCCGGCGTCGTTGCGCTGTGCGCGGGCGCCGTGCTGTCGCTCGGCGTCGCGCTGCTCGTGCGCGAGCAGTGGCAAACCGCCGTTCATACGCGTTTCGAGCGTCGGACGACGCACGTGACCGCGATGCTGCGGCATGAACTGCAGGCCGGTGTCGCCGTGCTCGAAGGTGCGCGCGGCGCGTTCGGCCTCGTCCCGGACATGACGCCCGGCCAATGGCGCCGGTATGCGGAGACGCTCGATCTCGACAGCGGCCGCTCGCCGGTCCGGCAGATCGGCTATGCGCCGCTGACGCGCGCGGCGCGCGGCGCGCTGGCCGGCGCGAAGCCGCTGCCGGCCGATCCGCTCGCGGCAGCGACGCTCAGCGCCCCCGTCTCGAATTCGCCGGTCGTGCGCTTCGGCGCGTCCGACGCGGCGCCGCTCACGCGCGCGCTGCGGACCGGCGATATCGCGCTCGGCGTCCACCCTGCCGACGACGACGCGTCCCGCGACGCCCGCACCCTGACGCTGTTCCTGCCCGTGACGACCTCGCCGGTGGCCGCCGCCACGCCGTCCGGCACGCGCGAAGCCGGTGTCGACGGGATGCTGTTCGCGGCGCTGAGCCCGCGGCGTCTGGTCGAGCGCGCGCTCGACGCCGAACGCGGGATCGATATGTGGATGACCGCCAGCGGCGATTCGCGCGCGATCGTCAGCGTCGAGACGACGACCGACGAAGCGTCGGCGTCGCCCGACCTGATGCGGCGCACCGACGTGCTGAATTTCGGCGGCACCGCGCTGACGCTCGCCTATTCCGCGGACGGCCGGCCGAGCGCGACCGGCGCGCAGCGGGCGGCCGGCACCGTGCTCGCGGCCGGGCTGATCGCGTCGTTCGGGTTCGCGGCGCTCGTCCATGCGCTGCTGCGCGGCCGGGCCGATGCCGGCGCGAGCAGCCGCGGCAGCCTCAACGAGGCGCGGATGATGGGCATCATCCGTTCGTCGATGGAAGCGATCATCACGATCGACGAGAAGCAGACGGTCGTGATCTTCAATCCGATGGCCGAGCAGGTGTTCGGCGTGTCGGCGATGGAGGCGATCGGCGCGCCGCTGTCGCGCTTCATTCCCGAGCGGTTCCGCGCGGCGCACGCGAAACACGTCGACCAGTTCGGCGTGACGGGCGTGTCCGAGCGGCAGATGGGCCGCCAGCGCGTGCTGTTCGGCTTGCGGGCCAACGGCGACGAGTTCCCGATCGAAGCGTCGATCTCGCAGATCCGCGACGCGTCGGGCAAGCTTTATACGGTAATGCTGCGCGACATCACCGAGCGGCTGCGGGCCGAGAACGCGCTGAAGCAATCGCGCGAGGAATTGCGCGAACTGTCGGCGAACCTGCAGAACGTGCGCGAAGAGGAAAAGACCCGCATCGCGCGCGAGCTGCACGACGACCTCGGGCAGCAGCTCACCGCGCTGAAGATGGACCTGTCGGTCGTCGAACAGCAACTGCGCATGCCCGGCCGCGCGCAGCCCGACGCAGGCCTGCAGACGCATCTGCAAGGCATGCGGCGGCTGATCGACGCGACCGTCGCGTCGGTGCGGCGCATCGCGGCCGACCTGCGGCCGGTGATGCTCGACGACCTCGGCCTCGTGCCCGCGATCGAATGGCTCGCGAACGATTTCACGAACCGCTACGGGATCGATGTCGAGCGCCACATCGAAACGGGGGGCCTCACGTTCACCAGCACGGGCGCGACCACGCTGTTCCGGATCGTCCAGGAAGCGCTGACGAACGTCGCGCGCCATGCGGATGCGACGCGCGTGGCGTTGCGGCTCGACATCGAGGAAGGCAATTGCGTGCTGCGCGTCGCGGACAACGGCCGCGGCGCGGCGCCCGGCGGCCCGGCTCACGAGGACAAGTCGTTCGGCCTGATCGGCATTCGCGAACGCGCACACATGCTGGGCGGCACCGTGACCATCGACACCGCGCTCGCGCGCGGTTTCTCGATTACCGTCTCGTTTCCGCTCGGCACCGTTCAACAGGACACGCTCATCACATGATCAAGGTGCTCATCGCCGACGACCATACGCTCGTACGCGACGGTCTGCGGCACATCCTCCAGAACGCCACCGGATTCGAGGTGGCCGGCGAAGCCTGCGACGGCCCGTCGACGATCGCGCTGGTGCGGGCGACGCCCGCGCAGGTACTCGTGCTCGACCTGTCGATGCCGGGCCGCAACGGCGTCGAACTGATCAAGCAGATCAAGGACGAGAAGCCCGCGCTGCGCGTGCTCGTGCTGACGATGCACGCGGAGCAGCAATACGCGGTGCGTGCGTTCCGCGCGGGCGCGTCCGGCTATCTGACGAAGGAAAGCGCGAGCGCGGAGCTGGTCGGCGCGGTCACGAAAGTGGCGTCGGGCGGCGTCTACGTGAGCCTCGCGATGGCCGAGCAGTTCGCGCAGAGCCTGAACGAGCCGGCCGAAACGCTGCCGCACCAGCGGCTGTCCGACCGCGAATTCGACGTGTTCCGGCGGATCGCCGCCGGCCAGACGCTGACCGAGATCGCGAATGCGCTGTGCGTGAGCGCGAAGACGGTCAGCACCTACAAGACCCGGATCCTGGAAAAGATGCAGATGCCGCACGAAGCGGCGCTCGTGCGTTACGCGATGCGGCACAAGCTGCTCGACGAAACGGACGACGTGTAACGGACGACGTGTAACCGACGTGGCGCGCGCCTCGGCAGGCCCGCGCACGACGCGTTACTTCGCGGGCACCGGGCACGCGAGGTCGCCCTCCTCGCAGGACAGATAGCCTTTCAGCGTTTCGGTGCGCGCTTTGGTCAGGTCGTCGAGGCAGGTCGATACGACCATCGGGTACGCACTGCCGCCCTCGGCATTCGCGCTCGAGAAATGGCATTCGGCGTCGCGGTACGCGATCCACGCGCGCTGCGCGTCCACGAGCTTGTCGGCAAGCGGCCGCGCGTCGCGCAGGCGCGCGGTGACGGCCTGGTAGATCCGGTTCAGTTCCCCGTCGGATTTCTTGTACGCGCGATCGGCACACGCCGTCATCGTCGCCTGATCCGTCGCGTCCGCACAATTCGCCTGCGCATGGGCGACGCTCGCCGCCAGCGCCAGCGAGCCCAGCAGACCGGTCAAGACACGCATGGATGCTCCTTGTTGTTCGTTGAAGTGTGGAACCCGGTGTCTTGTTGCGCCCCGTGTGCATGGGTCGCGCCACCGCGGCGACATCGACGGCGATGCTAGCGCACGCGCGGCGGATTGTCAGCGGGGTGCCGGGCTGACGCCCGAGATGCGATTTCGCTGGTTGTCGTGTTTTCCTGACGGCGAGCGCATCCGACCGTTGCGCATCCATTGAAAAAGCCCGCACTCGTCACTGAAACGAGTGCGGGCTTTCTCGACATGCTTCCGGCCACGGCCCCAAGGGCCGCGACACAACAGCCGGCTTAGTGGCCGAAGTACACCGACGAGCGGTCGTTGACGGCCGGCACGACCGCGCGCTGGCCCGACTGCGACGTCGCGACCGGGTTCGAACCGTAGCCGGTTGCGTCGGCTTGCGCGCCAGTGTTCTGCGCGGCGGCGATCTTGGCCTGGGCGGCCTGGATGTTTTCCGGATAGTTGATCCAGTCGTTCGGGTTGTAGCCGGCCTTTTCGAGCTGGACCAGCTCGGCGCGCACTTGCGCGCGCGTCAGCGGCTGCGGGTTCGATTGGGCGAACGAGACGACCGGTGCGGCCACCAGGGCGGCCAGTGCAACTGCCTTGATCAGCGATTTCATGATGCGTTACCTCCAGGATTGTTTTGTCAGGCGCTTCGGACTCGGGGTCGTTGCGCATGAGTAGAAGTCTAGGAGGCGCGACTATCAGGGTAAATACTTAAATCGCAAATTCACTGTTGATCGAAACCGTACAATCGCACGGGAATAACGCAATTCATCAGACGATTATCGACGCTCGCGCACCGAATGCCGCGCTTCGGCATCCAGCACGCTCGGCAGCGCGTCAGCGCAGGCGAACGGTATTCACCGATGCCATCTGCCTGTCGAACAGCAACGCCTTGAGGCGCACCCGATCGTCGGCATCGATGTCGCCGAACGCCGCATGATGCAGCGTCAGCGTCGGGGCCGCCGGGTCGGCATGCACGGCCCGCACCGTGCCGTCGAGCGCCAGTTGCTCGACGCGGCCGCCGGTTTCGTACGGAAGCAGCACGCGCAACGGCTCGCCGGTGGCGGCGATCGGCCGGTCGACGGCGATCGACAAGCCGCTCAGGCTGATGTCGTGCACCATCCCGATGCTTTCCGCCCCCTGCGTCGCGCCGCTGCAGCAGGCCGCGATGCGCACCGGCACGCGTGGCTCCGCGCGCGCACGCAGCCGCTCGACGAAGCCGGGCGGCGACAGGATCATGAACGGCGCGGCGCCCGATGCGTGCACCGATTCGACCGTCGCGCCGAAACGGAATACCGCGGCAGCGCCGATCGCCACCGCTTCGATGTCGTCGCCGCGTGCAAACTCGAGCGCGGCGGCGGGTTGCGGTTCGACGAACAGCGCGCCCGACGCACCGACGCCGATCAACCGGCAGCGTTGCAGCGCGCGCGCCGTGCCGACCCGGCGGCGAATGCCGATCGCGGCGCCCGCCGACAAGGCCATGCGCGTGGCGGGTGTGCCCACCGTCCCGGGCACGCTCGGCTCGGTGTCGGCGTCCTCGCGGCGGCGTACGGGGTGGAAATGGTCGAACAGGAAAGCATGCTGCGCGGCATCCTGCAGCGTCGTGCCGGCCGGCAGGAGCGCGGTGCCGTCGGCGTCGTAGAGGTCGAAGCCGAGCGGGACGCCGGCGGAAAGATCGTCGCGCGCGAGCGCGACGTAGTCGGTGGAAAGCCGCATCGGAGAAGCGCGGAGCGACCGCGCGAGCTATCGTGACAACTTGATTACGGCAACATCGCGCGGATCTGAACGGCTTCGTTACTGCGAAGCGCCCGTGGTATCGGGCGCGGCCGGCACCGGCACTGGCGGAGCGGGAGCGGGAACCGGAGCCGGCACGGCCGACGGCGCCGCGCCGATCCCGACGCTGCTTCCGCTCGTCATGCTGGCGCCTGCCGGCGGCTGCGCAGGCTGCGATGCACCCGCCGACAGCGCGGCGGCCGACGCGGCCACTTCGGACGCCGGCACCCATTCCTCGACGATGCCGCCGGACGCGGCATCCGGCGCCGATACGGCCGAAGCCGCCGATGCCGCCTCTTCGTCGGTCTCGGCCGGGCGCTCGATACGCTGCGTCCTGACCGGTGCGGGCGCCTTCTTCGGCTCGGGCGGAAACCACGTATCGAACAGGTCGGTCACGCGCTCGCGCAGCGATCCGAACCAGCCCGGCGACGGCTCGGTATCGAATTTCGCCTTCGTATCGACGATCCGGGCGCGCTGCGCGCGCTGGAAGAAATCGCCGACGATCGGCAGCGCGCTGTGCGCGCCCTGCCCCCAGTAATCGCTGCGCAGCGTCACGCGGCCGTCGTCGAATCCGACCCACGCGCCGGCGACGAGGCCCGGCTGCATCAGGATGAACCAGCCGTCCGCGTTGTCCTGCGTCGTGCCGGTCTTGCCGGCCACGTCGCCGCGGATCCCGAAGCGCGTGCGGATGCTGCCGCCCGTGCCGCGCGTCACGACGTCGCGCATCACGTCGAGCAGCGTCTTGTCGGTTTCGGCATCGAGCGCGCGCTCGGGCGGCGCCGGCGCGTATTCGGCGAGCACCTCGCCCTGGCGGTTCTCGATACGCGTCACCATCTGCGGTTCGACGTACAGCCCGCCGTTGGCGATCGTCGCGTACGACACGACCATTTCCTTCAGCGTGACGGGGCTCGTGCCGAGCGCGAGCGACGGCACGCGTTCGAGCGGACTTTCGCGCACGCCCATGTCCCGCGCCAGCCGCGCGACGGCGGCCGGCCCGACCTTCTCCATCACCTGCGCGGTGATCCGGTTGCGTGACAGCGCGACGGCGTCGCGCAGCGTCATCGGCTTGCCGGTCGGCGGCGCATCATCGTTCGGCCGCCAGATCTCCCCGCCCTTCAGCGGGATCTCGACCGGCTGGTCGATAAACGTATCCTCCGGCTTCATCCCGCCCGCGAACGCGGCGCCATAGACGAACGGCTTGAACGTCGAGCCCGGCTGGCGCCGCGCCTGCGCGACGTGGTCGAACGGCTCGCGGGTGAAGTCGCGGCTGCCGACCCACGCGCGGATCTGCCCGTCGCGCGGATCGATCGCGAGGAAGCCGGCCTGCACGTCGGTCTTCGCCTTGCACAGCGCGTGCAGGAAGCCGCGGTCGGCCGCGAGCATCTTCATCGCCGCGGCATCGTCCTTGCCGGCATCCTGCGCGGCCTTGTACTCGGGCGATTCGCGCATGAACGTGCGGAATACCTCGTTGTCGGTGCCGCAGCCGTCGCGGCCGCTCCACGCGTTGTTCGCGATGCCCTGCAGCTGATTGCCCTGCAGCGTGAGCGCCTGCGTCGCCATCTGCTGGAGCCGCGAATCGATCGTCGTGCGCACGATCAGCCCGTCCGAGTAGATGTTGTAGTCGTTGCGATCGGCCCACGCGATCAGCCACTTGCGCAACTGCTGCGCGAAATGCGGCGCCGGCCCGGGCGGCTCCTTCTGGCGCTCGAAGTCGATGCGCAGCGGCCGGCGCTGCAGCTGCGCGAACTGCGCCGGCGACAGCTTGCCGTACTTCACCATCTGGCCGAGCACCGTGTTGCGCCGCTGCAGCGCGCGCTCGGGGTTCAGCACCGGGTTGTAGTAGCTGTTGCCCTTCAGCATCCCGACGAGCGTCGCGCTGTCGAGCACGTCGAGTTCGTCGGCCGACTTGTCGAAATAGGTGCGCGCGGCCATCTCGACGCCGTACGCGTTGTACAGGAACGGCACCGTGTTCAGGTAGGTCTCGAGGATCTGGTCCTTGCTGTAGACGGCCTCGATCTTCAGCGCGGTGATCGCCTCCTTCACCTTGCGCGTGAGCGTCGGCGCGCGGCCGATCTCGTCCGGATACAGGTTGCGCGCGAGCTGCTGCGTGATTGTCGAGCCGCCCTGGCGGCTGCCCGAGAACGTATGGAGCGCGGCCGACGCGGTGCGCTTCCAGTCGAGGCCGTGGTGTTCGTAGAAGCGGTGATCCTCGGTCGCGATCAGCGCGTCGACCATGTGCGGCGAGATCTGCTTGAGCGACACCCATTCGCGGTTCGACGGCTTGAATTCGGCCAGCAGCTTGCCGTCGGCGGACAGCACCTGCGCGGGCTGGTCGACGCGCGCCTTGCGGATGTCGCCGATGCCCGGCGTGAACGGGATGAGCGCGACCACGTACACCGCGAACAGGGCCGGCACGGCGGCGGCCGCGAGCAGCGCGCCACGGCGCGTCGGGTGGCGGACATGGCGCCACGCGGTGGCGGCGAGAGGCTTGACCCGCGCGACGGCGGCCGCCGCGACGGGTTGGGCGCGCGCGACCCATCTGGCACACAAGGCACGCACTGACGACACGTTTCGGCGATTCACGCGGGTGGAGCTCGGCTGAAAAGGCTGCATCGTACCAAACTCGCGCGGCCGACCGGCCCGCGGCGGCCCTGGGCCGGCACACGCGGGGCGGGATGACGACGGCGCTCGCGCAAAAAAGGCGCGTGTCCGGCAACCGGAGCGACGCGCCAAACCTGGTACGACAACCTGAACGCCGCGCGACGGGGCGCGACAGCGGCGCGAGCCGCGCCGCGGCTCAGCGCACGAGAAATCCGTACGTGAGCGGATCGCGCTCGTCGACGATCCAGTTCGCGAACCCGCAGATATGCGCGCTGCCTTCCACTTCCGGGATCACGGCCGGGATGTCGCCGACCGTCGTTTCGCGCAGCACGCGGCCCTTGAAGACCGTGCCGACGATCGATTCGTTGACGAGCGTATCGTCTGCGGCGAGCAGCCCGCGCTGGTAGAGCTGCGCGACGCGGCCGCCGGTGCCGGAACCGGTCGGCGAGCGGTCGACCTCGCGATCCGCGAACACGCAGCAGTTCGCCTGCGTCGAACCCGCGTGGCGCGGCGCGTTCGCGATGATCGTGCCGTAGATATGGTTGATTTCCGGGATCTCCGGATGCGCGACCGGATATTTCGCGTTCGCGGCGGCCTTCACCTCGGCGCCGAAGCGAATCAGTTTCTCGACCGCCGATTCGCGCACCGGCAGGTCGAACGGCGCGCCGTCGACGTAGAAATAGAACGCGCCGCCATACGCGATGTCGCCGGTCACGGTGCCAAACGACGGCGTGTCGACCGACACGTCGCGCCGCCAGATGAACGACGGCACGTTGACGAAGCGCACGGGCCCCGCATGCTCGCCATCCCACCGGACGAACGCCTCGATGAAGCCGCACGGCGCGTCGATGCCGATCCGCGTTTCCGGCACCGTGCGCTGCACCCAGCCGAGTTCGACGGCCGCGGTCGACAGCGCGATCACGCCATGTCCGCAATGGTCGCTGTAGCCTTCGTTGTGCACGAAGATCACGCCGAAATCGGCGTTCGGCGAGACGGGCTCGGTCAGATAGCCGCCGTACATGTCGGCGTGGCCGCGCGGTTCGAACATCAGCGCACGGCGAATCTCGTCGGCGTGCTCCTCGAGCCACGCGCGGCGCTGGACGATCGTGTCGCCGGGCAGGCGCGGCAACCCGCTCGTGACGATGCGGAACGCCTCGCCGCCGGTGTGCACTTCGACGGTGGACAGGGATCGGGAAATTTTCATGGCGGATCGGATGCGTTGAAACGAAAGACGGCGGCACGGCCGCCGTCCGATGAGAGGCGCGCGGCAATTACTTCGCGTACGGTGCCGGCAGCCCGTTGCGGATCACGTAGACGGTGGTCGGCGCGCCCTTCAGGTCGCCGTTCGCGTCGAACGAATAGGTGCCTGCGACGCCCGCGTAGTTCGACTTCGCGAGCTGCGCGCTCAGCTTCGCCTTGTCGGTGGTCGTGCCGGCCTTGACCATCGCGTCGGCGAGCAGCTTCACGCCGTCGTAGTAGTTGACGCCGTAGACCTGCGTATCGGTGTGATAGGCGTCGTGGTACTTCTTCAGGAATTCGCGCCCGGCCGGCGTCTTCTCGAGCGCGACGCCGCCCTGCGCGCAATAGACGATCGACGCGGCCTCGCCCGCGACCTTGCCCATGTCGGCCGAACAGATGCCGTCGCCGCCGAGCAGCTTCGCGCGCAAGCCGCGCTGCTTCATCTGCTTGGCCATCGGCGCGCCCTGCGCCGCATAGCCGCCGAGGAAGATCACGTCGGGGTTGGCGGCCTTGATCTTGGTGAGAATGCCGAGGAAATCGGTGGCCGACGAGTTCGTGTATTCCTGGTCGACGATCTTGATCCCGTTCGCCTTCGCGACGTTCATGAATTGCTCGGCGACGCCCTGCCCGTACGCGGTGCGATCGTCGATCACGGCGGCGGTTTTCGCGTTCAGCGTCTTCGCGGCGAACGTGGCCATCGTGCCGCCGAGCTGCTCGTCGCTCGCGCCGATCCGGAAGATGTTCTTGAAGCCCTGCTTCGTCAGCGCCGGGTTCGACGCAACCGGCAGGATCGGCACCCCGGCAGTCGAATACACGCGCGAAGCCGGGATCGCGACGCCCGAGTTGTACGGCCCGAGCACCGCGACGACGCCTTTATCGACGAGGTTCTGCGCGACCTGCACGCCTGCCTTCGGATCGGCCTGGTCGTCTTCGGAAACCAGTTTGAAGGTCACGGTCTTCCCGCCGACCTTCACGCCGGCCTTGTTGAGCTCGTCGATCGCGAGCCGCGCGCCGTTTTCGTTGTCCTTGCCGTTGGCGGCCTGCGGGCCCGTGAGCGGCGCCGAGTGGCCGATCATCACGACTTCCTGCGCATGAGCGGAAGTCAGCGCGCCGGCGGCAACCGCCACCGAAAACGCGGTCACGAGGTGTCGCATGATGTCTCCTGATTGGTTTTGTGTGAAACCAATGTAGGACATGCGTGGTCACATCTCAAGCAATTTCAAAATAATTATCGGGATTTTGGTCATATTGAAGACCAACGTCAACGCCCACGCCAACGCCAACGGCGGGCCGGGCGCATCATTTCGGCGCAATGTCGCGCCGCACGCGGCGAATGTGCTGTTCGACATAGAACGCGGCCGCATCGGCATCCCCGGACACGATCGCCTCATAGATCAGCCGATGCTCGGACACGTAGAGCCGGATCCGGCCCGCGTCGTAGATACCGTCGTCCTTCAGCCGCTTCCACAGCGGCTGATCCATCGTCTTCGCGACTTCGTCCGCGATCTTCACGATCAACGCGTCGCCGGTCATCAGCGCGAGCTGCCGGTGGAACAGACGGTCGCTCTCGTTCCACAGCGCGCGCTGATGCGGATCGTCGACGTCGGTGATGGTTTCCATCTGCGCGAGATAGCGCTCGGCGCCGGGGTCGGCGCGGCCATGGGCGGCCGCGAGGCGCGCGATCGCGGGCTCGAGGATCAGCCGCACGTCGAGCGTCGACGTCGGGCTGAAGTCCGCCTCGGATGCCGCGTGCGCGTCGCCGCGCTGGGCGAGCACGTCGAGCGGGGCCGCGACGACGTAGGTACCCGAATTGCGCTTCGTGAACACGAGCCCTTCGTTCTGCAGCGCGCCGAGCGCTTCGCGCACGGCCGGCCGGCCGACCTGGAACAGCGCCGCGAGCTCGCGCTCGGACGGCAGCCGCGACTCGGCCGCGTAGCGCCCCGCGCGGATCTCGTCGCGGATCTTTTCGGCTACCTGCTCGTAGATCTGCAGCGGCCTGAAACCGCCTTCGAGTGAGTCGGGACGCGCGGACATCATCGTGTGGCTCCTGCCCGTTCGCGGGCGTGGATCTGGAATGGGTTCGCACTATACCGGAGCGGCGGGCGCAGCGCGGCAGCGGCGAGCCTTCTGGCCAGATATTAGAACCAAAATCGATGGGGCGCTTTATTTTCTGGGTTGCAGGCGCGCCAACAAGTGGTATAAATTCGATCCACACTGCCCTGTGTCACGGTACCCGGCAGACCCGCGGCGGCCGCGGCATGCGCCCGCCGTCCACGCTCACCGACGCCCCGACGTACACGATGACCGCCTTTTCCCCGATTCCCGTTTTCGATGCGGCCGACACGGCCGCGCTGCTCGACTACCCGGCGCTGCTCGCCACGCTCAGGCAAGCGGTCGTCGACTATGCGGCAGGCGACATCGTCAGCCCCGAACGCCTGGTCGTGCCGCTGCAAGGCGGCGGTGTGATGCTGTCGATGCCGTCGAGCGCACACGACCTGGCGAGCCACAAGCTCGTGAACGTGTGTCCCGGCAACGGCGCACGCGGGCTGCCGACGATTCTCGGCCAGGTCACCGCGTACGACGCGACGACCGGCGAAATGCGCTTCGCGCTCGACGGCCCGACCGTCACGGGCCGCCGCACGGCGGCGATCACCGCGCTCGGCATCCAGGCGCTGCATGGCGCCGCGCCGCGCGACATCCTGCTGATCGGCACCGGCAAGCAGGCGGTCAATCACGCGGAAGCGTTCGCGGCGATCTTTCCGGACGCGCGCCTTCACGTGCGCGGCACGAGCGCGGACAGCGCGGCCGCCTTCTGCGCCGCCCACCGCGCGCATGCGCGTCGACTCGCGCCGCTCGACGGCGACGCGATTCCCGACGCGATCGACGTGGTCGTCACGCTGACGACGAGCCGCACGCCCGTCTACCGCGAAGCCGCGCGCGAAGGCCGGCTCGTGGTCGGCGTCGGCGCGTTTACCGCGGATGCCGCCGAGATCGACGCGAACACGGTGCGGGGCAGCCGGCTCGTCGTCGACGATCCGGCCGGCGCGCGCCACGAAGCCGGCGACCTGATCGTCGCGCAGGTCGACTGGCAGCACGTCGCATCGCTCGCCGACGTGCTGAACGGCGCCTTCGCCCGCGGCGGCCCGCTGCTGTTCAAGAGCGTCGGCTGCGCCGCGTGGGACCTGGCCGCATGCCGCACCGCGCGCGACGCGCTGGCCGCGCGCCGCGCCGGCTGACCGGGCCGCGCAACCGGTCGCGCCGCTCACGCGGCATCGCATCGTCGGATTCATACCGGCGATTTCCCGTACGCGGTGTAGGAAACGCCCTACACCGCGTCGAAGCGGCCTACACGAAGTTCCAATTCGGCCGATTTCAATTTCGGCGGCGCACCACGATACTGCCGGCATGAATGTCAGCCTGTCGCCCGCCGCACTCAGGGTGTTTCTCGTCGATCACGCGGTTGCCGTCCGCCAGCGGATCGCGCTGCTCGTCGGCGCGATCCGCGGCGTCGCCGTCGTGGGCGAAGCGGAAGACGGCCAGGACGCGTGGACGCATATCCGCAGCAGCCGTGCGGACGTGGTGATCGTCGACGTGCGGCTCGCGGACGGCAGCGGTCTCGACCTGATCGGGATGCTGTCGAAGGCCGCGCCGCGCATCGTCACGATCGTGCTGACGAACCACTCGGCGCCGGCATTCAGAGAGGCATGCGCGACGGCGGGAGCCGACTACTTCTTCGACAAGACCGTCGAATTCGACGCCGCATGCCGTGTCATCGAATCCCTGGTGCACGCGCGCGTGCGCCGCCCTTGACGAGCCGGAGCGCCTCATGTCCACCGCCACCGCCTTCGCCGACGTGTCCTTCGTACCCCGGCCAACGATTCCGCTGCGCCCGGCCGCGCGCGCCGACGCCGCCAAGCATCCGGCCGCACGCTGCTCGGCCTGCGCGATGCGCTCGATGTGCCTGCCGCCGCACCTGACGCCCGCCGAATACGGCCGCCTCGACGCGATCATCTGCACGACGCGGCAGGTTCGCCAGGGCGACGCGCTGTTCCGCACCGACGATCCGTTCCAGAGCATCTATGCGGTGCGCGCGGGTTCGTTCAAGACGGTGATGATGCATCGCGACGGCCGCGAGCACGTGACGGGCTTCCAGATCGCCGGCGAAACGCTCGGGATGGACGGCATCGGCAGCGGCCAGCACTGCTGCGACGCGATCGCGCTGGAGGACAGCGTGGTATGCATCATCCCGTTCGGCGCGCTCGAAGCCGCGTGCCGCGAGATCAAGCCGATGCAGCACTTCCTCTACCAGATGCTGAGCGGCGAAATCGTCCGCGAATCGAGCCAGATGTTGTTGCTCGGCACGATGTCGGCCGAGCAGCGCGTTGCGCATTTTCTGCTGAACCTGTCGTCGCGATTCGAGGCGCGCGGCTATTCGGCGACCGAATTCAACCTGCGGATGACGCGCGAGGAAATCGGCTGCTATCTCGGGATGAAGCTCGAAACCGTCAGCCGGATGTTCTCGCGGTTCCATCGCGACGCGCTCGTCGAAACGCGCGGCAAGCGCGTGCGCATCATCGACGCGCAAGCGCTCGCGCGGGTCTGACACGCGGCGCCTGAGGACGGGCGCCGCGTCACTGCATCGCGTCGCCTGTCGCCGCGTCGCGCAGCGCGACCGTTGCGGCGCCGGCCTGCCACGTGAGCAGCGCCCGTTCGGCCTGCTCGAACGCGCGACGCAACGCGTCGTCCACGTCGGCTCCGACGCACGGCGGCAGCGGCCGGCGCGTCGCGTCGCGCATCACCAGGTCCAGCCGTACGTCGTACCGGCGCGCGCCATCGGTCGCCGTGCGCGATTCGATCGCGAGATGGCAGCCTTCGATCCACGCGCGAAACCGCTCAAGTCGCACCAGTTGCGCGCCGGCTTCGGCCTCGACCGCAGCCGAACCCGTGAATCCGAGGCAGGCGATCTGCATGCCCACGCCCATGTCGTCTCTCCTGACGGGGCCGCCCGCTCGTCGACCGCCTTGCATGTACCGGCCGCCTCACGATGTGGCGGCCCGTGTTTCCCGTGGCGCGGCGCGCATTTTTCGATCGCTGCCGGCCGATAGTCTGCCCGCGCCCGACAGGCGCGGGACCGTTCAGACGTTGAAGGTCTGCGATGCCTTCATCTCGATCCACGTCATGCCGGCCCGCAGCCCTTCGATCATCGCCTCGCGCTCCGTCGGATACGCGTGGCTGTGCTCGAACGTATGATGAAACCGCGCGGCGCCGGCGCCGTGCTCGACCGACACGCGGCAGCGGAATTCGCCCGATTCGCACGGGCGCGTCTCCACTTCGACCGACCAGTCGCGTTCGTGAATGTTGCCCTGCAGTGTCATGCGCCCTCCTGCGGTATCAGCCTTCGAGCCGGAAGTGCCCGCTATGCAGCAGCACCGGCCGGCCGCCGATTTCCTCGAGCATTCGTCGTGCCATCGCCTCGATGGCCGACCGGTGCGCGTCGAATGCGCCCAGCAGATCGCGTTCGAGCAGCGACCGCGCACCGAAATGGTCTTCCAGCGCCTCGGCCGTGACCGCGCACTGAACGCAACGCCCGTCGACCAGCGCCGAAAACGCGACGACCAGATCGCGCGCGCAGTATTCCGGCGGTTCGGACGGGAAAACGATGTGCATCGGTCGGTTCGTCATCGTCGTGATGGCTCCATGACGAGAGCATAGTGGCGCGCGCGGCCGCGCGCTTGACCCACGTCAACGGGCTCGCTGCACCGCACGATCGCGGTGCCGCCGCGCGCCCCCGCTTCAGCCGGCGCCGGGCTCGATCGCCGCGCCGCGCTGCGCGAGCAGCTCGCGCAGCACGCTGCGGTGACAATGGTTTTCGTCGTCGCAGTAGCAGCCGATCGAGAACGCGGTCGTCGCCGACAGCGCGGCCAGCAGGTCCAGCACCTTGGCCGGATCGCCGTGCGCCATCTCCGCGCGGAAGCGGCGCTTGAACGCGTTCCATTCGGCGTCGGTTTCGGCGGCCTGCGCCTGCGCGACGAGCTCGGGGCTTGGCGACAGCGTCGGCAACCATACATCATAGTAGTCGCGCGACGCGAATTCCGCCTTCGGTACGCCGCGCGGCGGCCGCCGCACCGTGCCGATCCTCAGGCCCTCGCCGGCCGCGCGCGGCGTGCCGAGCTGGATGATCCGGATGCCCATGTCGCTCCTCTGCATGGCGTACGATCCCGTGATCGTACCGCCGCGCCTGCCCGTGCGTCAGCCGCGCATCGCACATGACGGCCGCCCAACAAAAAACCGGCTGTTCCCGCGACGGGAAACAGCCGGTTCTTCACCGTTGCGCGCCGGGGCGCGCCGCGTTCAGACGCCGCTCTTCAGCACCTTGCCGATCGCGTCCGCGACGATGCCGACGTTCGAGTCGTTCAGGCCCGCCACGCACATCCGGCCCGAGCGCAGGATGTATACGCCGTGCACCTCGCGCAGCGCGTCGACCTGCGATTCGGTCAGGCCCGTGTACGTGAACATCCCGCGCTGCTTCACGTAGCGCGTGAGCGCTTCGCCGCTCACGTGGTCGCGCAGGCCGTCGTGGATCGACTGGCGCATCCGCGCGATGCGGCGGCACATCGCCGACAGTTCCTCTTCCCACTGCTTGCGCAGCGCCGGCGTGCCGAGCACGGCCGCGACGACCTTCGCGCCGTAAGTCTGCGGGTTGCTGTAGTTCGAGCGCACGGCGCCGGCCAGCTGGCCGAGCACGCGCTCGGCCGCGGCCGCGTCCTCGCAGACGACGCTCAGGCCGCCCACGCGCTCGCCGTACAGCGAAAAGTTCTTCGAGAACGAGTTCGCGACGAGCGTCGGCACGCCGCGGCGGGCCAGTTCGCGCACCGCGAACGCGTCCGCGTCGAGACCCGCGCCGAAGCCCTGGTACGCCATGTCGACGAACGGCAGCAGCCCGCGCGCCTCGATCACGTCGATCAGCTTCTCCCACTGGCCTTCGTCGAGATCGACGCCGGTCGGGTTATGGCAGCACGCGTGCAGCAGCACGATGCTGCGCGCCGGCAGCGCGTCGATCGCCGCGAGCATCGCGTCGAACTTCAGGCCGCCCGTGGCCTCGTCGTAGTACGGATACGTGTTCACCGTGAAGCCGGCGCGCTCGAAGATGAAGCGATGGTTCTCCCAGCTCGGATCGCTGAGCCACACCTGCGAATCCGGGAAATAGCGCTTCAGGAAATCGGCGCCGACCTTCAGCGCGCCCGAGCCGCCGAGCGTCTGCAGCGTCGCGATGCGGCCGGCCGCGCGGGCCGGATGATCGGCGCCGAACACCAGCGATTGCACGGCGTCGCGGTACGCGGCCAGGCCAACCATCGGCAGGTACGGCTTCGGGCCGCTGTCGCGCTGCAGCGCGGTTTCGGCTTCGCGCACGGCGCCCAGCACCGGAATCCGGCCTTCGGCGTCGAAATAGATCCCGATGCTCAGGTTGACCTTCTGATCGCGCGGATCTTTCTGGAAGTTCTCGTTGAGCGTCAGGATCGGGTCGCCCGGGTACGCGTCGATGTGTTCGAACATGGCTTGAGTCGGTCTCGTTTGAAGAATGGTCGGTCGTGTCCTGCGTCAGCGTGCGGACGCGCCGTCGTGTACCGCAAAGCCGGCATTCTTCTGACGGAAGCGATACCCGATCGCGAGCACCGCGAGCCATACCGGGATCAGGTACACCGACAGACGGAGATCCGGCGTCAGGTACATCACGACGAGAATGCCGGCCATGAACGCCAGGCACAGGTAATTCGTGAAAGGATAGCCCAGACTGCGGAAGGAAGTCTGCTCCCCGGCAGCACGCTTGGCCTGGCGGAACTTCAGGTGGATCACCGTGATCATCGCCCAGTTGATGATCAGCGCCGATACGACGAGGCCCATCAGCACTTCGAACGCCTTGCCCGGCATGAAGTAGTTGACCAGCACGCACACGCCGGTCGCGAGCGCCGACGCACCGAGCGCGGCGAGCGGAATGCCGCGCTTGTTGACCGAGCACAGCACCTTCGGCGCGTTGCCCTGTTGCGCGAGGCCGAACAGCATCCGGCTGTTGCTGTACACGCCGCTGTTGTAGACCGACAGCGCGGCCGTCAGCACGACGACGTTCAGCACGTTCGCGACCAGGTTGCTGCTCAGCGCGTGGAAGATCAGCACGAACGGGCTGCCGCCGGTGACGACCTTCTCCCACGGATACAGCGACAGCAGCACGGCCAGCGCGCCGATGTAGAAAATCAGGATGCGGTAGATGACCTGGTTGGTCGCGCGCGGAATGCTGCGCTTCGGATCGTCGGCCTCGGCCGCGGTGATGCCGATCAGCTCGAGCCCGCCGAACGAGAACATGATCGCGGCCATCGACATCACGAGCCCAGACACGCCGTTCGGGAAGAACCCGCCGTGCTGCCACAGGTTCGCGACACTCGCTTCCGGCCCGGCGTGGCCGCTCACGAGCAGCCAGCCGCCGAAGCCGATCATCCCGATGATCGCGGCGACCTTGATGATCGAGAACCAGAATTCCGTCTCGCCGTACGACTTCACGCTGGCCAGGTTCAGCAGGTTGATCGCGACGAAGAACACCAGCGCCGACACCCAGGTCGGCACGCCGGGCCACCAGTACTGGACGTAGATCCCCACGGCCGACAATTCGGCCATGCTGACGAGGATGTACAGCACCCAGTAATTCCAGCCGGACAGGAAGCCGGTGAAGTGGCCGACGTATTTGTTCGCGAAGTAGCTGAACGAGCCGGCGACGGGCTCGTCGACGACCATCTCGCCGAGCTGGCGCATGATGAAGAACGCAACGATGCCGGCCACCGCATAGCCGAGCAGCACGGACGGGCCGGCCATCTTGATCGTCTGCGCGATGCCGAGGAACAGCCCGGTGCCGAGCGCGCCGCCGAGCGCAATCAGCTGGATGTGCCGGTTCTTCAGCCCGCGCTTCAGGCCGTCGCTCTCGTTTCCAGAAACCATGTCTTCTCCATTCTGCCCGCCTCCGCCGGAAGCGGTGCGGCGCGCCTCGGTGTGCCGGGCGCTGTTTTGCTGTGCCGGCGGCCGTTCGTGGAGCCGCCGGGTTGGGGACTGCAATTTTCGCGTGGCGAGCAGCCGATTCGCGTCGGTGTGCGGCCTGGCTGGCCGCCGACTCGTCCGCCCGCGCCCCACTGCTGCGACCGCACACGAAAATCCGGCGTCAGTTTAGCGTCGCGACCGCGAAATCGGGTTGCGTAACCCGCTCATGCAAACCCTACATTATGAGATAAGATTGCATCCGGGAGACGAATGAGGAAACAAAAATGCCTGACCCGGTTCTCGATCGTATCGATCGTCAGTTGCTGTCGGTGCTGCAGGAGAACGGCCGCGCGTCGAACCTCGATCTGGCGAAGGCCGTGGGACTGTCACCCGCGCAAACGCTGCGACGTCACCGGCGGCTGGAGGAAATCGGCGCGATCCGCCGCTACGAAACCCGGCTCTGCCCCGACACGCTGGGCTTCGGCGTCACCGCGTTCGTGCATGTGACGATGGAGCGCGGGCATATCCGCGATTTGTCGAAATTCCAGAAACTCGTGTCGGATCTCGCGCAGATCCAGGAATGTTTCTCTGTGACGGGCGACATCGATTACGTGCTGAAAGTCGTCGCGCACGATCTGAAGGGGCTGTCGCGATTCCTGCTCGAGACGCTGATGCGCATTCCCGGCGTGAGCGGCGTGCATTCGAGCGTGTGCCTCGACGAGATCAAGTGTACGAGTGCGATGCCGGTGGAAAGCTGACCCGCCCGGCGCGCATCAGGCCGATGCGCTCACCGCACCGCCTCGAACGCACTGATCAACAACGCTCCGCAAGCAATCACCAGACACCCTGCCGCCCGGCGCGGCGTCAGCCGCTCGCCGAGATACACGCGCGCAATCAGCGCCGCGAATACCACGCTCGTCTCCCGCAGCGCCGACACCGGCCCCATCGGCGCGCGATCCATCGCCCAGATCACGATGCCGTACGCGAGCGCCGCGAACACGCCGCCGCAGGCGGCCTTCGCCGTCTCGCCGACCTCCTGCGTCAGCCGCAGCGGCCCCGCCCGCAGCCGGTAGTACGCGGCCATCATCGCGCCCGTCAGCACGAACATCCACGCGGTATAGCCGACCGTGCTGCCGCTCTCGCGCACACCGATCCCGTCCACCACGCTATAGGCCGCGATCGACACGCCGGTCGCGAACGCCGTCGGCAGCACCTGCATCATCCGGTGTTTCGCGCCGCGCCCGCGTTCCAGCCCGATCGCCATGATGCCCACGCAGATCAGCACGAGCCCGCCTTGCGCGCCGAGGTTCAGGCGCTCGCCCGCGAACGCCGCCGCGCCGAGCGTGACGAGCAGCGGCGCCGTGCCGCGCGCGACCGGGTACGCGACGCTCAGGTCGCCGTGTTCGTACGCGCGGACGAGCAGCAGCGTATAGACGACGTGGATCACGGCCGACGCGACGACGCAGAGCCAGCTCGCCGGCGCGATCGGCGCGGCAGCCGGCAGGAACAGCAGCGCGAACAGCCCGATCGCGATCTGCAGCACCGTGGCCGAGCGCAGCCGGTCGCCGCTGCTGCGCACCAGCGCATTCCATGACGCATGCAGGAACGCCGCGCACAGAACGGCAAACAGAACGGGAATCGGCACGCTGAAACCTCGCTGACGGGTCGGAGGCCGCGCGGTGCGCGGCAGGCGTCCATCGTAGTATGAATGCGTCACCAGATTGTCAGAAAAGCGACGCACGGCGCGCCCTAAACGATCCGGCCGCGGCCCCCCATCGCCCCGCCCGGCGCTGCTTGCGCCGCAAGCAGCGCCACGCCCCGGCATGCGACGTGGACGTTGCTGGCGGTCCGCCCCTTTCCGTTCTCTTTCGCCTCGCGCTGCGCCGTAATGAAACCGATACCGCAGCGCAACCGTCGCGAAAACACTCCGTCCCCATATCTTCATACGCGGCTGTTCCAATGCGCGTGCTCCCTCACGAGCTTCGCGCCGAACCGACACGGCGACGGGGCCGTTCTCCACCATCGAAGACCTTACCTGGAGTTTCCCGATGTTCCGTCAAGCCTTGCTCGTCACCGCCTGCGCAGCCGCAGCGCTTGCGCTGTTCGCCTGCGGCGGCAGCGACGATTCCACGCCGACGCCCGCCGTGTCGTCGCAGGATGCGCTGCAGACCGCCACGCCGATCAAGCACGTCGTCGTGATCTACGGCGAAAACATCTCGTTCGACCACTACTTCGGCACCTACCCGAACGCGACGAACCCGTCGGGCGAACCGGCGTTCACCGCGAAGTCCGGCACGCCGACGCCGAACGGCCTGACCGGCACGCTGCTCACCGCGAACCCGAACTTCACGAATACGGCCAACGGCACCGACGCGGCGAACCCGTTCCGTCTCGACCGCACGCAGGCCGCGACCGCCGACCAGAACCACGCGTACACGGCCGAACAGCAGGCCGAGGACAACGGCCTGGCGGACCTGTTCCCGAAATACACGGGCAAGGGCTCGTCCGGCGGCGCCGGCGCATTCGGCACGAAGGGCCAGGTGATGGGCTACTTCGACGGCAACACGGTGACCGCGCTGTGGAACTATGCACAGCGCTTCGCGATGAGCGACAACACGTTCACGACGGTCTACGGGCCGTCGACGCCGGGCGCGCTGAACATCGTCGCGGGGCAGACCAACGGCATGCAGATCGTCAAGACGTCGAAGCAGCCGTCGACGCTCGCCGCGACCTCGTACTACATCAATGACGGCCAGGGCGGCCTCACGATGATCAACGACGTCGACCCGGGCTTCGACGTGTGTTCGAGCACGACGGACCAGGCGATGATGACGGGCAAGAATATCGGCGACCTGCTGAACGCCGCGAAGATCACATGGGGCGGCTTCATGGGCGGCTTCAACCTGTCGACGACGAACGGCAACGGCACGACGGGCTGCGCGCGCAGCACGGTCGCGACCGCCGTGAACGCCGCGACGGCCGACTACATCCCGCACCACAACTGGTTCCAGTACTACGCGTCGACCGCGAACCCGCAGCACACGCGCCCGAGCTCGATCGCGGCGATCGGCTCGAGCGTCGAGACCGACGGCAAGACGGCCGAACCCGCGAACCACCAGTACGACACGGACGACTTCTTCGCCGCCGTGAAGGCCGGCAACTTCCCGTCGGTCAGCTACCTGAAGGCGCCGGCCGCGCAGGACGGGCACGCGGGTTATTCGGATCCGCTCGACGAGCAGGCGTTCGTGACGAAGGTCGTCAACTTCCTGCAGCAGCAGCCGGACTGGCAGAACACGGCCGTGATCGTCACCTATGACGACTCGGACGGATGGTACGACCACGTGTACACGCCGCCGACGCACGCGTCGTCGGACCCGGTCGACCAGCTCAACGGCGCCGGCAAGTGCGGCACGGGCGGCACCACCGGCGTGAACGGCGCGACCGTGAACGGCCGCTGCGGCCCGGGCGTGCGCATTCCGCTCGTCGTGATCTCGCCGTATGCGAAGCAGAACTACGTCGATCACACGATGCTCGACCAGGCGTCCGTCGTGCGCTTCATCGAGGACAACTGGCTCGGCGGCCAGCGTATCGGCGGCGGTTCGTTCGATGCGACGGCCGGCGACCTGCGCAACCTGTTCGACTTCACGTCGAAGCCGAACACGACGCCGCTGTATCTCGACCCGACGCTCGGCACCGCATTGAGCGCGGCCCCGGCGATCTGACCGGCACTGCCTGACCGCATGGCCGGCGCATCATGCGCCGGCCGTTTCCATTTCAACGCGTCGCCTCGTGCGACGCCCGATTTTCGATCGACAGCATGACAGCTCGCCCTGCGTTTCCGTCTCCCGATGCCGCCGGCACGCCCGTGCCGCGCGCCCCTTCCCGCCTGCTGCGCCGCGCGGCGGTCGCGCTCGGCGCGGCCGTGCTCGGCTATGGCGCATTCGCGATCGCGTTTCCCGCTCGGGTGCCGGCGGCGATCAGCACCGTGGTCGCCGACTGGACCGGCGCGAACCCGCATCCGGTCGTGCTGCAGCGGCCCGCCGCGCAGCCGCTGTCGGCGGTCGCGCAGCTCGGGCGCGCGTTGTTCAACGATCCGTCGCTATCGGCGTCGGGCAAGCAGTCGTGCGCGTCGTGCCACAGCCCCGATCACGCGTACGGCCCGCCGAATGCGCTGGACGTGCAGCCGGGCGGCCTCGCGATGACGCAGCAGGGCTATCGTCCGCCGCCGTCGCTGATGTACCTGTACCGCCAGCCGAATTTCAGCATCGGCCCCGATGCCGGCGAAAACGACGCCGCGCCGAGCGTCGCGCAGCAGGCCACGGCGGCGGCCGGCGTCGTCAAGGCGCAGAAGGTGGCCGGCACGTCGGCCGCGCCGCAGCTCGTGCCGCAGGGCGGCATGTTCTGGGACGGCCGCGCCGATACATTGCAGCAGCAGGCGTTCGGCCCGCTGTTGAATCCGGTCGAGATGGCGAATGCGAGCGTCGACGATGTCGCCCGCAAGCTCGCGCAGTCGTCGCATCGCGCGCAGTTCGAGCAGTTGTTCGGGCCGCGCGTGTTCTCCACCCCGCAGCTCGCGGTATCGGAGGCGATGTTCGCGATCGCGCGCTATCAGGTCGAAGATCCGTCGTTCCATCCGTACGACAGCAAGTACGACCGCTGGCTCGAAGGCCGTGCGCGCCTCACGCAGGCGGAGTTGCGCGGGCTGCGCCTGTTCAACGATCCGGACAAGGCGAATTGCGCGGGCTGCCACCTGTCGAAACCCGGCAAGGACGGGCTGCCGCCGATGTTTACCGATTACCAGTACGAGGCGCTCGGCGCGCCGCGCAACCGGGCGCTCGTGCAGAACCGCGACCCGGCGTTCTACGATCTCGGCGTGTGCGGGCCGTTCCGCGACGACCTGAAGGACCAGACGCAGTATTGCGGGATGTTTCTGACGCCGACGCTGCGCAATTCGGCGACGCGCCACGTGTTCTTCCACAACGGCGTGTTCCACACGCTCGATCAGGTGATGGCGTTCTACAACGAGCGCAGCATTTCGCCGCGGAAGTTCTATTCGCGCGGCGCGGACGGCAAGGTCGACGAATACGACGACATCCCGCCGAAATATCGCGCGAACGTCGACGTGACCGACGCGCCGTTCGATCGCAAGCCGGGCGACAAACCCGCGATGACGGCGCAGGACATCAAGGATATCGAAGCGTTTCTCGGCACGCTGACGGACGCCCCGGCGCAGCACTGAGCGCCGGCCGGGCGCCGTGCCGCATCAGCAGCACGCGCGAATGCACAGGAAGGCGGGCGCCAGCGTCAACTCCGCATGGAGCCGTTCGGATACGACCTTCATCTCCGGCAGCGGCGTCGGTTCGACGAAGCGGTCGAGCCGCCAGCCGCCGTCGGCGACCGCGTTCACGATGTCGGCGAGCGGCCGCCGCCACGCTTCGACGTAGGGCCTCGGTTCGCCGAACCCCGACCAGTGGAAACCGAAACGCGAAGTATCGAAGTACGTGCCGTCGCCGCGCGTGCGTTCGTCCATCCAGTCGCGCATCGGATGCGCCATCGAGAACACGAGCGTTGCCCCCGGACGCGCGACGCGGCGGAATTCGCGCAGCGTCGGCGCAAGATCGCGCACGTAGTCGAGCGCGAGCGAGCACAGCACCTTGTCGACCGATGCGTCGGGCAGCCACGCGAGCGGCGCCTCGAGATCGCCTTCCGTGACGTCGACCGCCAGTCCCGCGCACCGCGTTCGCGCGAGCGCAACCATTTCCGGCGTCACGTCGAACGCATGCACGGTCGCGCCGTGCGCGGCGAGATGCGCGCTGCAGATGCCGGGCCCGCAGCCGGCGTCGAGCACCGTCAGGCCGTCGACGTCGCCGAGCAGCGCCATCGTTGCCGGACGTTCGTAAAGCGCGTTGTGCGCCTTCGTCGGCGCGAGGTCCGCATAGCGTTGCGCGAAGCTCGCGTACGCGCGGCGGCCGGGTGATTCGTTCGGTTCGGTCATGCGGCATCCGTCGGTCGAAACAGGGCAGGCCGATTCTGCCCGATCGGACGACGAATGGCGACTACCGTCGCGCCTGCATCAGGACAGGCTGTCGAGCAAGCGATACCAGGCGACGCCGGCCGCGATATAGAAGCGCTGCAGCCCGTGCAACGGGATCGGCCGGATCGGCGTGACCCGGAACGGCAGCGGCAGTTGCGCATCGCCCGCCAGATGCGCGGCCAGATGCTTGCCGAGCGTCGTCGCCATCGCGATGCCGCGGCCGTTGTAGCCGAGCGCGATCGTCACGCCCGGCGCCGGCTCGTGCACGTGCGGCAGGAAATCCGCGGTGATCGCGACGCGCCCCGCCCAACGGTATTCGAACCGGACGCCTTTCAGTTGCGGATACAACAGCGTCGTCGCGCGTTCGAGATGTCGCCAGTCGCTCGGCGCGCGCGGGTCGGCAAACGGGCCGCGGCCGCCCATCAACAGACGCCCGGCCGCGTCACGGCGGAAGTACAGCAGCAGACGCCGCGCATCCGATGCGACCTCGCCACCGGCGAGGATGTCGCGGCCAAGCGCCGGCGCGAGCGGCTGCGTCGCGACGATGAAGCTGTTCGCGGCGATCACCGACTGGCGCAAGCCGGGCCATAGTCCGTCCGTGTAGCCGTTGGTGGCGATCACCACGCGCTCGGCCGACAGCGTCGCGCCGCCGGACGTCGCGATCCGCCAGCGGCCGTCGGCACGTGTCAACCCGACGGCGCGGGTCGAGCCGTGCACGACCGCCCCGCTCGCCTGCACGGCGCGCACGAGGCCGCGCGTATAGCTGAGCGGCTGAACGCTGCCCGCCCGGCGATCGATCCAGCCGCCCGCATACGCCGGCGTGCCGAGCCGCCGCGCGACGTCGTCACGGCTCAGCACGTCGACCGGCGCGCCGCGCGCGGCCCATTGCTGCGCGCGGCGCGCGACCGTGTCGAGCATCGCGGCGGTCGGCGCCGGCTGGATCCAGCCGTGCCGACGCGCATCGCAGTCGATTCCGTGCCGTGCGATCAGGTCGAACACGGTATCGGTCGCGCCGCCGACAATGCCGGCAAGCTGCTCGCCCGTCTCGTCGCCGAACCGGCGCACCAGTTCGTCGGGGTCGTATTTCAGCCCGGGAATCACCTGCCCGCCGTTACGGCCCGATGCGCCCCAGCCCGGCTGCGCGCCGTCGATCACGCGAACGTTCACGCCGCGTTCGGCCAGATGAAGTGCGGTCGACAGGCCCGTGAAGCCGGCGCCGACGATCGCCACGTCGCACGACACGGACGCGTCGAGCGCCGGTGTATCGGGCGCCGGCGCGGCGGTCGCCGCCCACAGCGAATCCGGCCACGGCGAGTCGGGCCATCCGGGTGCCGCGTTCGTTGCGCTCATGTTCGATCCGGGTGGTCGGCGCCGTCCGACGCCAGCAGGCGACGCAGGAATTCCTGCGTGCGGGGATGGGCCGGCTGCGTGAGCACGTCGCGCGCCGGCCCGCTTTCGCAGATGGTGCCGTCGTGCAGGAAGCACACGCGGTCGGCCACTTCGCGCGCGAATGCCATTTCGTGCGTGACGACCACCATGGTCATCCCGTCGCGAGCGAGCCCGCGCATCACGCCGAGCACTTCGCCGACGAGCTCGGGGTCGAGCGCCGACGTCGGCTCGTCGAACAGGATCGCCTGCGGCGTCATCGCGAGCGCGCGGGCGATCGCGACGCGCTGCTGCTGCCCGCCCGACAGCTCCGACGGATACGCATTCATCCGGTGCGAAAGCCCGACCTTGTCGAGGAGCGCGCGGGCCTGTTCGCGCGCCTGCGCGGCCGGCATGCGCCGGACGTGCACCGGCCCTTCCATCACGTTCTCGAGCGCCGTGCGGTGCGCGAACAGGTTGAAACGCTGGAATACCATGCCGACTCGCATCCGCAGTTCGTGAATCCGCTTCGAATGCGCATCGACCTTCACGCCGTCGATCGTGATCGACCCTTCGTCGTAGGTCTCGAAACCGTTGATACAGCGCAGCACGGTCGACTTGCCGGACCCGGACGGCCCGATCAGGCACACGACTTCACCCGGCTGCACGTCGAGGCTCACGCCTTTCAGCACCGCGTGCTGCTGAAACCGCTTGTGTATCGAATCGATCCGGATCATGCGCCTCTCCTCAGTGCGAGCCGCTTGCCGAGCCGGTTCACGCCGAACATCAGCGGCAGGCCGAGCGCGAGATACAGCAGCGCGACGAGCGTGTAGACGCTCATGTTCTGGAACGTCGACGACGCGATCAGCTGGCCGGCGCGCGTGATTTCCGCGACCGTGATCGTCGACGCGACTGATGAATCCTTCAGCAGCATCACGAGCGTATTGCCGTACGGCGGCAGCGCGATGCGGAACGCCTGCGGCAGCACCACGCGCCGCATGATCATCGGGCCGCGCATGCCGATCGCGTGCGCGGCTTCGATCTGGCCGCGGTCGATCGCCTCGATGCCCGCGCGGAAATTCTCGGCCTGATACGCCGAATATGCGATGCCGAGCCCGAGCACGCCGGCCTGGAACGCCGACAGTTGCACACCGAGATCGGGCAGCACGAAGTACATGTAGAACAGCTGCACGATGATCGGCAGCCCGCGGATCACGTTGACGATCGTGCTGCCGGCCGTCGAGACGGCACGATTGCGCGACACCTTCAGCAGCGCGAGGATCAGCCCGAGCACCGAACTGAGCACGAACGCGCATGCGGTGATCTCGATCGTGACCACCGCGCCCGTCAGCAGGATCGGCAGGAAATCGATCGCGTTCTGAAAAAACATGAGGCCTCCTGTGCGACGGCCAGACGGCCCGCCGCTGGGGATGCCCGCGACGCGCGGGCGATGCCGGTCGGGAATCGAATGCCGACGCTCAGCTCATGTGCCACTTCTGCAGGATCTGCTGCAGCGTGCCGTCGCTCTTCATCTTGCGGATCGCGCCGTTGAGCTGTTCGAGCGTCGCGGTGTCACCCTTGCGCACGATGAAGCACACCTGCCCCTTCACGACGCTCTGGTATTCCGGCACGAGCCGCACCTGGCGATTGACGCCGTGCTCGATCTGGTACGCGACGATCGGCTGGTCGGCGAAGCCGGCCTTGATGCGCCCGAGCGCGACGTCGCGCATGATGTCGGCGATCGAATCGTAGGTCCGGACTTCCTTGAAGATGCCCTTCTTGTTGAGCGCATCGACGAACGCCGTGCCGACCTGCGCGCCGACCACCTGGTCCTTGAAATCGTCCATCGACGTATAGCGGCCGGGGTCGTCGGCCTTCACGATCAGGCCTTCGCCGAACGAGTAGACGGTGTCGGAGAAATCGACGACCTGCTGGCGCGCCGGCGTCTTCAGCATCGCGGCCGAGATGATGTCGATCTTCTGCGTGGTGAGCGACGGGATCAGCGCCGAGAACACGGTCTGCTGCACGTCGACGCGAAACCCGGCCGACTTCCCGGCCGCGGTGATCGCATCGACCATCATCCCCTGGATCGAATTGCTCTTGACGTCGAGGAACGTGAACGGCACGCCGGTGGCCGTCGCGCCGACCTTCAGCGTGGGCTCGGCCGCCCCGGCGCTCGGCGACGCCGTGGAGAGTGCGATACAGGTGGCGAAACCGGCGGCCAGTGCGCCGAACCGCTTGATGAACGGAACCATGGTGACTCCTTCTCGAATAATCCGGGCGCCGGCCGGTCGCTGATCGACACTGCGACGATGACTTGATCTTAAAACGAATCAAAAACATCGCAAATAGATTTTTGCGTATCGATATTCGATACGATATGATGCGATATCGAATCGATTCCGCCCTTCGCCATGGAAACGTCACCCGACCAAGCAAACGATCTGCTGTTCAACCAGTCGCTGGAAAAAGGGCTGAACGTGCTGCGCGCGTTCAGCGCGAAACGGCGCACGATGACGCTGGCGGAAGTGGCCGACGCGGCGGGGATGACGAAAAGCTCCGCGCAGCGGATGGTCTATACGCTCGAGAAGCTCGGCTACATCCGCAAGCATCCGGTCACGCGGCGTTACCAACTCACGCCGCACGTGATGCGGATCGGCTTCAACTATCTCGCGGCCGATACGTTGATCGACGTCGCGAATCCGTTCCTGTCCGAACTCACGAACCTGACCGGCGAAACCACCAACCTCACCGAGCCGGACGAGGATGAAATGGTGTATGTCGCGCGTTTCGTGTCGACGAAGTTCGTGCCGATCCACATGCCGATCGGCAGCCGTATCCCGATGTACTGCACCGGCTCCGGCCGCGCGTTCCTGAGCGCGTTGCCGCCGGAAGAAGCGCGTGTGCGGCTCGACGGCATGGCGCGCACGCCGCATACGCCGCGCACGGTCACGGCGCTCGACGATCTCGTCGCGCTGCTCGAGGGCGCGCGGCGCGAAGGCTACGCGACCAACCAGGAAGAACTGTTCATCGGCGACATGTCGATCGCGGCGCCCGTGCTCGGCAGCCAGGGGCAGCCGGTCGCGGCCGTGCACGTGGTCGCGCCGACGAGCCGCTGGACGTTCGACGACGCGCGCCGCAAGCTCGCGCCGGCGGTGATCGACTGTGCGCGCGGGATCAGCAATTCGATCCGGACGCTTGAATAGCGTCGACGAAGTGGCATGCGGCGCGCCCGCGCAACGGCGTTCGATCGCTACTGCGGCTTCGGCGAATGCTCGGTCCGGTAGGTACGGTTCGGGCGCGATACGAATTGCTTCGCCGCAGCGTCCAGTTCCTTGCCGTGATACAGGTCGATGCACTTCAGGAAGTCGAACTTCACATCCGCGACTTCCGATTCGACAACCGGATTCCGATAGTCACGAGCCAGATACTTCGCGACCAGCGCGTGAATGACGTCCGGCGCACGTTCCATGTCGTAGTAGGTCCAGTCGCGCAACGCGCTGATGCTGCTGCCGATGTCCTTGCTCGTGCCGGGCGCCGGCTTGTACGCGGTAGCCAGGCACTCCGCGAGCACCATGTCCTTGAAGTTCTGCAGATAAGTACGTGAGCCGGCCTCGGGAGAGGTTTGTGCGACGTCCTTCGCCACGACCATCGCCGGTTGAAACGCGATGCACGCCAACGCGGCCGCGATCCGGACTCCCCTCATGACAGGCTCCAAAAGTTTGCGCGACCGGAACGATACCGCGCGCCCGGTTCGTTGAAGTAACCATGGTCGCGCCCCCGCATGCTCGCCTCCGTCGCCCTCCGACGCCGGGCCTCGAGGATCGGATCAAACCCCGACGGGAAAAGTATTGCCGACTGTCGCCGACAGCCTCTTCGTCCACCCACCCCCTCGTTTTCCCCGATCCCGTTCGCCTTGACTCCGCCGCCCCGATCGACAAAACTTCGCACATCCACAGTGTGATCACAGATCGCAGATCAAACCCAGGAGCGCCCCTTGCCGCCTCGTATCGTCCCGCCCGCACTGAAAGCCATCGAACAGGAAACGATGGCAGACAAGGTCTACCAGCAACTGCGCGAAGCGCTGATGAGCGGCCGGTTCGCGCCCGGCCAGGCGCTGAGCCTGCGCAGCGTCGCCGAAGCCGTCGGCTCGTCGACGATGCCCGTGCGTGCCGCGCTCACGCGGCTGCGCGCCGAACGCGCGCTCGTCGATGGCCCGAATCGCGCGCTCGTCGTCCCGCCGATGACGCTCGACATGCTCGACGAACTGCGCGACGTGCGGATCGCGCTCGAAGGCTGCATCGCCGAGCGCGCGTGCGAGCGGATGACCGACGCGCAGATCGCCGCCGTGCGCAAGACCTGCGAGACGATGCAGGCACACGTCGAGGCCGGCCGCTCGCGCGCCTACCTGCAAAGCAATTTCGCGTTCCACAGCGCGATCTACGCGCACGGCGCGAGCGAAAACACGCTCGCGATCGTCGAGAACCTGTGGATGCGCGTCGGCCCGTTCCTCAACATGGTCGCGCTCGACATCCCGCACATGCGGCGCTCGATGGACGCGCACCGCGCGATCGTCGATGCGCTCGAACGGCGCGACGGCGCGGGCGTGCGGGCCGGCATCGCGCTCGACATCGGTGGCGCCGCGCACGATCTCGCCGAGACGCTGCGGGCCGAGCGGACGCCTCGAACCGTGAACGCGAAGCCGTAGCGGCCGCTTGCGGCGGCCGCCCGACACGCGCGCGACCGCCATCCCACTACATCAACGATGGAGACAACCCGGCATGACAGCTTCCGACCTGCTGAAACCCTATGACGGCCTGCGCGTCCTCGTGACGGGCGGCGCGTCAGGCATCGGTCTCGAAATCGCCGACGCGTTCGCCGAATGCGGCGCGCGCGTGCACGTGTGCGACGCGTCGCAAGCCGCGATCGCGGCGCTCGCCGACCGGCCGCCGCGTGCCGCGGCCGGCGCGATCAGCGCGACGCTGGCCGACGTATCCGACCCGGCCGCCGTGGAACGCGTGTTCGCCGACGTGTCGACGCGGCTCGGCGGCCTCGACGTGCTGGTCAACAACGCCGGTATCGCCGGCCCGACCGGCGGCATCGACGAAATCGACCCCGTGCAGTGGGAACAGACCGTCGCGATCAACCTGAACGCGCAATTCCAGTTCACGCGCCGCGCGGTGCCGCTGCTGCGCGAGTCGAAACACGGCGGCGCGATCATCGCGTTGTCGTCGGTCGCCGGCCGGCTCGGCTATGCGTTCCGCACGCCGTATGCGGCCACCAAATGGGCGGTGGTCGGCCTCGTGAAGAGCCTCGCGATCGAGCTCGGGCCACTCGGCATCCGCGTGAACGCGATCCAGCCCGGCATCGTGCGCGGTCCGCGGATGCGCCGCGTGATCGAGGCGCGCGCGCAGCAGCTCGGCATCGGCTACGACGAAATGGAGCGACGCTATCTCGAGAAGATCTCGCTGCGGCGCATGACCGACCCGGCCGAAATCGCCGCGACCGCGCTGTTCCTGTGCTCGCCGGGCGGGCACGGCATCACCGGGCAGGCGATCTCCGTCTGCGGCAACGTCGAAGTGCTCTGACGCGTCCTGCATCGTTCATCGAAAGGAATCCATCCGTGGCAAACGCTCGCAAAGTCATCATCACCTGTGCGCCGACCGGCGCGATCCATACGCCGTCGATGTCGCCGTACCTGCCCGTGACGCCGCACGAAATCGAAACGGCCGCGGTCGCGGCCGCGCAGGCCGGCGCGGCGATCCTGCATCTGCACGCGCGCAATCCGTCCGACGGCAAACCGACGCAGGATCCGGCCGTGTTCGCCGAATTCCTGCCGCGCATCAAGGCGCAGACCGATGCGGTGATCAATCTCACGTCGGGCGGCAGCCCGCACATGACGGTCGACGAACGGCTGCAGCCGGCGCTGCATTTCCAGCCCGAGGTCGCGTCGCTGAACATGGGCTCGATGAACTTCGGGCTGTATCCGATGCTCGAGCGCTTCCGCGAGCTGAAGCATCCGTGGGAGCGCGAACATCTCGAGAAAAGCCGCGATCTCGTGTTCAAGAACACGTTCGCGGACATCGAGACGATCCTCACGCGCTGCGGCGCGAACGGCACGCGGTTCGAATTCGAGTGCTACGACATCTCGCATCTGTACAACCTCGCGCACTTCGTCGACCGCGGGCTCGCGAAGCCGCCGTTCTTCGTGCAAAGCGTGTTCGGCCTGCTCGGCGGAATCGGCGCGCATCCGGAGGACCTGATGCACATGCGCCGCACGGCCGACCGCCTGTTCGGCAGCGATTACGTGTGGTCGATCCTCGGCGCCGGGCGCAACCAGATTCCGCTCGCGACGATCGGCGCCGCGCAAGGCGCGAACGTGCGCGTCGGGCTCGAGGATTCGCTGTGGATCGCGCCCGGCAAGCTCGCGGAATCGAGCGCCGCGCAAGTCCTGAAAATGCGGCAGGTGCTCGAAGGCCTGTCGCTCGAGATCGCGACGCCGGCCGAGGCGCGCGCGATGCTCGCGCTCAAGGGCGGCGACGCGGTGAACTTCTGATCGCCGGGGTGCGCCCCCAACACGAGAATCCGCAAGCGCAGTGACAAGGCGCCGGCCCGAGCCGGCCGGCGCCAGGACGCCCTCGATCGCCCCGCTCCGTTCGAGCGCCGCCGGCGCGGCTCCGTCGACTGCCCATCCGCTGCCTGCATCGCAGCGGCATTTGCCGAACATGGCGCGCCGTGCTTGCCGTGCGCGCCGGTTCGCCCCTACCGGAGTCGTCCGCATGTCCACTCATCACGCTCAGGCCTTGTCGTCCGCCGCGACCGACGCGAATGCGTCGCTGAACCGGCTGCTGTTCCGCAAACTCATGCCGCTGCTGATCGCCGCGTATGTGATCAGTTTTCTCGACCGCACCAACATCGCGTTCGCCAAACATTCGATGGGCGTCGATCTCGGCATTTCATCGGCCGCGTACGGACTCGGCGCGGGGCTGTTCTTTCTCACCTACGCGCTCTTCGAGATCCCGAGCAACCTGATCATGCATCGCGTCGGCGCGCGCTTCTGGATCACGCGGATCATGATCACGTGGGGCGCGCTGTCGGTTGCGATGGCGTTCGTCCGCGGCGAGACGTCGTTCTACGTGATGCGCCTGCTGCTCGGCGTGGCCGAAGCCGGCCTGTTTCCCGGCGTGATGCTGTATCTGACGTACTGGTTCGGCCGCGAGGAGCGGGCACGCGCGACCGGCTATTTCCTGCTCGGCGTGTGCATCGCGAATATCGTCGGCGGGCCGCTGGCCGGCGCGCTGATCGAGCTCGACGGCACGCTCGGTTTCCACGGCTGGCAATGGCTGTTCGTCGTCGAAGGCATTCCGGCGATCCTGCTCGCGTTCGTCGTGTGGACGCGATTGCCGGATCGGCCGAGCGCCGCGCCATGGCTCTCCGCGGAAACCGGCCGCGCGCTCGAGCGCAAGCTGGCCGCCGAACAGGACGCGGGCGTCGCCGCGCACGACGGCCATGCGTTCGGCGCCGCGCTGCGCGATCCGCAGATCTGGCTCGCGATCTTCGTGTACTTCTGCCACCAGCTGACCATCTACACGGTGATCTTCTTCCTGCCGGGCATCATCGGCGCGTCGGGGCGCCTGTCGCCGGTCGCGGTCGGGTTGCTGACGTCGCTGCCCTGGCTCGCCGCCGCGCTCGGGGCCGGGACGCTGCCGCGCTTCGCGCGCGAATCGCGTCATTCGCGGCGGATGCTGTGTGCGGGGCTGGTGGTCATGGCGGCCGGGATGGTCGGCGCCGCGCATGCGTCGCCGTTGGCGGGGCTGCTCTGTGTGTGCGTGGCCGCGTCGATGTTTTTCGTCGTGCAGTCGATCGTGTTCACGTTTCCGGCGTCGCGGCTCGCCGGCAGCGCGCTGGCCGGCGGGCTCGGGCTCGTGAATACCTGCGGTTTGCTCGGCGGCTTCGTCGGGCCGACCGTCGTCGGCGCGATCGAACAGGCGACCGGCAATGCGAAGAACGGGCTGACGCTGCTGGCGGCGGCACTCGTCGTCGCGGCATTCGCGAGCCTCGCGTTGCGTCACGGGCACGAGCGCGCCGATGTTCGGTCGCGCGGCTGAAGACAGCGAGATTCGGGCTGGCGAGATGCGGGTTTCGCCCCGTCCGCATCTCGCCTCCGCTCCGTCCAAACATAGCGGCGCTTCGCAATGGCCGAGAACTGGCTGGCCACTCCGCACATTGCGTCGATCATGTCGCCGGCAGCGGCTGCGGAAAGCTCCGCTTCCTTTGCCAGTCCGAGCAATGCCGCCCGGTCGATCCGCAGCGCCTCGCCCATGACGTCCATTTGGTGGTAACCGCCCGGCCCCTCGCAGAATGAGATGCACGCCGGAAATATAATTCCCGGATGTTGTGTCTTACGGGGAGAGTTTCCCGGATAACCCACGCCGAAACGGAATTGATGCGTCAGCGATGCATGCTCTTCCCGTACGCACCAGTCGCCCTCCAGCTACGTCACGTCGTGGATGGATCGCCGCGCTCATCGATGCGTATACGCGCCCTGGCGTGAGCCCGCTAGCGAGCAACCGCCTCCGGCGTGCCGACGGCTGCGATCGCTGTCGCGCGCCGCTCCGCCAGCTTCTGCGCAAGCCGATACGCCACAAGCGACCCCGCCACGGCCAGCAGCATCGGCACGAGGCTGTCGTGATTCGCACGCGTGAATTCGAGCATCAACACGACGGCCGTGATCGGCATCTGCATCGACGCGGCGAGAAACGCGGTCGCGCCGATCAACGCGCATCCGCCGAGCGATGCACCCGGCCACACCACGCTCCACAGCCCACCGAGCACGACACCGAGCAGCGCGCCGTTCGCGAGACCCGGCGTGAGCAGCCCGCCTTCCGCGCCGGCCCGCAGGCTGCCGGCCTCGATCAGCACCTTCAGCACGAGCAGCGTCGCCGCGAGGCCGATCGTCAGCGTGCCGTCGAAACCCAGCGCCGCCGGGCCCTTGCCGTTGCCGAGCAGTTGCGGAAACCCCATCGCGAGCACGCCGATCACCGCGAAGTTCAGCAGCGCGAACACCGGGAGCCGCCAGTCCTTCGGCGCGTTCGCGCGCGCGCGGCTCGTGAGCCGCACGAAACCGTACGCGGCGAAGCCGAACAGCGGCCCGCAGACGATCGACCATGCGACGAGCGGCGTGCTCAGCACGAACGCCGGCACCGTGTACTGATGCTCGTTGCCGAGGCCGACCCACGCGACGACCGCCGCGATCGCGGACGTCACGACCGCCACGATCAGCGCCCGCGGTTCGAACGTGCCGAGCAGCACCTCGAGCACGAAGATCGCGCCGCCGAGCGGCACGTTGTAGACGGCCGCGAGCCCCGCGCCGGCGCCGCACGCGACCATCAGCCGGCAGTCGTCGGGCGTGAGCCGCGCCGCGTGGGCAAACCGCCCGGCGAGCAGCGAACCGATCTCGCGCGGCGCGACTTCGCGGCCGAGCGGCGAGCCGAGCGCGACGGTGACGATCTGCAGCAGCGCGTGAACCGTCGTGCTGACGAACGGCATCCGCGGATCGGCCGCGCGCACCGCGCGACGGATGCTGACGAGCGGCCGGCCATATCGGTAAAGCGCCCACCAGCCGCCGCCGGCGACGATCCCGCAGACGGCCACCACCGCCAACCGGCGCAGCGGCTCGGCGCCGCTCACGCCACCGAGGAAGCTCTCGGCCCCGATCACGTGCGCGATGCTGTAGCCGTATGCGACGTGCTGGATCGCATGCAGCAGCAGCGCGAGCAGCATGCCGCCGAGACCCGCGCCGATGCCGGTCAGGACCGTGACGACGGCCATGCGCGCGAACGAGCTGGCGGTCGGTGAAGAAGCAGCGGGGGCGGACGGAAGATCGAGGCGCATGGGGTCGGCGAACGAAGAGGGAAAGGACGGTGCGCACGTTGCACGCCGTCGTCAGGACCGAATCGTAGGCCCTCGCCTCTCATGAAACAAACGTATTTTTCGAATCGACTGATGCATTCCGCGAATACTCAAGGCCGGCGGCCGGCGAGCGCCCGCCTTCCCGTCAATCCGGATACGTCACGCGCTCCGGTTCGCGCCGCATGATGACCTTCCCGTCGCGCATCGACAGCGTGGCCTTCGCCTGCCGGCGTACGGCTTCGTAGTCGCTGTCCGCGTCGAGCACGACGAGATTGGCCGGCCGCCCGACCGCGATGCCGTAGCCATCGCCGAGATGCATTGTCGTCGCGCTGTGGTCGGTCACGAAGTCGAGGCAGCGCTGCAGGTCCTCGTAACCCATCATGTGGCAGATATGGAGGCCCGCGTCGAGCACGCGCAGGATGTTGCCGTTGCCGAGCGGATACCACGGGTCCTTGATCGAATCCTGCCCGAAGCACACGTTGATCCCGGCACGGTCGAGCTCCGCGACGCGCGTGACGCCGCGCCGCTTCGGAAACGTGTCGAAGCGCCCTTGCAGATGGATGCTTTCGGTCGGGCACGAGATGAAGTTCAGCCCCGCCCGCTTCAGCAGCCGGAACAGCTTCGAGCAGTACGCGTTGTCGTACGAACCCATCGCGGTCGTGTGGCTCGCGGTGACGCGCGCACCCATGCCGCGCACGCGCGCTTCTTCCGCGAGTACTTCGAGAAAGCGCGAATGCGGGTCGTCGGTCTCGTCGCAGTGCACGTCGACGAGGCAACCCGTGCGTTCCGCGAGATCCATCAGGAAGCGGATCGAGCTGACGCCCTGCTCCCGCGTGTTCTCGAAATGCGGAATCCCGCCGACGACGTCCGCGCCGAGCTCGATCGCCTGCTCCATCAGCACGCGGCCGCCATCGAACGATTCGATGCCCTCCTGCGGGAACGCGACGATCTGCAGGTCGATCAGCCCGCGCGCCTCGTCCTTCACTTCCAGCATCGCCTTCAGCGCGGCGAGCGTCGGATCGGTCACGTCGACGTGCGTGCGCACGTGCTGGATCCCGTGATCGCGCAGCATGCCAATCGCGGCATGCGCGCGTGCTTTCGTGTCCTCGTGCGTGATCGTCGCCTTGCGCTCGGCCCAGCGCTCGATGCCCTCGAACAGCGTGCCGCTCATGTTCCACGCGGGTTCGCCGGCCGTCAGCACCGCATCGAGGTGGATATGCGGCTCGACGAGCGGCGGAATCGCAAGACGGCCGCCGCCATCGATATGGTCGGGATTCGTCGACGCGATCGGTCCGGTTTGCGCATCGATCCGCGCGATCTTGCCGGCATCGACGCCGATCGTGAACAGGCCGTCGCGGCCGCGCAGGCGTACGTTGAACAGGTTCATGGGGGCCTCTTGTCGTATGCGTTGACACGGCCGCGCGATCTGCGCCGGCGGCCGTGCGGTCCGGGTGACCAGTATGGAGTAAAAGCGGCGATGCGCGCACGTACCGCGCATGTTGCATCGACACGACAGCCGGGCCGCGCCGGACGGAAGCCGCGGGCCGGCCGTCACGCAAGAATCGCCTGCCCGGCGCGCGCGCGACACGTCGTGTCGGTTTTGTGAACGACTCTTGCAGGATCTGGAACAGTGCGCTCGCGGCCGCCCGGCCCTTGCGCGCGACGCGCATTTCTATACTTGCGCCGAACTTTGATTTCCCGTCCCACACGCAGGAGCTTCACCATGAAAAAAACCCTGATCGCCGGCGCGTGCGCCGCCGCCCTGTTCGCGCCGCTCGCCCACGCGCAAAGCTCGGTCACGCTGTACGGCCTGATCGATGCCGGCATCGCCTATACCAACAACGTGAACGGCGCGCCGCAGTGGCGCATGGCGAGCGGCACGATCAACGGCAGCCGCTTCGGCCTGCGCGGCACCGAGGATCTCGGCGGCGGCCTGAAGGCGCTGTTCGTGCTCGAGAACGGCTTCAACGCGAACAACGGCGGGCTCGGCCAGGACGGCAAGCTGTTCGGCCGGCACGCGTATGTCGGCCTCAGCCAGGCCGGCTACGGCACGCTGACGCTCGGCCGCCAGTACGACACGATGGTCGACTTCGTCGCGCCGTTGTCGGCGACGTCCGGCGATTTCGGCGATGCGGGCTTCGCGCATCCGTTCGACAACGACAACCTGAACCACTCGCTGCGCATCAACAACGCGGTCAAGTACACGAGCGATACGATCGCGGGCTTCAAGGTCGGCGCGCTGTACGCGTTCTCCAACTCGGCGAACTTCAGCGCGAACCGCGCGTACAGCGTGGCCGCGAGCTACACGAACGGCCCGCTGAAGCTGGCCGGCGCCTACCTGCAGATGAACGGCACGAAGGGCTCGACGAGCGCGAGCCCCGGCGCGACCGATTCGGCCGAAGCGAAGAGCCTGAACCAGGGCGGCTGGTCGATCGGCTCGGACCGCATGCGCACGTACGGCGGCGGCGTCAGCTACGTGTTCGGCCCGGCGACCGTCGGCTTCGTCTACACGCGTTCGCAGTACGACAACACGGGCGCGTTCGGCTCCAGCGGCCAGATCGCGTTCAACAACTACGACGTGAACGTGCGCTATGCGGTGACGCCGGCCGTCAGCGTCGGCGCGGCGTATGTATACACGGACGCCAGCGTGTCGAATCCCGACAGCAAGCACGACGGCGATCCGAAGTGGCATCAGGCCAACCTGCAGGCCGTGTACAAGCTGTCGCGCCGCACCGACCTGTACGCGGAAGCGATGTTCCAGCATGCGTCGGGCCGCGGCTACCAGGCGTTCATCAACACGTCGGGCGGCGCATCGAGCACGGCGAATCAGGTGGTCGGCACGATCGGCATGCGCACGCGGTTCTGATCGGCATCGCGCGACGTCGTCCGCCTGCCGGGGGGCCGTGTGCACGGCCCCGTGTGCGCGGCGCCCGTGTTCCCCCACGGGTTCGGTGGCCCGCGGGCGACGCCGCCAATGTTGTTCCTTCTGGAACGCAGCCCTCCTGGAATCGGGGTGTTTGCACGCGGACTCGCTACGTAGACTGACGTCGAAGGTCGGCGCCGCGCGTCGCGTGTCGATCCGGCCACCCACCCCCTATTCAGGAGAACCTCGTGAAATCGCTCGTCGTTACCGCCGCCGCTGCCGTCATGCTTGCCGCACCGGCCCTGTCGTTCGCCCAGCAGGCGAAGTCGCCCGTCACGCGCGCGCAGGTGCTGCAGGAGCTGGTCGATCTCGAATCGGTCGGCTACAACCCGGCGCGCGGTGAAGTCGGCAACTATCCGGACGACATCCTCGCGGCTCAGGAACGACTGCAGGCGAAGCGTCTCGCCGAGCGGAAAGCGGCGCGGGCCGCCTACGGCCCGGCCGGCGAGCCGGCAACCGAATCAGGCGCGGCGGCCAAGCCGGCGCTGTGACGGCGCGCGTCGCTCGCATCCGGCATGTGTGGCGAGCGACGCCGTTTCGGCATGGGCATGAAGCAACCCGCCGCGCGCCGATGCGCGCGCCGGGTCCAGGCGGCCTGCGTTCAGGCGGCCTGCGGTTCGCGGTCGATCGCGTTCAGCATTTCGACGTCGCGCGCGATCATCGTCGGCACCTGCGCGCGCAGCATCTCGACCCAGGTCCGCACCTTCGCATCGACGAAGCGGCGTGACGGGTACAGCGCATACACGTTCATCTTCTGCAGGATATGCGCGGGCAGCACGCGGACGAGCGTGCCGTCGCGCAGCGCGTCGATCGCCGAATACAGCGGCAGCATGCCGATCCCGATGCCGTCGCGGATCGCGAGCGCGAGCGATTCGGCGGTATTGGTCTGCACCGGCCCGGCGACGTGGATCTGCTCGACGCCTTCGGGCCCTTCGAGCACCCATTCGTGCGTGGGAAACGCCGGCGTACACAGCGTCAGGCACGCATGCGCGGCGAGATCCTGCGGGCGGGCCGGCGCGCCGTGCCGTTTCACGTAGTCGGGCGATGCACACAGAATGCTGAACGTCGAGCCGAGCAGGTGCGACACGAGTTCCGAATCGGGCAGCGACGACGCGGTGACGACGGCCGTGTCGCTCGTGCCGTCGAACAGGTCGGGCATGCGCTGCGACAGCGACAGCTCGATCGACACGTCCGGAAACTGCGCGTGATAGCGCGTCAGCGTGGGCAATACATAGTGATGCCCCACGCTCGCGAAGCTGTGCATGCGCAGCACGCCGGCCGGGCGCTCGTGCGCGCAGCTCGCCTCTTCTTCCGCGCGATCGACGTCGGCGAGGATCTGGCGGCAGCGCCGCAGATAGCTTTCGCCGGCCGACGTGAGCGCGAGACGGCGCGTCGAGCGATTCATCAGACGGGTGCGCAGGCGCGCCTCCAGCTCGGACACCGCGCGCGACATCGCGCCCGTCGTCGAATTCAGCGATTGCGCGGCGGCGGTGAAACTGCCCGTCTCGACGACGCGCGAAAACACCCGCATGTTTTGTAGGGTATCCATTCCTGTGAGCGACCTGTAGCGGAGCCGCCATTTTCCTCCACTGGATGCGACAGATTGTTACTCCAGCTGCAACTATCGTTTCCCCGCAGCTGCGTTAATGCGCGAGCGCCGCACTCCTACAATCGGCGCCTCACCAGTCGAACGGACCCGTTCGGACGCGCCGCGGCACCTCGCGCGGTCGGCCTTGGGCCCTCTTTCCATGAAGCCACAACCTGCGATCGCGCGACCTTCCATCGAACCGGCACGATGGAGGCGATGGCTCGATCCGCTCGGCAACGCGGCGCGCGACTGGGCCATGACCGACGGGCTGATCTGGCTGCACCTCGCGAAAACCGTGCTCGCGGCGCTGCTTGCGATGGGTATCGCGATGCGTCTCGAGATGTCGCAGCCGCGCACCGCGATGACGACCGTGTTCGTGCTGATGCAGCCGCTGTCGGGGATGGTGTTCGCGAAGAGCTTCTATCGCGTGCTCGGCACGGCGGCCGGCCTTGTCGGCGCGCTCGCGCTCGGCGGGCTGTTCGCGCAGCAACCCGAGCTGTACATGGCCGGCATCACGCTGTGGATCGGCGGCTGCATCGCGCTCGCGGTGCGCAACCGCCACTTCCGCTGGTACGGCTTCGTGCTCGCCGGCTACACGGCCGCGCTGATCGGCCTGCCGGCCGTGATGACGCCGCAGACGCTGTTCCAGTCCGCACTCACGCGCGCCGCGGAAGTCGCCCTCGGCATCGCGTGCTCGGGCGCGGTCAGCGCGCTGATCCTGCCGTTGAGCTCCGCGAAGGCGCTGATGCGCTCGTTGAGCGCGCGCCACGCGACGTTCGCGGCGTTCACGGCCGGCGCGCTCTCGGGCGACGTCGCGCGCGGCGATTTCGAGCGGCGCTTCGCCGATTTCGTCGACGACATCGTCGGCTTCGAAGCGAACCGCGCATTCGCGTCGTTCGAGGATCCGCACATTCGCGCGCGCAGCCGCCGGCTTGCGCGGCTGAACAGCGAGTTCATGAACGCCTGCACGCGGCTGCATGCGCTGCACCAGCTCGTCAAACGGCTGCGAGCGAATCGGTCGGACGCGGTACTCGATGCGCTGGCGCCGCACGTCGACGCGCTCGCCCTGCGCTTCGCCGCGTTGCGCGACGAACGCCAGCGCGGCATCGCGCCGGCCACCGGCGCGCTGCTCGAACTGCGCCGCTTTCACACTGCGTTGCCGAAGGCCGCGCGCGCGTCGCGGCGAGCCATCGAGGACCATGCGGCCGGCGGCCTGCTCGACTTCGATACCGCGATCGAGCTGCTGTACCGGTTCATCGGCGAATATCTCGGCTACGTCGACACCTACGCGTCGCTCGACCAGGATGATCATGCGTTCGAGCGCTCGGTCACGCATTACGCGGTGAAAACCAATGCGTTCTTCGTCGGCTTCGCGTTCCTGCGCACGGTAGTCGCCGTCGGCGCGATGAGCGCGTTCTGGATCGCATCCGAATGGCCGAGCGGCTCGCTCGCGGTGATCGCCACCGCGATCGCGTGCGCGCTCAGCTCGACGTCGCCGCGCGCGCCGAAGTTCGTCGCGCAGATGGGCGTCGGCGCGGCGTTCGCGACGGCCGTGGGCTACCTGTTCCTGTGCTACGTCTATCCGAACATCGACGGCTTTCCGCTGCTGTGCGCGGCGCTCGCCCCCGTCCTCGGCCTCGGCGCGTTTCTCGCGATGCGGCCCGGCCTGTCCGGCTACGGGATCGGCTTCGCGGTGTTCTTCTGCCTGCTCGCGGGCCCCGACAACACGATCGCGTATACGCCCGAAGTGCTGATCAACAACGGGCTGGCGGTCGTCGTCGCGATGCTTGCGTGCTCGCTCGTGTTCGCCGTCGTGTTCCCCACCCACATGCCCTGGCTCACCGGCCGGATCGCGCACGACTTGCGCCGCCAGGTGACGCTGGCATGCGAAGGCGCGCCGGAGGGCCTCGCGCAGCGCTTCCAGTCGAGCACGCACGACCTGATGGCGCAACTGCGTACGCTGCTGGTGCGCCGCACGCGGCAGCATCGCGATGCACTGCGCTGGATGCTGTCGACGCTCGAGATCGGCCACGCGGTCATCGACCTGCGCGACGAGCTGCACGCGTTCCGCGCGGCGAAATCGCCGCAGATGCTGCGCTGGACCGGTTCGATCGATGCGGTGCTGCTCGAACTGCCGCGCTTCTTCGACGATCCGACGCCCGCCCGCCATGCGCGCACGCTGAAATCCGTGAATCTCGCGATCCGCGCGGCGCAGCACGCGCTGCAGGCGTGGTACGCGGTGCCCGACGCGCGTCGCAACATGCAGCGGATCGTCGGCTGCCTGCACTTCATGCGCAGCGCGCTGCTCGACAAGGACGCGCCGTTCAACCGGCATCGCCATTGAAGATCGATGCGCGCGCAACGGGATCGTTGTTCCCGATGGAAATAAGCTCTACAGGCGCGGCGATTAATCTTTAAGCAGTGCGAGCCTATAGTTTCCTCACTGCCAGCGAGACTGGCACTCACCCAGGAGAAACAAAATGAAGCCGCTGCACCTCGCCCTCGTTGCCCTGTCGCTCACCGCTGCCGTCGCTCACGCGCAGCCGGCGCCGGCAGACGCCGCACCGCAACAGGCGAACCGCGCCGAGGCCGTCAAGGCCGCAGGCCGCGTCGATCGTGCGCAATCGAAGCAGGAAGACCCGAACGCATGCGTCGGCCCCGTCAGCTTCTGCAACATCTACTTCGGCAGCTGAGCATGACGCCGCGTCGTCACGGCCAGGCCCGCATCGCCCGCACCGCATGCATGACATGCGCGGGCGGACGGCGGTCCGGCCGATCGCCGCATCGCCGTCCCGCACCACGCCGCTTCGATTGAAGCGGCGCTTGCCGTTTCAGGCGCCGCGCCCCGGCCGCCAGCCCACTTCGCGTAACGCATCCAGCAAGCGCGCCGGCCCGAGCCCTTCGACCCTCGCCCCGCGCGACTCGACGTCGCCGCCCGCAACCAGCGCATTCACGATCGCTTCCTCGACCGCTTCCGCCGCCGCGACGAACAGCGCGGAAATGTGGTCGTTGTTGACCATCCGCACGTCGGTGCTCGGCGTGCCCTTGCTGCCGTAGTTCACCGCCGGCAAGCCGGCGTTGCCGGTCGCGAACGCGAGGAAGATGTCGCCGCTCGAATCCTCGGTGCCACCGCCGACGCGGGCGAGCCCGACACTCGCGCGCTGCGCGAGACGCGTGCATTGATGCGGCAGCAACGGTGCGTCGGTCGCGATCGTGACGACGATCGACCCCATGCCGGCCTCGCCTTTCGCTTCGGCTTCGCGGAACGGCGAATGCACGTGCCGCAGCACCTCGCCGACCGGGTAGCCGGCCACGCGCAGCATCTCGCGCACGCCGTAGTTCGCCTGCACGAGCGCACCGACGGTCCAGCCGCCCGCATCGGCCGCCAGCACGCGCGACGCGGTGCCGATGCCGCCCTTGAACTCGTGGCAGATCATGCCCGTCCCGCCGCCCACGCCGCCTTCGGCGACCGGCCCCGGCTGGGCGGCGGCCAGCGCGCGCTGCACGTGCGCGGCGTTCACGTGCTGTCCCCAGATGTCGTTCAGCAGCCCGTCGTAGGTCTCCATCACGACCGGCATGCACCAATACACGCGGCCGGCCGCCGCTTCCCGTTCGTTCGCGACCAGCGCGTCGCGCACCACGCCGACGCTGTGCGTGTTCGTATAGGCGATCGGCGTGGTCAGCAGGCCGGCTTCGCGGATCCATTCGAGCCCGGTCGCGTCGCCATTGCCGTTCAGCACGTGCACGCCCGCGAAGCACGGCGATTCGTGCGCGGCGCCCGCGCGCGGCTCGATGACGGTGACGCCGGTGCGGATCGATGCGTCGCCGTTCTCGACGTTCAGCGTGCAATGCCCGACCCGCACGCCCGGTACGTCCGTGATCGCGTTGAAGCGGCCCGGCGTGCCGAGTCCGATGCGGATGCCGAGATCCCTCGTGCGCATGATGCAATTCCTCCTGTCTTTCAATGGTTCGGTGTATCGGTGCTGCCCGGTGTCGATCCGATGCTCAGAGCGCGCGGAATGCCGCGCTGTGGCGCGCCCACACCACGTACATCACGAGCGCCGCGACCAGCAGCCCGGCGATGATGATCAGGTCGGTCGGCTTCGTCGCCGTCGCGAGCGTCGTGTAGAGCGTGTACGCGGCGCCCGCCACCGCGACGAGCGGCGTCACGGGCCACAGCGGCATCCGGTAATGATGCTCGACGTCGCGGCGCACGAACCGGCTCGCCAGCGCGGCCAGCCCCACGACGAGGTAGATCAGCAGCAACAGGTCGACCGTGAACGCGGTCAGCGCGTCGAGGCTCGACACGAACACGAGCCCGGCCGACGGTATCGCGAGCGCGATCGTCGCGAGCCACGGCGATTCGAGGCGCGGATGGATCGTCGAGAACGCGCGGTTGCAGGTGCGCGACCAGAGCGCATGCCGGCCGCTGCTGTACAGCAGGCGGCCCATCGCGATCACGATCGCGATGATCGCGTTGAACACCGACAGGAAGATCCCGCCGCTGACCACGCGCGACACGGCCGGATTGCTCAGCGAGCGCACGACATAGCCGATCGGATCGCCGCTCTTCGTCAGTTCCGTCAGCGACGGTGCGCCCAGCACGATCGCGGTGAGCGGCACCAGCTCGACGACGAGGATCACGAGCAGCGAATAGATCACCGCCTTCGCGACGTTGCGGTTGCCGCCGCGCAAGTCTTCCGCGAGATAGGCGGCCGAGCCGAAGCCGTTGTAGCAGAAGATCGCGGTGCCGATCGCGGGCACGATGGCCGCGAGCGTTGCGGGCACCAGCGCGTTGCCGCTCGCGACGACCGGTGCGATCAGGACGTCGGCGCCGCGATGCGGCGATCCGAAGCCGAGCCCCGCGATCAGCATCAGCACGCCGATTTCGACGACCAGGAACGCACCGGTGATCCACGCATTCGTCTTGATGTTCAGCATGCCGAGCAGATAGCTGAGCAGCACGATCGTCAGCGCGACCGACTGGTTGCCGAAGTGCGTGCCGAGCGCGCTGTTCAGGTACGGCGCGGCGCCGCTCGCGAGCACGGCCGGGATGAACACGCTGACGGACAGCACCGTGATGAAGGTCAGGTAGCCGGGCAGCGTGCCGAACACGCGCTTGGCCATCACGTATTCGCCGCCCGCGCTGCGATGCGCGGCGCTGAGTTCCGCATAGCAGAGCGCGAACGCCAGCGCGAGCACGCCGCCGAGCACGAACGACAGCACCGCGCCACTGCCGGCCTGCTGGATCGCGAACGGCGCGATCACGAAGATCGAGCTGGCCGGGGTCACGCCCGATACGGTGATCATCACTGCGTCGCGCACGCTGAGCGTCTGCGACAGCGCGCGTGGCGCATCTTCCGTTGCAGAGGCCGCTTGCAGCGTGCCCGTCGATTCCGACATCATCGCCATTTCGTGCTCCTTTGTTCCTTTGCCGCCTTTTTTTGAACACCCATACTCGGGCCCGATTGATTGCGTGGCAGTCTAGGAAGCCAATTTCAGGACCGCTATTCCCCCTTCGTGTTACGCCCTTCCGGTGGTGGTATGGATCGTCTCTTTTCCGAAATCGCGATGCACCAGGCACTCGGCCGCGCGATCGATCATCTCGGCCAACCGCGCTTCTGGCGGTTCCTCGTGCTGTTGCTCAATGAAATGGCGCCGTTCGACAACGCGCTCGCGACCGCGATCGGCCGCGACGGCGTGCCGCTCGTGCTCGACGAATACGACACGGGCGGCGCCGACACCGCGTCGCCGGTGCCGCTTTACCTGAACGGGTTATATCTGCTCGATCCGTTTCTGCAGGCCGCGCACGACGGGCTCGCCGACGGCTGCTACCGGCTCGAGGAAGTCGCGCCGGACCTGTTCCGGCAGAGCGAATATTTCCTCAGCTACTTTCGCGATGCGGTCGGCGACGACGAGATCCAGATTCTCGTGCGGCCGAACGCCGATACGCTGCTGTCGCTGTCGCTCGGTGCGTCGACGCGCTTCGACGTCGAGCCGCTCGGCAAGCTGACGGCCGCGATGCCGTGGGTGCTCGCCGTTATCCGCCAGCATTGGCGGCTGGTGGGCGATGCCGCGCGCGCCACGCCCGACGCGGACCTCGGCGCGCGCGTCGAGCAGGCGCTCGCGCGCTTCGGCGCGGGTGTGCTGACCGATCGCGAGATGGCGATCGCACGCATGGTGCTGCGCGGCAATTCGTCGAAGGCGATCGCGGAGCGGCTCGCGATATCACCCGAAACGGTGAAGGTGCATCGGCGGCACCTTTACGCGAAGCTCGGGATCTCGTCGCAGCCGGAGCTGTTTTCGCGGTTCATTCAGGCGCTGGGGGAAAACGACGCAGCCGGTTGAGCGGCGCGCGCGCCGTCGACCGGCGACGCCCCGGCAGGCAGCCCTTCGCGGGCGGCTCGCGACGGCGAAACGTCAGCTTCGCGCCGCGCGATCGCGTTCACGTGCCCGATTCGATGAACCCGCCATCCGGCGCCGGGTGCGGCACGTACCAGCCGAAATACACTTCGGCCTCGACGATCCGGCCATCGCGCACGCGCAACCGTTCGGCATTGCGGAACCGCCTGCCGGCGGTCGTGACGGCTTCGTATACGACGTACACGTATTCGCCGTGCACGGCGACGTCGACGAATGCGAAACCGGCGAGCATCGCGCTGTTCGGCCAGCAGCGCGCCAGATACGCGTCGCGATCGAGCCGGTTGTCGAGCGGGCTCGTGAAATGGAAGTCCGGCGCGATCAGCGCTTCGATCGCGTCGCGGTCCTTGTCGACATACGCGCGATAGCTGGCGCGCGCTACATCGCCTGGATCCTCAAGCATCGTCGTCACCTCCCGGAAGGATCGGCGCGAGCCGGGCTCGCGCTGACGGAAATATTCCGGCGGAATCCGCGCGATGTCATCCACGCAAACCCGTATCGGGGTCGTTGTCGTCGCAACGCATGCCCGGCGCGCGTTCGGGGACGGATGCCGAATACCCAGACCCGACGACGATCGTCGCGCCGTTGCGCGCGGCGTGCATGCCGCCGATATGCCCCCCGATCTTCTCGCAGCCCCGCCAAAAACCGCCTATCGTGAATAAGGCGCTCCGTTTGCCGCCAGTCGCCCGGGCGTCGCTCACGCGTGCAGGCGGCGACGGCGCCGTGCTCCGGCACCATTCATCGCGATTCCGGCGCACGCTCGCCCGTGCACGCGATCGCGGCCGCCCACCGGATTATCAGGAGGCACTCATGAAAGCCGCGCTGCTCGTCAGCTCCGCCCTGCTCGCCATTGCGTCAGCTTCGGCCACGGCCCAGGGTTCCATCACGAAGGAAGAAAACGGCGCACTCGTCGCCGCGAACGGGATGACCGTCTACACGTTCGACAAGGACAAGCCCAACGCCGGCACCAGCGCCTGTTCGGGCCCATGCGAAACCCTCTGGCCGCCGTACAAGGCCAGCGCGACCGACGTACCGGTCGGCCCCTACACGATCGTCAAGCGCGACGACGGCAGCCCGCAATGGGCATACAAGGGCAAGCCGCTGTACTTCTACTCGAAGGACATGAAACAGGGCGAACGCAACGGCGACAACTTCAAGAACGTGTGGCACGTGGTCGCGCCTTGAGCCTGCTTTCGCCGCATTCCGCGCGTTTTGCGGGGACGTAAAAAAGCCCGCCTCCGATCGTCGATCGGGGCGGGCCGCGGCGGCGCCTCACGTCGCGCCGGCTGCATGCAGCCGGCGCGCACGTCGACTCAGCGGTTCGACGGGAAGCTGAACACCGTCCCTTCGCGCACGCCGGCCGACGGCCAGCGCTGCGTGATCGTCTTGCGCTTCGTGTAGAACCGCACCGCATCCGGGCCGTAGGCGTGCAGATCGCCGAACAGCGAACGCTTCCAGCCGCCGAACGAGTGGTACGCGACCGGCACCGGCAGCGGCACGTTGATGCCGACCATGCCGATCTGGATGTTGTCGCTGAAGTAGCGCGCCGCCTCGCCGTCGCGCGTGAACAGGCACGTGCCGTTGCCGTATTCGTGCGCGTCGATCAGCGCCATCGCGTCGTCGAGCGACTTCAGGCGGATCACGCCGAGCACCGGCCCGAAGATCTCGTGCTGATAGATCGGCATGCCGGGCTTCACGTTGTCGAACAGGCACGGGCCGAGGTAGTAGCCGCCGTCGTGACCGTCGACCTTCACGCCGCGACCGTCGACGACGAGCGTCGCGCCCGCTGCCACGCCCGCTTCGACGAAACCCGTCACCTTCTCGAAATGCTGCTGCGTGACGAGCGGGCCCATGTCGACGCCCGCGCCGTTGCCCGGGCCGACCTTCATCTTCTCGATCTCGGCCTTCAGCCCCGCGACGACCTGGTCGCCCGTTTCGTCGCCGATCGCGACGACGAGCGGAATCGCCATGCAGCGCTCGCCGCACGAGCCGTACGCGGCGCCCATCAGCGCGTTCACCGCGTTGGGGATATCGGCATCCGGCATCACGACCGCGAAGTTCTTCGCGCCGCCGAGCGCCTGCACGCGCTTGCCGTGCGCGCAGCCGGTCGCGTAGATATATTCGGCGATCGGCGTCGAGCCGACGAAGCTCACCGCCTTCACGCGCGGATCGGTCAGGATCGTGTCGACCGCTTCCTTGTCGCCGTTCACGACGTTCAGCACGCCCGGCGGCAGGCCGGCTTCGAGCGCGAGCTCGGCCATGCGCAGCGTCGACGACGGCGTGCGCTCCGACGGCTTCAGCACGAACGTGTTGCCGCATGCGACGGCCATCGGCCACATCCACAGCGGCACCATCACCGGGAAGTTGAACGGCGTGATGCCGGCGGCAACGCCGAGCGCCTGGAATTCGCTCCACGAATCGATCGCGGGACCGACGTTCTTGCTGTGCTCGCCCTTCAGCAGTTCGGGCACATAGGACGCGTATTCGACGTTCTCGATCCCGCGCTGCAGTTCGCCCATCGCATCGGCGAGCACCTTGCCGTGCTCGGCCGTGATCAGCGCGCACAATTCTTCCGCGTGCTCCTCGAGCAGCGTCTTGAAGCGGCTCATCACGCGGGCGCGCTTCAGCGGCGGCGTGTTGCGCCATGCCGGGAACGCGGCCTGCGCGGACGCGATCGCGGCCTCGACGGTCAGCTTGTCGGCGAGCGCGACGCTCTTGTGCGATTCGCCGGTGGCCGGGTCGAACACCGGCTGGACCCGGCTACCGCCGTCGACGCGCTTGCCGTCGATCAGATGGCCGACGGTGGAGGTCACATTGCTGTCGTGTTTCATGTGTCTGGCTCTTTGGTGGATTCGGTTGTCGCTGCGGGCGAGCAGTGGCTCAGTCCACTTCGTTCAGCGCGTCGGACAGCGCGTTGACCAGGTTGTCGATCTCGCGCTTCTCGGCGATGAACGGCGGCGCGAGCTGGATCGTGTCGCCGCCGTAGCGCACGTAGAAGCCCTTCGCCCAGCAGCGCATCGCGATCTCGTACGGGCGCCGTGCCGGCTCGCCCGGCAGCGCCGCGATCGTCAGGCCGGCGGCCAGCCCGTAGTTGCGGATGTCCGCGACGTGACGCTGGCCCTTCAGCCCGTGCACGGCCGCCTCGAAATGCGGCGCGAGATCGCGCACGCGGGCCACCGCGTCTTCCTTCACCAGCAGGTCGAGCGCCGCGACGCCGGCCGCGCACGCGACCGGGTGCGCCGAATACGTGTAGCCGTGCGGGAACTCGAGCATGTACTCGGGGCCGCCCGCGGCCATGAACGTGTCGTAGATTTCCTTCGTCGCGATCACGCCGCCGAGCGGCTGCACGCCGTTCGTCACCTGCTTCGCGAAGTTCATGATGTCCGGCACCACGCCGAAGGCGTCGGCGCCCGTCATCGCGCCGGCACGGCCGAAGCCCGTGATGACCTCGTCGAAGATCAGCAGGATGTCGTGCGCGGTACAGATGTCGCGCAGGCGCTTCAGATAGCCCTTCGGCGGCACGACCACGCCCGCCGAACCGGAGAACGGTTCGACGATCACGGCCGCGATGTTCGACGCGTCGTGCAGCGCGATCAGCTCGAGCAGGCGGTCGGCCAGCTCCGCGCCGTGTTCCGGCATGCCGCGCGAGAACTTGTTCTCGGCCAGTTGCGTATGCGGCAGGAAATCGGCGTCGAGGCCCTGTCCGAACAGCTTGCGGTTCGGCCCGATCCCGCCGACCGAGATGCCGCCGAAGTTCACGCCGTGGTACCCCTTCTCCCGGCCGATCAGGCGCGTCTTCGTGCCCTTGCCCTTCGCACGCCAGTACGCGCGGGCCAGCTTCAGCGACGTGTCGGCCGCTTCCGAGCCCGAGCCCGTGAAGAACACGTAGTCGAGCCCGGCCGGCGTCAGTTCCTTGATCTTGTTGGCGAGCTCGAACGATTTCGGATGGCCGAACTGGAAGGCCGGCGCGTAGTCGAGCTGCGCGACCTGACGGCTCACGGCTTCGACGATTTCCGTGCGGCCGTGACCGAGGCCCGTGCACCAGAGGCCCGACAGGCCGTCGAAGATCTTGCGGCCTTCGCCGTCGGTGTAATACGCGCCCTTGCCGGACACGATCAGGCGCGGGTCGGCCTTGAACTGGCGATTGGCCGTGAACGGCATCCAGTGCGCGTCGAGCCATGCGGCGTCGGTGCGGAGGTTCGTGTCGTCGTGCTGCGCGGTGGTGATGTCGGTCATGTCGGTCGGCGCGGCGCGCCCCTCCTTCTCGTATTGATATTGCGCATTGTCGGGACGCCAATTAGTCTTTTGAATATCGCAATATCAATGTTCACTTGCGCAACTATGCAAGCAAAGAAACCGAAGAGCCGCGCGTTGCTCGGGCAGCTCAGCGACATGGATCTCCGCCTGCTGCGGGTCTTCAAGGGCGTCGTGCAGTGCGGCGGGATGGCCGCCGCCGAACTGGAACTGAATATCGGCATCTCGACGATCAGCCGGCACGTGAAGGATCTGGAGACGCGGCTCGGCCTCGTGCTGTGCCGGCGCGGCCGCGCGGGCTTCACGCTGACGCCCGAAGGGCAGACGGTATACGAGGAAACGCTGCGACTGCTCGCGTCAATGGAGGCATTTCGCAGCAGAATCGATGGTATTCACGACAAGATGGGCGGAGAACTGCACATCGCGGTGTTCGACAAGACGGCGACCAACCCGCATGCGCGCCTGGGCGACGCGATTCGCCAGTTCGCGGACGAAGCGCCGGACGTCGCGCTGAACCTGCACGTCGCGTCGATCAACGAGGTCGAGCGCGGGGTCATCGACGGCAGCTACCACGTCGGGATCATTCCCGCGCACCGCAACTCGGGCAGCCTCGTGTATTCGGCGCTGTTCGACGAACGGATGCTGCTCTACTGCGGCCGCCAGCATCCGCTGTTCGACGCGCCGCACGGCAAGCTCACGTGGACGACGATCCGCCACCACGCGTTCGCGGGGCTCGGCTTCCATTCGCCGAACATGGAACTCAGCCATCGCGCGAAGCTCACGCGCAGCGCGACCGCGTCGGACCAGGAATCGATTGCAACGCTGATCCTGTCGGGCCGCTATCTCGGCTTCCTGCCCGATCACTACGCGGAGAGTTTCGAAAACAAGGGGCTGATGCAGCCGATCGCGCCGCACCGGTTCAATTACCGGTGCCGGTTCGTAAGCCTGCTGCGACGCTCGCCGCGGCCGTCGCGGGCGGCGCTGCTGTTCCAGTCGTGCCTCGAAGCCGCGCATGCGGCGGTGTTGCCGGCCGCGTAACGGCGGCTTCGGCTCCCGCTTCGTTCAGCCCCCGTCGTCGGCCGCGCGCGGCTGCGCACGCTTGCGCGTGACGAAATGGGTCGCGACGAGCGCCGCGGCAAAGCCGGACACCGCGCCGACGCCGAGCGCCCAGCGCGGGCCGAGGTGGTTCGCGACCCAGCCCGCCACCGGCGCGCCGATCGGCGTGCCGCCCAATGCAACCGCGAGGCGCAGCGCCATCACGCGGCCGCGCATCGCCGGCTCGGTGGAGAGCTGCATCAGGCTGTTGGTGGAGTTCATAAAGGTGATCGCGGCGATCCCGGTCAGCACCAGCGCGGCGGCGAACGACCAGTAGCCGGGCGCCAGCGCGGCCAACGCGCAGCCGAGCCCGAACAGCGTCGCGCCGATCCACAGATGGCGAAACCGCGGTTGCTCGCGGCGCGCGGCGAGCAGCGCGCCCGAGATCGTGCCGACCGCCATCATCGACGACAGGAAGCCGAACCCGCGCGCATCGACGTGAAACACGCTGGCGGCCATCGTTGAAATGAACAACTGGAAATTGAGCCCGAACGTGCCGATCAGGAACAGCATCACGAGGATCGCCGTCAGGTCCGGGCGGCGCCATACGTAGCGGAATCCGTCGAGCAGGCTGCCGCGCGAGCGGCCTGCCCGTACGTTCGTGCGCAATTCGTCTTCCCGAAGCCGCGACAGCGACGCCAGCACCGCGAAGAAGCTAAGCCCGTTCGCGAGAAACGCCCAGCCGGTGCCGACCGATGCGATCAGGAAGCCGGCCGCCGCCGGGCCGACCATCCGCGCGGCGTTGAACGACGTCGAATTGAGCGCGACCGCGTTCGCGAGCTCGCGGTCGCCGACGAGTTCCGCGACGAAGGTCTGCCGCACCGGCGCGTCGAACGCCGACGCGCAGCCGAACAGGAACGCGAACACATACACGTGCTCGAGCCGCACGGCGCCGGTGACCGTCAGCACGCCGAGCACGAGCGCCAGCGCACCCATCAGCGCCTGCGTGGCCATCAGCAGCTTGCGCTGGTCGAAGCGGTCGGCCGCATAGCCGGTCCACGGCAACAGCAGCAATTGCGGGCCGAACTGCAGCGCCATCACCGTGCCGACCGCCGATGCGTCGTGATGCGTGAGCTGCGTGAGGACGAGCCAGTCCTGCGCGGTGCGCTGGATCCATGTGCCGATGTTCGACACCAGCGAGCCGATCGCCCACACGCGATAGTTGAAGCTGCGAAGCGAGCGAAATACGCCCGCGGCCGGCACGCTCATCGCCGCACCCGGCCGGGCGCGTTGCCGCCGTGCAGTTCGCCGAAATGCCGCGCGAGGAACAGGCCGAGCACGAGGATGCCGAGCCCGAACGCCGCCGCGTCGGCGGTGATCTTCAGGTCGAAATCGCCGACTCGGCGCACGAGCGCATAAGCAATGACGAGGTTCACGACGCCCCACACCACGTTCACGGTGGACGACGACAGCCCGCGCCCGGGCGGATGCGCGAACGGCGTCTGGAACGGCTCGCCGCGCAGCCCGCTGACGAGATGCGGCACGGCGTTCGCGAGACACGCGCCGCCGAAGAAGTACGACACGAGATGCAGGTAGTTCATGAGCGGGCCATCCTTTCGGCGAGCGGGTCGATACGGTTTACGGACGCGCCGGGTCCCGGAATTCGGCGAGCCGCTGCAGCAGCTTCACGGCCGCCGCGAGCTCCGCCTGTTCCGCCGCCGACAATTGCGCGTGCAGCGCACGGAACAGCCAGTCGTCCTTGGCCGCGCGGTTCGCTTGCAACACCTTGCGGAAACCGGGCGTGAGCGCGATCAGCGTCTGCCGGCCATCGGTCGGATCGGGCGCGCCGGCGACCGCGCCGAGCGCCTCCAGCGTCGCGACCGTCACGCGCATCGACTGCGGGCGCACGCTTTCGGCCCGTGCAAGCGCCGATACGGTCGCCGGGCCGTCGCGATCGAGCCGCAGCAGCACCGATTTCTGCGACGACGTGAGGTCGTTCGGATGGGTCTGCTCCCGCATCCGCCGCATCAGCTTGCCGACCGAGATGCGAAGTTCGCCGGCGAGACCGGCCAGTGGGAGCGTGTCGGCGGGAGGCGATGGCGAGTTCATGAATTCAAGATAGCACATCGACAGTTAAACTGTACAGTTTAGCTGTATATTCCGTCGCGCAAGAATCGGCCTGCCGCGCACGCTTTCGGCGCGACGCCGCACCCCGTTCGGCCGCGCGATTCGCCTCTGCGATAATGCGGGCTTCCCGTTTCCGCCCCGACTTCCGCCATGACGCAGCCGTCCGCCCCGCCCTCCACCGACCTGCCGCCGATCTCGTGCCTGCCCGGGGACGCGCTGCCGTGGCTGCCGATGAGCGCCGACCTGCCGGGGCTCGCGATCAAGTACCTGCACATCAACGCGGCCGAGGACACGCTGACCGCGCTGCTCAAGATGCCGGCAGGCGGCACGCTGCCGCGCCACCGTCACGACGGCGAGGTGTTCGTCCATACGCTGCAGGGTGCGTGGCGCTACCGCGAATACGACTGGGTCGCGCACGCCGGTTCGACGGTGCTCGAACCGGCCGGCTCCGTGCATACGCCGGAAACGCTCGGCGTGCCGGGCGAGGACGTGATCACGCTGAACGTGATGCGCGGCGACCTCGTGCTGCTCGACGACGACGGCCGCGAAACGGCGCGCGAGAACTGCCGCGTCGCGCTGCTGCGCCAGCGCAAGCATGCGCGTACGGCGCCGGAGGCGGCCACGGCGTTCGTGACGCGGTAAGACTCGAGACGGGCGTCGGCGCGGCGCGATCCCCGCGATGCGGCCGCGCCCGGTCGCCAGGATGGCCACCGGCGTACTTCGCACGCGTCGCTGGCCGCCCCGCTCGTTATCGAAAACGCCTGAAAAACCGCCGAATATCGTCGGCGAGCAAATCCGGCTCTTCCATCGCCGCGAAATGGCCGCCGCTGGGCATGTCGGTCCACTGCGCCACGTCGAATACGCGTTCGAGCCAGCTGCGCGGCGGACGGCTGATCTCCTTCGGAAAGCGCGCGAACGCGACAGGCACCGCCATGCGTTGTCCGGCCGCGAAGCGCATCGGCTGCAGCCGGTTTTCCCAATACATCTGCATCGACGAGCCAATGCAGCCGGTGAACCAGTAGAGCGAGATGCCGGTCAGCAGCGTGTCGTGCGAAAACCGCCGCGCGACGTCGCCGTCGCAATCGCTCCACGCACGGAATTTCTCGGCGATCCACGCCGCCAGCCCGAGCGGCGAATCGTTGAGCGCGACGGCCAGCGTCCGAGGCTTCGTCATGTGGACATACGCGTACCCGCCTTCCAGCGCCGCCCAATCGCCACGCTGCTTCAGGAATGCCTGCTCGTCGTCGGTCAGCGGCCGCGCGGCGTCGATCGGCGGTTCGTAGCTGCCGGGCAGATAGTTCAGATGGACGCCGTCGACCACGCCCTCGTGCCGCGCGCCGAGCGCGACCGACACGCCCGCGCCCAGGTCGCCGCCCTGCGCACCGAAGCGTCGATAGCCGAGCCCGGCCATCAATTCCGCCCAGCAGTCGGCGACCTGCAGCGCCGACGTGCCGGGTGCCGCGGGTGCCGGAGAAAACAGGAAGCCGGGCAGCGACGGCGCGACGATGTCGAATGCGTCGTCCGGATCGCCGCCGAACGCGGCCGGATCGCACAGGCGATCGATCAGCGCATGGAATTCGAACGCGGAACCGGGCCAGCCGTGCGTGACGACGAGTGGATAGGGTTTCGGCCCCGTGCCTCGCCGATGCACGAAATGCACGCGCCGGCCGCCGACGTCCGCGACGAACTGCGGCAGCCGGTTCAGCGCGCGTTCCGCCGCACGCCAGTCGAACCCGTCGGCCCAGTACGCGGCCAGCTCACGCAGCCACGTGCCGTCGACGCCCTGCTGCCACGGCTCGGCGGGCGTCAGGTTCGGCGGGCGGGTGTCGCGCAGGCGTCGACGCAGGTCGTCAAGTGCCTGGTCGGGTATCGCAACGTCGAACGGTTCGGCATGCATCGTGTTTCCTCGCGAAACATATCGACGAGATTCTGCGCGATTTTCCCGACCCGCGCAGGCGTGCGGCCGCGCGTCAGCCCGTTTCCCGCTGGCCCGCCCGCGCATCGCGCCGCAGCGCCTGCGGCGGCACGCCGAACCCGCGCACGAACGCGTCGCGCATGTGCCGGCGGTCGCGAAAACCATTCTCCTTCGCGATCACGTCGAGCGGATGGCGGCTCTGTTCGATCATCAGCCGCGCCGATTCGAGCCGCAGCCGCTCGATCGCCTTCGCCGGCGACTGCCCGGTTTCGAGCGTAAACACGCGGCTGAACTGGCGCGGGCTCAGGTGCACGGCCTCGGCCAACTCCTCGACGGTCAGCGCGCGGCCGAGATTCCGGCGCGCGTAGTCGAGCGCGTTCTGGATCCGGTCGGATTTCGGCGCAAGCTCGAGCATTTCCGAATGCTGCGACTGGCCGCCGGCGCGGCGCTGATGCATCACCAGCTTGTGCGCGACCGACCGCGCGGCGTCGGCGCCGAGGTCCTTTTCCACCATCGCGAGCGCGAGATCGAGGCCGGCCGTCATCCCGGCCGACGTCCAGATCGGACCGTCGACGATGAAGATCCGGTCGTCCTCGACGCGAATCTCCGGGTAGTGCCGCTGCATGTCGCGGCCGAACGCCCAGTGCGTGGTCGCGCGGCGCTGCGCGAGCAGCCCGGCCTCGGCCAGCACGAACGCGCCCGTGCAGATGCCGGCGATCCGCCGCGCCTGCCCGTTCGCGCGGCGCAGGTAAGCAACGACACCGGCCGGTGCCGGCGAGGCGAGCGGATCGTTGACGCCCGCGACGATCCACGTATCGACGCCGATCCGCCCGCGCAGCGCGCGCGTGGCGACCGGCAGCCCGAGCGACGAGCGCACGTCGCCGCCGTCGACCGAATAGCTGTCCATCGCGTAGAACGGCGCGTCCATCCCCATGTTCGCGTACTCGAACACCGACTGCGCGGCGAGCGCCATGATCTGAAAGCCGTCGCTGATCAGAAAGCCGATTCGGTGCATCTGCGTTCTCCGGTTTCGTGCCCAATGGCCCGATGTCCGAAATCATACCCATCTACGTCATTTGTGTCGCCGCGCTTCGAGGCCAGAATGCCTTCACGCCATCCGGCCATCCTCATCGAAACGGAGTACATCATGACGCAAGCACATCGCGGTACCGCTGTCATTACCGGCGCGTCGTCGGGCATCGGCGCCGTCTACGCGGACCGCCTCGCGCGCCGCGGCTACGACCTGATCCTGGTCGCGCGCAGCCGCGACCGGCTGAGCGCCCTCGCCGACCGCATCACGAACGACACGCAGCGCGGCGTCGAGATCGTCGACGCGGACCTCAACGACCGCGCGGCGCTCGCCGCCGTCGAAGCGAAGCTGAAGCAGGACGCGAGCATCACGCTGCTCGTGAACAACGCGGGCATCGGCACGCATGCGCCGCTGCTCGACAGCGACGTCGACGCGATGACGCGGATGATCGACCTGAACGTGACCGCGCTCACGCGGCTGACCTATGCGGCCGTGCCCGGCTTCGTCGCGCGCGGCCGCGGCGCGGTGATCAACATTTCGTCGATCGTCGCGATCTCGCCGGAAACGCTGAATGGCGTGTACGGCGGCAGCAAGGCGTTCGTGCTCGCGTTCAGCCAGTCGCTGCATCACGAGCTCGCCGACAAGGGCGTGCAGGTGCAGGCCGTGCTGCCCGGCGCGACGGCCACCGATTTCTGGCAGACGGGCGGCCTGCCGCTCGAGCATCTGCCGAAGGAAATCGTGATGACGGCGCCGGACATGGTCGATGCGGCGCTGGTCGGGTTCGATCGCGGCGAGCTCGTGACGATCCCGTCGCTGCACGCGGGCGACGAATGGGACGCGTACGAGGCCGCGCGCCGCACGATGGCGCCGCACCTGTCGGCCGATACGCCGGCCCCGCGCTACACCGCGGCGCGCTAGCTGCCGGCGGGGCCCGCGCCGCGCGGTGCGGCGCGCACGCCCAGCAGCATCGCGACCGCGCACGCGGCCAGCAAACCGGCGATCATCAGCATCGCCGAATCCATGCTTCCCGTGCGCGTGCGGATCACGCCGACGATCCACGGCGTGATCATTCCGCTCGACACGCCGATGCTGCTGATCAGCGCGATCCCGCCCGCCGCGCCGGCCCCCGCGAAATACGCGGACGGCACGGCCCAGAACACCGGATGCGCGGCGAAAATCAGCATCGCCGCGATCGACAGCAACGCCATCATCGCGACGATGCTCGGCAGGTGCAGCGTCAGCAACGCGAGCGCCAGCGCACCGCCGAACGCGCATGCGGCGAAATGCCGGCGCCGTTCGCGCTTGCGGTCGGAGCGCCGCGCGATCGCGATCAGGCCGGCCGCGCCGATCGCGTTCGGCACGATCGACAGCAGGCTGATGTGCACGACGTCGTGAATGCCGAATTCGCGAATCATCAGCGGCATCCAGAACAGCAGCATCAGCAGCGCAGTCGTCAGCGAGAAATAGATGAACGCGAACAGATAGGTGCGCGGCTCGGCCAGCACCTGCCGCAGCGAAGCAGCCGCGTGCGCGGGCGCATCGGCGCGATCGGCGGCGAGGTCGGCCGCGAGCCGCTGCCGGTCGTCGTCGGACAGCCAGCGCGCGTGTTCGGGGCGGTCGCACAGCCAGAACCATGCGATCGCGCCGAGCAGGACCGCGGGCGCGCCCTCGATCGCGAACATCCATTGCCAGCCGTGCAGCCCGAGCACGCCGGCCATCCCGCGCATCAGCCAGCCCGACAGCAGCCCGCCGACCATCCCGGCCACCGCGACACCCGCATAGAAGATCGACAGCACCGATGCGCGCCGGCGCGCCGGATACCAGTACGTCAGATAGAACACCACCCCGGGGAAGAAGCCGGCCTCGAACAGCCCGAGCAGGAACCGCAGCACGTAGAACTGCTTCGCGCTGTCGACGGTGATCATCGCGACCGACACCGCCCCCCACAGGACCATGATCCGCGCGAACGTGCGGCGTGCGCCGAAGCGGCGCAGCAGCGCGTTGCTCGGCACCTCGAACAGCACGTAGCCGACGAAGAACAGCACCGCGCCGAGGCTGTACATCGCGTCGGTCAGCCCGAGATCCTGCCGCATCTGCAACTGCGCGAAGCCGATGTTGCTGCGATCGAGAATCGACACGATGTAACAGACGAACAGGAACGGCACGATCCGGATGCCGATGCGGCGGTACAGCGCGTCGTTGCCGGACGCGGCGGAACCGGACGCGGCCGCGTGCGCGGCGTCCGCTTGCAGGGGGATGGACATCGATCGTCTCCTCGATGGATGCGAATACGGGCCGGACGGGAAACGCGACGCCGACGTTCAGCCGCGCCGAGCGGATTCGCCCTTCACGCCGACCATCAGCGCCACGCCGCTCGCGACCAGCAGCGCGGCCAGCAGATACACGGCGAGATCCATGCTGCCCGTGCGCGTGCGGATCATCCCGATCACCCACGGGCTGACGATGCCGCTTGTGATCCCGATGCTGCTGATCAACGCGATCCCGGCCGCGGCCGCGTTGCCGGACAGGTAGCGGGTCGGCACGGCCCAGAAGATCGGCAGCGCGGCGAAGATCAGCGTCGCCGCGATCGACAGGCACGCGAGCATCGCCGCGAAGCTGTGCAGGTGCAGCGTCAGGGCCGCGAGCGCGAGGCCGCCGCCGATCGTGCAGCACGCGAAGTGCTTGCGGCGCTCGCCGGTGCGGTCCGAGCGGCGCGCGATCAGCACCAGCCCCACCGCGCCCACCGCGTTCGGCACGACCGTGTAGAGGCTCACGGCCACGACGTCGGTCACGCCGAAGTCGCGGATCATCAGCGGCATCCAGAAGTTGAGCGTCAGCGATGCGCAGGTCAGCGAGAAATAGATGAACGCGAACAGGTACACGCGCGGATTCGCGAGCGCGGCCAGCACGCTGCGCCCGTCGTGTGCATTGCCGTGTGTGCGGCCTTCGGCGCACAGCGCGGCGACGCGCGCCTTTTCGTCGGCCGTGAGCCACGTCGCGTCCCGCGGCCGGTCGACGAGGAGCGTGAACGCGGCGAATGCGAGCAGGATCGCCGGCGCACCTTCGATCGCGAACATCCACTGCCAGCCGTGCAGCCCGAGCACGCCGCTCATGTCGCGCATGATCCAGCCGGACAGCAGCCCGCCGAGCACGCCGGCCACCGCGACGCCCGCGAAGAACACGGAGATCGCGGCCGCACGCCGGTTCGCGGGGAACCAGTAGGTCAGGTACAGCACGATGCCGGGGAAGAAGCCGGCCTCGAACACGCCGAGCAGGAAGCGCAGCACGTAGAAATGCGACGGCTGCGACACGAACATCATCCCGGTCGACGCGAGGCCCCACAGCAGCATGATCCGCGTGAACGTGCGGCGCGCGCCGAACCGCGCGAGCAGCATGTTGCTCGGCACTTCGCAGAACACGTAGCCGACGTAGAACACCGCGGCGCCGAGGCCGTACATCGCATCGCTGAAGCCGAGATCGTGCTTCATCTGCAACTGCGCGAAGCCGATGTTGATGCGGTCGAGAAACGACACGACGTAGCAGAGGAACAGGAACGGAACGATCCGCCACGCGATCTTGCGGAACAGCAGCGCATCGCCGGATGCGGATGCGGAAGTCGGCGCCGAAGCGCTCGCGTGCGCGAGCGTCGCTTCGGCGGGAAGCGATTGGGGCATGTCTCTCTCCAAACGGGCCGCGCGATATCGAGCGCGCGGCAGTCTCCGAGGGCGTGCGTGCGCCCTGCTTTCTTGTGAGACCGGATACGGCTGCCGGCGCCGCGGCGCGATGCCGCCGCGGATGCCGCAACCCTCAGTGAAACGGCGGGACGATCATGCGAACGCCGCCCCGCTACCGCGTGCCATTCACTCCTGCAGCGCGGCCCACATGTCCTTGTCGCGCTGCGCGGTCCAGATGCGCGGATGCGCGATGCCGCTCGCTTCGTCGAACGCGCGCGACACGTCGAACGGCAAACAGTGCTCGTAGATGAACACGTGGCCGAACTTCGGGTCCATCGCCTCGCGCGTGAGCGCCATCGCCGCCTTCAGGTCGAGATTGCGCTCGACGGCCTTGCGGCCCTGCGCGAGCAGCGTCGTGACGAAATCCTTCGTGTAGTCGAGGCCCTTGTTCACGTCGGCCGGATTCAGCAGCGCGGGGCCGCGGCCCGGCACGAGCTTCTCGGCGCCAAGCGCGCGCAGCGCCTCGAGCGTGGCCGGCCACTGTTCGAGCTGCGCGTCGCCGCAATAGCAGGCCGCGTCGTATTCGACGAGGTCGCCCGAGAACAGCACCTTCTGCGACGGCAGCCACACGATCGTGTCGCCCTTCGTGTGGCCCGAGCCGACGTGCATGATCTTCACTTCGAGCTTGCCGAGGAACAGCGTGATCTCGCGCTCGAACACGAGCGTCGGCCAGGTCAGGCCCGGCACCGTCTCGACGCCGGCGAACAGGCGCGGGAAGCGCTCGATCTCCGACTTCATGTCCGCCTCGCCGCGCTCGACGATCATCTCGTACGTGCCGCGGCTCGCGATCACGTGCTGCGCGCCTTCGTCGAAGTACGCGGACGCGCCGAGCACGCGCACCGCATGGTAGTGCGACAGCACGACGTGCTTGATCGGCTTGTCGGTCACGCTGCGGATCTTCGCGATCAGGTCCTGCGCCATCGCGGGCGTCGCGGTCGTGTCGACGATCAGCACGCTGTCGTCGCCGATGATCACGCCCGAGTTCGGGTCGCCTTCGGCTGTGTATGCGTACGCGTTCTCGGACAGCTTCGTCCAGGTGACTTTCTTCTCTTCCAGATCGGCTTGGGAGGCGAATGCTTTGGCCATTGTGCGTTCCGTGGCTGCGAGCCATGTGTTGAGGGGAATGGGCCGATCATCTGCTTGCGCCCAATATTTGTCAATGGCAAATACGCTTGTTATTGTCTAATACGGGTAAACCTCCGGGCTGGCGCTGAAAACGGCGTCGGATACCATGCGGGGTTTCGTCAAACGGAAGAATCATCGCGTGCAGAACCACGAAGTCAGCGCGGACGACGCGCCGCCCAAGGCGCAACGCGGCATCCAGAGTGTCGAGGTCGGCGGCCGGCTGCTCGACGCGTTCGCGCGCCGGCGCAAGCCGCTCGGGCTGTCGGAGCTGGCCGCGGCGGCGGACCTCTCCACCGCGCAGGCGCACACCTATCTCGTGAGCCTGACGCGGCTCGCGCTGGTGAAGCGCGATGCGATCACCGGCGACTACGAGCCGGGCCCGCTGTCGCTGCGGCTCGGGCTGATGTCGATCGAGCGCCAGCCGGCCTACCGCGCGACGCTGCCGCATGCGGCGCGGCTGGCGGAAACGGTCGGCCTGAGCGTCGCGCTGTCGGTGCCGGGCGTGCTCGGCCCGACGATCGTGCGCATCGAGCACGGCGGCTATCCGCTGCACGTGAACCTGCACGTCGGTTCGGTGATGTCGCTCGACACCACGGCGACCGGCCGGGTGTTCCGCGCGTTCGGCGACGCCGCGCAAATCAACGCGATGGCGGCCAGCCAGGCCGGCGCGGGCGAGACGCTCGCCGGCGCCGAACGCGCGTCACGCGCGCCGGACCCCGACGCGCAACACGTCGACTTCGACGCGATCCGCGCGCGCGGCATCGAACGCAGCATCGACCGGCCGAGCCCGGGCGTCAGCGGGATGTGCGTGCCCGTCCTCGATGCGCACGGGCGCCTGCAGCTCGCGTTGACGGTCATCGGGTCGACGGGCTCGATCGATGTCGACTGGAACGGCCCGATCGCCGCGGCGTTGCGCGACGCGGCGCGGCAGGCCACCGCGTCGCTCGGCGCGGTGCGTGCGGAACCGGCGCCCGCACCGGCGTCGGGTCCCGCGCGCGTACCGCCGGCGCTGGCCGACGACGCGAAGGCGCAGCGCGGGATCAATGCGCTCGACAGCACCGGCGACCTGCTGCTCGCGCTGGTGTCGACGGGCCGCGCGCTGCCGCTGCGCGATCTCGCGACGGCGGCCGGCATGCCTGCGGCGAAGGCGTTTCCGCATCTGGTCAGCCTGCAGAAGATCGGCCTGCTGAGCCGCGACGAAGCCGGTTGCTTCGACGGCGGCCCGCTCGCGCAGGCGCTCGGCCTGATTGCGATGCAGCGCGTGTCGCCGACGCGCGACGCAGAAGCCGAGATCGTCGCGCTCGCCGGCGCGACCGACATGAGCGTGGCCGCCGCGACGCTCGGGCCGCTCGGGCCGACCGTGATCCGACTGGAAGAATCGGCGCGGCCGCAGCACGTGAGCCTGCAGGTCGGCACCGTGATGTCGCTCGTCAATACGGCGATCGGGCGGATTTTCGCGTCCGGCATGTCCGACGACGTGCTGGCCGACCTGCTGGCCAACGAGCCCGTGCGCCTCGCTGGCGCGCCTGCCGTGCCGGACGACGCGGCCTTCCGCGCGCGGCTCGCGGCGATTCGCGCGGACGAACTCGATTTCGCGTTCGACGCGCCGGTGCCGGGCATCGGGACGATCGCCGCGCCGGTGTTCGATCACACCGGCAGCATCCGCCTCGTGATCGCGATCATCGGTTCGTCGCGCGGCTTCCCGCGCGAGCCGGAGAGCGAACTGGCGCTAGCGCTGCGCGCCGCGACGCGGCGACTGTCCTGGCGCTTCGGGTGGATCGGCCGGTAGCCACACCCTTCTCCCCACGTACCTTCGACTCCCTTTCTGTCTGCCCGCGAGGCCGCGCGGGCTGCCTCGTCACGCGTGCCCGACGAGCGCGGACAGCCAATATTCATGTTGCGCGGCAGCAACATCAATTGTCAGTAATTCTCATATAACGAAATCGCATTTCACAAAGCGGGGCCGTTTCGCTATGATTAGGGTTATCCCTAACTCGCCACCTATATGGGGCTTCGTCATGCAAACGTCTAATGTCTCCGATCGTTCCACCCAATCCACTGGCTGGCTCGCACGTGTTGGCGAGCTGCTGGCAGAAGCCTGGGCACTGCACCTCGAGAACTGCGAAGTCATCGCTGAAGCACACGCGCGCCTGCCGCGCTGAGCGAATCGCCGGTCGCCTGATGCGCCGGCGCTGACGCGCGCCGCGAGCGGCTGTTGCGCCGGGCACGCGACGGGTGCGCCGGTCGGATAGCAAGAGGCCGGGCCCGGCCGAATGCGCTCGGCGCGTGGCGAGCGTTTCAAGATCGTATCGCGGCCGTGTTTCAGGCCGATGCCGGCGCGGATGCGTACGTATCGGCGCGGATCACTTGCTGCAAGCCGGTTGCCTCGGTGAGAAGCCATTCTCCTCCGACGGGCGATTAACACCGGCCATCCCGGACGGAAGATTCATCCGTTTTTGTGGCTCTGCGGGCAGCCCCCCCGGTGAGCCTTTCCTTTCGGCCGTTCGCCGGTCACGTCCGCGTCGGCGCCTCGTCGCATGCACCGCCGTTTCGTTTCAACGCCGGTCGCGCTCGCATTTCCCTTGCGTTACACCTGAATCGAAGGCACGTCCTTCATGCATCGCAGCGCGAACATCGAGCGGCTGTGGCGAATACTCGAGATCCGGTACAGCTTTTCGCGCAGGAAGCGCTCGTAGCCGGCCGTGCCGTCCACCGCGACCTTGATCCAGTAGTCGTACTCGCCCGACACCAGATACGCCTCGAGCACCTCGGGCAGCGCCGCCAGTTCGGCGCCGAAGCGCGCCAGCGCGTCGTCTTCATGGCGATCGAGCGTGACTTCGAGAATCACGATATCCGCATAGCCGAGCTTGCGCTGGTTGACCAGCGCGACATAGCCGTCGATGTACCCGTCGAGTTCGAGTTGCCGCGTGCGGTTCCAGCAGGCGGTGGTCGACATGCCGATCTGTTCGGCCAGTTCGGCGTTCGACAGACGCGCATTTTTCTGCAATGCGCCGAGGATCTTGCGGTCCTGATTGTCGAGCGTTTTCGGCGTGCGTTCGCGGGTAGCCATGATGAGAAGAATCTTCTACTGAAAAACGTGATTCTATCTGAACGACATTCCGGTTTCAGATCCGTTTTGCTGGAAAACAGGAAGCCTTTTAACCGGCCTGCTTGATACATTTTCTTCATGCCTGCTGCCCGGCACGCTCCCCGCGATCACCCGTCGCAGCGGGACGCACGACCGCAATCACGAGTTGCGGGGCCGGCCGGCAGGCATGCGATTCCCCGCCGCCCGCACGCCTATCCGACCGCGTGCGGGGCCGGTGCCTGCTTCCTCGTTCCTGCCCGTCCGTCATGTCGTTCAAGCTTTATCTGTCGTTCCTCGCTGCTTCCGTCGTCCTCATCTACGCACCCGGCCCCGTCAACCTGCTCACGATGAACCAGGCGCTGCGCACCGGCTGGCGCCGTGCGCTGCCGTGCGTCTGGGGCGGCACGCTCGCCGTGCTGCTGCAACTCGCATTGACCGCGCTGTGCCTGAACTCGCTGGTCCACCTCGACGAACACGCGCTGACCGTGCTGCGCTGGGCCGGCGCCGCGTATCTCGTCTGGCTCGGCGGCAAGCAATGGCTGAGCCGCGCGCCGGCCGGCGCAGCCGCGGCGCCGGCCGATACCGGCACCGACACCGCGGCAAGCGCCGCGCCGGACACCGACACCCGGCGCGCATTGTTCTGGCGCGGCGTCGCGACTTCCGGTCTGAATCCGAAGACGCTGCTGTTCTTTCCGTCGTTCTTTCCACAGTTCATCAGCCCGACTGCCGACTGGAGCCTGAACCTTCAATATCTGCTGCTCGCCGCGACGTTCGCCCTGCTGTTCGCGGGCGGCGTCGCATCGATGGCGCTGTTCTCGCACCGGCTGAGCCGCGCGTTGCAGCGGCCCGCGCGGATGCGTGCGATGAACCGCGTGACGGGCGGGCTGCTCGTCGGGATGGGCGCGATCATGGTCGGCTGGAACTGAAGAAAACACAAATTCTCTGATCAACATGTCAACCGAAACCGCTTCGCCCAGATAAACCGATATTCTTAAGAAAATTTTATCAAAACACATACTTACTTTCTTTTTTTCTCAATCAAATGCACTTCAACCTTAAACCCCATCCTTCCTATGCGCTCCGCGATCGGCTGAAAGCTTACTTTGCTAAAAAATGGCAAATCCAATCCCTTTGACCTCGCCTTTTTTGATACATATGCAGTTCGCATAATTCCATAAACAACGGAATAACTAGCAGTCACGGGCTGATCCCCTTTTCTGGGCAAGAGCTTCACAAATCCAGCTCGACCGTACTTGATTTGGCGAATCTGCACATTATCTCTTAATTGCTGACGAAACTCACCATCACTAACCAAACACTCAGCCGATACCAAGCCTTGATTCCAAAGATGACTAATTGGAGCAGAATCATGCCCATCTTTCAAATGAATAAATTGTCTGCTTTTAGAAAAAAAATCACAAGGCTCAAGATTTGCGCCAGATGCATTTAATGGAGACAATTTAACCTGATCCAAATTCAACAACTCCTTACGGGCATTCAATTCACCAATAAAATCCCTTTCATTAACTGAATTTGTTGATTTTACAAATGGTTTTTTTGATAAATATTTTTCAAAATTCAAAACAACTCGTGCATAATACCCGCTATCAATTCGATACCATGATCCAGCAAAGAGTACATAAGTTGCACCCCCATATTTTGCTTCAAATATAAAGCAGTCATATAACCGCTGACGCTGACGCTTATCCCCCTCCCCATTGACAATTACACGAATTTCGTGACTAGCCTTCAATTCTGACATATCAGCGATATCCGCCATACGTCCAGATCGAAGCTCCGAAACATAGTCTTCAATTTCAACATCCGGATATGTCGCCTTGCTCCCTGATCTAAGTCCACTCCCATAATATCCAATTTCAAATGCATCCTCTGGGTTAATCATCTCGGGAATCGCAATATGAAGACTTGACGACCTTCCATCAACCATCGACTTTAATGAATCAAAAACCTTCTTATCGAGAACCTTTACAACACTTTGGCGATTTTCCGGAACGATATAATCAATAAATTTAAAATCTCTCTCGTAATGCTTTTCACAATATAAATCAAATGCCTCCCTACACTTCTCGGCAATCTTAGCAGGATCTATTTTTGCCGTGAGAGACAAAGCATCCTTCCCAACTAGCGCGCGAGCAAACTCTCTATCAGTAGGGGCTCCGCCAGCCAGCCTCAACAAGTCACTCTGCTCATCGATACCAAAGTCGCGCAGATCAGATTTTCTACTTGCCTGAATTCTCTTCTGAATAAGAGTAGTATCCAATTGAGCGACATCCACATTGCGCAAATCACTTCGAGCCACCGCATTGAGCGTCACACGCAATCCGAAATTTTTAACGTAAGAATCCGGATTAAGGAAAAGATGACCACTACCAAATGTTATCGCAAAAAATCGTTTACTCATTCGCAGATCAGAGGGGGTAACCTCCAAAAACAGGACCGCCGAGCAGTGACGATTGGTCAAATCCGGGAGATCTTCTATAGAAAATTCGCGGACAATTTTGACCCAGCTTGGCGGGGCATCTTCGGACTGCGCCGTGTACAGATATCCACCCTCGCTTTCTCGCTCAATCATTGTGTGCCCCGAGCGCAAGCCATCTTTGACAGAAGCCCCTTTGTTCATTAAACGAATCGAAAGGGTACTGGATCGCCCACTTAACTTACTGGTCTCTTCGCTCTTCTTTTTCATTTTACAATCCAAAATTTTATGTGACTCTCATCATCCGAACCGAAATCAGGACATTGAGATGAAACTCCATTCTATGTCAAAAAAGGCAAATCGAAATCGGACGGATCGAGCTGTGATTTCTTGAACCGAATTGCCCGTCGCTCCTTGCAACGAGAGGATACTAGGCGCCAGTGCGATTTAACTTCGCTCAACTCCGTTAAAGAGAGTCGCCCGGATTCTGTTCGTGGTCAGTTCGAAGGTACCTTCACGCGTGAACGCGCCTTTTCCCTCTGGCGAGCCCTTGGAACTGCCAAGGACGAGTCGGCTACCTACTCTGCTTACGTGAATAGCCTAGAGTGGGCCAGTACAATCGCGCGATGCCCGAATTGCTCACTTACGGCGGCCTGTTCGCCGTGTCGATGGTCGCCGCGACCCTGTTTCCGCTCCAGTCCGAGGCCGTGCTCGCCGGCCTGCTGCTCGCCGGCCGCGAACCCGTGTGGGCGCTGGTGCTCGTCGCGAGCGTCGGCAATGTCGCCGGCTCGGCGATCAACTGGGCGCTCGGACGCGGCATCGAGCACTTTCGCGAGCGCCGCTGGTTTCCGGTCAGGCCGTCGGCGCTGGCGCGCGCCGAGGGCTGGTATGCGCGCTACGGCCGCTGGTCGCTGCTGCTGAGCTGGGCGCCGGTGATCGGCGATCCGCTGACGATGATCGCCGGCGTGCTGCGCGAACCGCTGCCGACCTTTCTCGTCATCGTGACGATCGCCAAGGTCGGCCGCTATCTGGCCGTCGCGTGGCTCGTCACCCACTGACCTCCGCTTTCCCTTCGCCCGCCTGCCGGTTCGCGATTCGCGACAGCCGCTAAAGATTTCGCGAAAGTTGCCGTATTAACGGGTCCACGAGCGGTGACGCGTGCGTTCCGCCCCCTCTCACTCCCACTCAGGATGTTCCATGAGACTGACCCAATTGGGCCGGGTGAGCGTCGGCGCGCGTCTGGCCGCGCTCGCGTGCACGCTCGTCGCCCTGCTGTTTACCGTGTTCGCATGGACGCTCGCCCATTTCGCCGGCCAGCAGCTCGCCGAAGAAGCGCATCTGCGGATCGACGACAGGGAGCAGTCGATTCGCGCGATGGTCGACCTGTTCGACAAGGCGCTGACCGCCGAAGCCAACCGCTCGATGTCGCTGTTCGCGAGCTTCCTGCCGGCCGATTTCTCGCTCGACCCGGCACGCACCGTCGATATCGGCGGCGTCGCCGCGCCGACCCTCTTCGCGGGCGGCCAGCCGCTCGACCTCGATTACTCGATTCCCGATCAGTTCCTGAAGAAAAGCGGTGCGATCGCGACGATCTTCGCGCGCGACGGCGACGATTTCGTGCGCATCACGACGTCGCTGAAGAAGCAGGACGGCGCGCGCGCCGTCGGCACGAAGCTCGACCGGGCGGGCCCCGCGTATGCGCCGCTGGTCGCGGGGCGCAGCTATACGGGCCTCGCGAAGCTGTTCGGCCGAACGTACATCACGCAGTACAAGCCGGTGACCGACGCGACCGGCCGCGTGATCGGCGCGCTGTTCGTCGGCCTCGACATCGGCGCCGAGCTCAAGCTCGTCCAAGACGGCATCCGCTCGCTGAAGATCGGCGACAACGGCTACTACTTCGTGCTCGATGCGTCGCAAGGCCCGTCGCGCGGCACCTTCGTCGTGCATCCCGACGCGGCGGGCCAGCCGGCCGACAACACACGCGCGCCCTACGCGCAGATGCTCGCGACGGCCCAAGGCCGGCTCGCGTACACGTCGACCGACCCGGCCGCGCACGACCGCGGGCCGACCGCGAAAGTCGTGTCCTTCACGACGATTCCGCAGTGGCAATGGCTCGTCGGCGGCATCGCGCTCGACGACGAACTGCTCGCCACGATGCGCGCCACCCGCAACCGCTTCCTGATGATCGGCGCCGTGCTCGTCGCGGCGTTCGCGACGCTGTTCGTAATCGTCGTGCGTCGCGTCGTGAGCCGGCCGCTGGAAGCCGCCGCCCGCGCGTCGGAGCGCTATGCGGCGGGCGATCTCAGCGTGCGGATCCGCGACGGCGCGAACGTGCCCGACCGCGCGGGCAACGACGAGATCGGCCGTCTCGTGCAGGCGGTCGACGGAATCGGCGACGGCCTTGCGCGCATCGTCGCGCAGGTGCGCAACAGCGCGGCCGACATCGCGCACGGCACGGTCGGCATCGCGGCCGGCAGCGGCGACATCGCCGCGCGGATCGCGACGCAGGCGAGCAGCGTCGAACAGACGGCCGCGAGCATGGAACAGATCACCGCCGCCGTGCAGCAGAGCGCCGAGCATGCGGCACAAGCCAACGCGCTGGTCGCGGACGCATCGGCCGCCGCGACGAACGGCGACGCCGCGGTGCAGCGCGTGGTCGCGACGATGGACGACATCGGCCGCGCGACGCGTCGGATCGCCGAGATCACGGGTGCGATCGAAGGCATCGCGTTCCAGACCAACATCCTCGCGCTGAACGCGGCGGTCGAGGCCGCCCGCGCCGGCGAGCACGGCAAGGGCTTCGCGGTGGTCGCGGCCGAGGTGCGCGCGCTGGCGCAGCGCAGCGCGGCCGCGGTCAAGGAGATCGACGCGCTGAGCGCCGAATCGTCGACGACCGTCGAACAGGGTTACCGGATCGCGGACGCCGCACGCGGCACGATGCGCGACATCGTCGCGCGGGTCGACCAGGTCCGCACGCTGATCGGCGAGATCAGCGCCGCGTCGCGCGAACAATCGACCGGGATCGAGCAGGTGAACCTGGCCGTCACGCAGATCGGCGAAGCGACGCAGCAGAATGCGACGCTGATCTCCGATGCCGAGCGCGCGGCCGTCGCGTTGCGCGACCAGGCCGCTCAGCTGTCGGACGCCGTCAGCGTGTTCCGGCTCGAACGCAGCGCGTGACGCACGACCGATGATCAACCTGGGCCGGGCGGCTCGCTTACTTCTTGTCGCCCGCCAGGTCGATCGCCTTGTCCGAGCCGACCGCATGGCGCAACTGGAACTTCTGGATCTTGCCGGTCGACGTCTTCGGCAGCTCGCCGAAGCGCACGACCTTCGGCACCTTGAAGCCCGCGAGCAGTTGCCGGCAGTGCGCGACGATCTCCGCCTCGGTCGCGCTCGCGCCTTCGCGCAGCTCGACGAACGCGCACGGCACCTCGCCCCACTTCGGGTCGGGCATCGCGACGACGGCCGCGACCGCCACCGCCGGATGCCGGTACAGCGCGTCCTCGACCTCGATGCTCGAGATGTTCTCGCCGCCGGAGATGATGATGTCCTTCTTGCGATCCTTGATCCGGATATAGCCGTCCGGCATCAGCACCGCGAGATCGCCCGTATGGAACCAGCCGCCGTGGAACGCTTCGTCGGTCGCCTTCGGATTCTTCAGGTAGCCCTTCATGCAGATGTTGCCGCGGAACATGATCTCGCCGAGCGTCTCGCCGTCGGCCGGCACCTGCGTCATCGTGTCGGGATCGAGCACCGTCGCGCCCGCTTCGAGGTGGTAGCGCACGCCCTGGCGCGCATTGAGCCGCGCGCGTTCCTCGTCGGACGCGGTTTCCCAGTGCGCCTGCTTCGCGCAGACGGTCGCCGGGCCGTAGACCTCGGTCAGCCCGTACACGTGCAGCAGGTCGAAGCCGATCTCCTTCATCTTCGCGATCACGGCCGGCGCGGGCGCCGCGCCCGCGACCATCGCGTGCACCGTATGGTCGATCCCCGCGCGCAACTCGGCCGGCGCGTTCGCGATCGCGCTCTGCACGATCGGCGCGCCGCAGTAATGCGTGACGCGCTCGCGGCGGATCAGGTCGAACACGGTCTTCGCGTCGAACTTGCGCAGGCACACGTTCACGCCCCCGCGCGCCGCGACGGCCCACGGGAAACACCAGCCGTTGCAGTGGAACATCGGCAGCGTCCACAGATACACCGCGTGCTTCGGCATGTCCCATTCGAGGATGTTGCTGATCGCCGCGAGATACGCGCCGCGATGATGGTAGACGACGCCCTTCGGGTCGCCGGTCGTGCCCGACGTGTAGTTCAGCGCGATCGCCTCCCATTCGTCGGCGGGCGGCGTCCATGCGTAGTCGGGGTCGCCGCCGGCCACGAATGTCTCGTAGTCGGTCGCGTCCGCGAAACGGTCGGGGTCGGCCGGCATCGCGTCGGCCACGCTGACGATCTTCAGGCCCGGCACCTCGAGCGCCGCGCGATGCGCGACCTCCGCGTATTCGGTGTCGACGATCAGCACCTTCGCCTCGCCGTGACGCAGCATGAACAGCACCGACGACACGTCGAGCCGCGTGTTGATCGTGTTCAGCACGGCGCCGGCCATCGGCACGCCGAAGTGCGCCTCGACCATCGCCGGGATGTTCGGCAGCAGTACCGCGACCGTGTCGCCGCGGCCGACGCCGGCCTGCGCGAGCGCGCTCGCCAGCTGCTTCGCGCGCGTGCAGGTCTCGCCCCACGTGCGCCGCACGTCGCCGTGCACGATCGCGAGGCGCTCGCCGTAGACTTCGGCCGCGCGGATCAGGAAATCGATCGGGGTGAGCGGTACGTAATTGGCATCGCGGCGGCCGAGCCCGGCCTCGAACATCTGCGTCATGATCCTGTCTCCCGTGTTCTGTCCACCGGGATGCGTGCACCCCGGATCGTCTTGATGTGGTTCAATTGCCGACAGCCTAACGGGCGCTATTGTGAGCCGTCTGTCATCGAAACGACAGAGTGCCGCTCGAGCGCTGCGCGTTATCCCTATCCTCGCAAACCCGCACCCATGCACGACCATCCCGACGCGGCCGCCCAGCCGGCCGACACGCTCCCCGAACCGGGCCCGGTGCCGCCGCTCGCGACGCTGTTCGGCCAGTGCGCGTGGTTCCGCACGCTGGCGCCCGAACACCAGGCGCTCGTGCTCGCCCAATCGCACGTCGAACAGTGCGACGCCGGCGACGTGATCGCGCACCGGCTCGCGCCGTCCGAATACTGGATCGGCGTCCATCAAGGGCTGCTGAAGCTCGCGATCTTCAACGTGTCCGGACGCGGCTGCACGTTTTCCGGCGTGCCGTCGGGCGGCTGGTTCGGCGAAGGCAGCGTGATCAAGCGCGAGCTGCGCAAGTACGAGGTCGTCGCGATCCAGCGCTCGACCGTGCTGTTCGTGCCGGTCGACACGTTCCATGCGCTGCTCGACACGAGCCTGCCGTTCACGCGCTTCGTGATTCATCAGCTGAACAACCGGATGGGCGAATTCATCGCGTCGATCCAGAACAGCCGGCTGCTCGACGTCGACGCGCGCGTCGCGCAGGCGCTCGCGCAGCTCTTCAACCCCGCGCTGTATCCGGATACCGGCCCGTCGCTGTCGATCTCGCAGGAGGAACTGGGGATGCTCGTCGGCGTGTCGCGCCAGCGGATCAACCAGGCGCTGCAGCAGCTCGAGAAGCTCGGCGCGCTGCGGCTCGCGTACAACCAGATCGAGGTCGTCGAGCTCGACGCGCTCGCGCGCTTCGGCATGGAGCAGCTGTGAGCGCCGCCCGATGCGCGAAACCGTCGCCATCTCGCCCGCGCATTCCGTCTGCGGAATCGGCCGACGGCCGGCGCGCCCCAACCTGACGATTCCGCCAGTTTCGCGACAGTAACCCGTTGCGGGCCGACGCCTATCATTCGGGTTCCCTTCACCGCCGCCCGATCACCGCCTGCCCCGCTGCCTCCATGTGGATCGTCAATCTCGCGCTCAGGCGCCCCTACACGTTCATCGTGATGGCCATCATGATCGTGCTGGCCACCCCGCTTGCGCTGATGCGCACACCGGTCGACGTGCTGCCCGCGATCAACATCCCCGTGATCAGCGTGATCTGGAATTACAGCGGCTTCTCCGCGACGGAGATGACCAACCGCATCACGTCCGTCCATGAACGGATCCTGACGACGACCGTCAACAACATCCAGCACGTCGAATCGACGTCGCTGCCCGGCATCGCGGTCGTGAAGGTGTTCCTGCAACCGGGCGCGAACGTGCAGACGGCGATCGCGCAGACGGTGTCGTCCGCGCAGGCGATCGTGCGGCAGATGCCGCAGGGCGCGACGCCGCCGCTCGTGATCACCTATTCCGCGTCGAGCATTCCGGTGATCCAGCTCGGGCTGTCGAGCAAGACGCTCAGCGAACAGTCGCTCGCCGACATCGCGCTCAACTTCCTGCGCCCGCAGCTGATCACGGTGCCGGGCGTGCAGATTCCGTTTCCGTACGGCGGTCGTACGCGCGTGGTCGCGATCGACCTCGATCCGCGGGCGCTGCAAGCGAAGGGGCTCACGCCGGCCGACATCGTCAACGCGGTCAACGCGCAGAACCTCGTGCTGCCCACCGGCACCGCGAAGATGGGCCAGACCGAATACCGGATCGACACGAACGCGTCGGCCGATACGGTCGCCGACATCAGCGACCTGCCGGTCCAGACGATCAACGGCGCGACGACCTACCTGCGCGAGGTCGCGGCGGTGCGCGACGGCTTCGCGCCGCAGACCAACGTCGTGCGCCAGAACGGCCAGCGCGGCGTGCTGATCTCGATCCTGAAAAGCGGCGACGCGTCGACGCTCAAGGTCGTGTCGGACCTGAAGGCGCTGCTGCCGAAGGTGATCCCGACGCTGCCCGAAGGGCTCACGATCACGCCGCTGTTCGACCAGTCGGTGTTCGTGAACGCGGCCGTCCAGGGCGTGATCCACGAGGCGCTGATCGCCGCCGTGCTGACCGCGATGATGATCCTGCTGTTCCTCGGCAACTGGCGCAGCACGCTGATCATCGCGATCTCGATCCCGCTGTCGATCTTCACGTCGCTGATCGCGCTCTCCGCGCTCGGCGAGACCATCAACATCATGACACTCGGCGGGCTCGCGCTCGCGGTCGGCATTCTCGTCGACGATGCGACCGTCACGATCGAGAACATCGAGCGGCACTTGCACCTCGGTACCGACCTGCACGAAGCGATTCTCGAAGGCGCCGGCGAGATCGCGGTGCCCGCGCTCGTGTCGACGCTGTGCATCTGCATCGTGTTCGTGCCGATGTTCTTCCTGACGGGCGTCGCGCGCTTCCTGTTCGTGCCGCTCGCGGAAGCCGTCGTGTTCGCGATGCTCGCGTCGTACGTGCTGTCGCGCACGCTCGTGCCGACGCTCGCGATGCTGCTGTTCCGCCCGCAGCAGGCGAGCACCGGCCCCGCCGCTTCGACGTCGCGCTTCGCGCGCATCCATCACGCGTTCAACCACGCGTTCGAACGGCTGCGCGCGTGGTACATCGTGCTGCTCAGCATCCTGCTCGTGCGCCGCCGCTTCTACGCGCTGTGCTTCCTCGCCTTCTGCGTGCTGTCGACGGGCCTCGTGTTCGCGCTCGGCCGCGACTTCTTCCCGAACGCCGATTCCGGCAACCTCCGGCTGCACGTGCGTGCGCCGACCGGCTACCGGATCGAGGAAACCGCGCGGCTCGCCGACCAGGTCGAGCGCGTGATCCGCGAAACCGTGCCGCCCGACGAGCTCGGCGCGATCGTCGACAACCTCGGCTTGCCGGTGAGCGGCATCAACCTGTCGTACAGCAACGCCGGCACGATCGGCACGCTCGACGGCGAGCTGCTGATCGCGCTGAAGCCCGGCCATCGCGCGACCGCGCATTACGTAGAGACGCTGCGCACGCTGCTGCCGCAGCGCTTCCCGGGCGTCGAGTTCTTCTTCCAGCCGTCGGACATCATCACGCAGATCCTCAACTTCGGGCAGCCGGCCGCGATCGACGTGCAGGTGCTCGGCAACGATCTCGCGAGTAACATGACGATTGCGAGCAGCCTGATGAAAAAGATCAGGCAAATCCCCGGCGCCGTCGACGTGCACGTGCTGCAACGTAACGACGAACCGACCCTGCTGGCCGACATGGACCGTACGCGCATGCAGCAGCTCAATCTCTCCGCGCAGAACGTCGCGCAGAACATGCTGATCTCGCTGTCGGGGAGTTCGCAGACGACGCCGTCGTTCTGGATCAACCCGCGCACCGGCGTGCAATACCCGCTGCAGATCCAGACCCCGCAATACAACCTGTCGTCGGTCGACGACCTGCTCGGCACGCCGATCTCCGCCAGCGGCCGCACGGGCATGCCGCTGCAACTGCTTGGCAACCTGGTGCAGGTGCGCAGCACCGTGAACCCGGCCGTGATCACGCACTACAACATCCGCCCGGCGATCGACGTGTACGTGAGCGTCGAGGGCCGCGATCTCGGCGCGGTCGCGGGCGAGATCGACCGCATCGTGGCCGACGCGCGCGCGACGCTGCCGCGCGGCACCGACCTCACGATGCGCGGACAGATCGAGACGATGCGCACGTCGTATGTCGGCCTCGGCGCGGGCGTCGCGATGGCGATCGTGCTCGTCTACCTGCTGATCGTCGTCAATTTCCAGTCGTGGCTCGATCCGCTGATCATCATCAGCGCGATGCCGGCCGCGCTCGCCGGCATCGCGTGGATGCTGTTCATCACCGGCACGCACCTGAGCGTGCCCGCGCTGACGGGCGCGATCATGACGGTCGGCGTCGCGACCGCGAACAGCATTCTCGTCGTCTCGTTCGCGCGGCAACGCCTCGCGGCCGGCGCGCCGCCGCTCACGGCCGCGCTCGAAGCCGGCGCGACACGGATCCGCCCGGTGCTGATGACGGCGCTCGCGATGATCATCGGGATGGTGCCGATGGCGCTCGGTCTCGGCGAAGGCGCCGAGCAGAACGCGCCGCTCGGCCGCGCGGTGATCGGCGGGCTGCTGTTCGCGACCGTTTCGACGTTGCTGTTCGTGCCGCTCGTGTTCGGCGGCGTGCATGCGCGGCTGGCCCGGCGGCGCGCGCGCCAGGCCGGTCACTGACTTTCGCCCCACTACCCGGTTGAATTGGTTGAATTCATGGAAGAGAAACATCACAGCGCCGTCGGCATCCAGGTGGACGAACACGGCATGCACCTGCCGGCGCGCGCGTCGGTGTCGCGACGCGGGCGGATCGTCGCGATCGTGATCGGCGTGCTGCTCGTTGCGGGCGCCGCGCGCACCATCGTCGTCAACGTGCTGAACCGGCACCACCTCGACGCGGTCGCCGAGCAGAACACGCGCCAGTACGTAACCGTCGTGCATCCGGTCGACGCGGCCACCGGCGGCAAGCTGACGCTGCCGGGCACGCTGCGCGGCTTCGTCGAGGCACCGATCTATGCGCGCGCCAGCGGCTACGTGCTGCGCTGGCAGGCCGACATCGGCGCGCACGTGAAGCAGGGGCAAACGCTCGCCGAACTCGACACGCCCGAGCTGAACCAGGAACTCGCGCAGGCCACCGCGCAGCGCCAGCAGGCGCAAGCGGCGCTCGCGCTCGCGAAGACGTCGTTCGACCGCGCGCAGCAGTTGCGCCAGCGCGATGCCGTGTCGCAGCAGGAACTCGACGACCGCCAAGGCGCGTTCAGCCAGGGCGCCGCGAACCTCGCCGCGGCCGACGCGAACATGCGCCGCCTCACCGAGCTGAAGGGTTTCCAGCGGATCGTCGCGCCGATCGACGGGATCGTCACGCAGCGCAACGTCGACGTCGGCGATCTCGTCAATTCGGGCAACGCCGGCCGCGCGCTGTTCACGGTCGTGCAGGCCGACCGGCTGCGCCTGTACGTGCAGGTGCCGCAGGCGTATGCGCAGCAGGTGAAGGTCGGCCAGCACGTGAGCGTTGCGCAGGCCGAGCTGCCGGGGCGGACCTTCGACGGGACGATCACGCGCACGTCGCAGGCAATCGACGTCGCGACGCGCTCGCTGCAGATCGAGATCACGCTGCCGAACCCGGACGGGCGGCTGCTGCCCGGCGCATACGTGCAGGCGACGCTGCCGATGACGCCGGTCGGCCGCCTGCAGGTGCCGGCCAATACGCTGCTGTTCCGCGCCGAAGGCCCGACGGTCGCGACCGTCGATGCGAACGGCAAGGTCCGGCTGAAACAGGTGACGGTCGTGCGCACGATCGGGCAGACGCTCGAAGTGGACGGGCCGATCACGCCGAACGATCGCCTCGTCGCGAACCCGAGCGACGCGCTCGCGACCGGCGACGCGGTCGTCGAGCAGGCGCCGGCGGCGCAGCCGGCCTCGGCCGTCGCGGGAGCGAAGTCGTGAGTGCGATACGCACCCGCGTGCACCCGGCCGCGGTCGGCGCCGTCGCGATCGTCGCGGCGGTCGCCCTCGCCGGCTGCACGCTCGGCCCGGATTACCGGCGCCCGGCCGTCGACACGCCGGCCGCGTGGCGGCTCGACCCGGCCGACGGATACTGGCAACCGGCCGCGCCGGCCCGCGCGCCGCTCGATCCGGCCTGGTGGACCGCGTTCGGCGACGCCCAGCTCGACGCGCTGGAAGCCGATGCGCTGCGCAACAACCAGAACCTGAAGGCGGTCGCCGCGCGCTACGACCAGGCGAAGGCGACGCTCGCGTCGGTCGCGTCCGCCCAGTATCCGGCCGTCGGGCTGAACGCGAGCGGCCAGCGCTTCAGGATCTCCGCCGACCGGCCGCAGACCAACTACGCGACGAAGAGCATGTCGACCGTGCAGAACGAGATCCAGGTCGGCGCGGCGGTCAGCTACGAACTCGACCTGTTCGGCCGGGTGCGGCGCAACGTCGAAGCCGCGCAGGCCAGCTCCGAGCAGGCGCGCGACGATTTCGCGAATGCGCGCCTCGTGCTGAGCGCCGATCTCGCATCGAGCTATTTCGCGCTGCGCGAACTCGATACCGAGATCGACGTCGTCAGGCGCTCGATCGAACTGCAACAAAAGGCGCTCGATTACGTGAGCGCGCGCCACGGCCTCGGCGCGGTGTCGGGCCTCGACCTGTTGCAGCAGCGCGCGCAGCTCGACGCGACGCGCACGCAGGCGCAGTTGCTGATCCAGCAGCGCGCGCAGGTCGAAACCGCGATCGCGACGCTGGTCGGCACGCCGGCCCCCGCGTTCTCGCTGCCGCCGCGCGTGGTGCCGATCAACGCGCCCGCGCTGCCGACCGGCATGCCGAGCGACCTGCTGCAGCGGCGCCCCGACGTCGCGTCGGCCGAGCGCGCGATGGCCGCCGCGAACGCGCAGATCGGCGTCGCGCGCGCCGCGTATTTCCCGCGCATCACGCTGTCGCCGGACATCGGCTGGGACGCGACGCGCTTCGCCGGCCTGTTCACCGTGCCGGCGCTGCTGTGGTCGGTCGGCGGCTCGCTCAGCCAGCCGCTGTTCGAGGGCGGCAAGCTGAAGGCCGGCGTCGATTTCGCGCAGGCCGGCTACGTCGCCGCGCAGGCCAGCTACCGGCAGACCGTGCTCACCGCGTTCCAGGAGGTGCAAAATGCGGTGACCGGCCTGTCGGTGCTCGCGCAGGCGGCGCAGCAGGCGTCGGCGGCCGTCGACGACGCGCGCAAGCTCGTGTCGCTCGCGCAGGACCGCTACGCGGGCGGCCTGACGCCGTTCATCGACGTGCTGACGGCCCAGCAGCAGTTGCTGACGAGCGAGCGCCAGGCCGTGCAGATCCAGGGCCAGCGCGCGGCGCTCGTCGTGTTTCTCGCGAAGGCGCTCGGCGGCGGCTGGGACGGCGCTGCGTCGAACGGCCCCGCGCCGTCCGACGTCGCGTCGGCGGCCCCACCGCGCGGCGCGAGCGTCGGCCCTTGACCCGCCCTTAACCTGGTTACGCGGACAACCACCATGAAAGTGCTGATCGTCGAAGACGAACCGAAAGTCGTCGAATACCTGAAGAGCGGCCTGACCGAGGAAGGCTGGGTCGTCGACACCGCGCTCGACGGCGAGGACGGCGCGTGGAAAGCCGTCGAATTCGACTACGACGTGGTCGTGCTCGACGTGATGCTGCCGAAGCTCGACGGCTTCGGCGTGCTGCGCGTGTTGCGCGCGCAGAAACAAACGCCGGTGATCATGCTGACCGCGCGCGACCGTGTCGACGATCGCGTGCGGGGCTTGCGCGGCGGCGCCGACGACTACCTGACCAAGCCGTTCTCGTTCCTCGAACTGATCGAACGGCTGCGTGCGCTGACGCGCCGCGCGCGTGTGCAGGAATCGACGCTGATCTCGATCGGCGACCTGCGCGTGGACCTGATCGGCCGCCGCGCGACCCGCGACGGCGCGCGGCTCGACCTGACCGCGCAGGAATTCCAGTTGCTCGGCGTGCTCGCGCGACGCAGCGGCGAGGTGCTGTCGAAAACGACCATCGCCGAACTCGTGTGGGACGTGAACTTCGACAGCAACGCGAATGTGGTCGAGACGGCGATCAAGCGCCTGCGCGCGAAACTCGACGGCCCGTTCGCGGACAAGCTGCTGCACACGATCCGCGGGATGGGCTACGTGCTCGAGGCGCGCGACGACGGCGACACGGAGCGGCGCGCATGAAACGCTCGATCATCCTGCGGCTCTCGGCGATGTTCGGCATCGTGTCGCTGCTCGTGTTCACGCTGGTCGGCTGCGGGCTGTTCGTGATGATGGAGCGCCAGTTGTTCGCCGAATTGCGCGCGACGCTCGACACGCGCGCCAAGGTCGCCGCGATGATCGTGTCGCACGCGACCACCGCCACGCGCGGCCGCCTGATGCAGGAAAAACTCGCCGATCTCGAACCGCCCGACGGCTCGACGCACTATCAGGTGATCAGCACCGACCCCGCGTTCCGCTTCGGCAGCCCCGTCAACGGCGTGCCGCTCGATCCGCCGTTCGGCGCGTTCCAGCGCTATCAGCTCAACGACAGCAGCTACGCGGTGATGACGAAAACCGTCACGCTGGCCGGCGCCGGCGAGCGGCCGACGCTGCAACTGGTCGTCGCGACGTCGTGCGAGCGTACGCAGCGGATGCTGCGCCGCTTCGGCTGGACGCTGGCCGCGCTGATCGCGACGGCCACCGTCATCACGCTGCTGCTGAGCCGCGCGGTCGCGCGCTTCGGGCTCGCGCCGCTCGATCGGCTGTCGCAGGACGCGGCGAGCGTGAGCGCGACGAACCGCCGCCAGCGGCTGCACACCGACGCGCTGCCGACCGAGCTGCGCGATCTCGCGACGTCGTTCAACGGCGCGCTCGAACGCATCCAGCAAACCTACGCGCGGCTCGAAGCGTTCAACGCGGACGTCGCGCACGAGTTGCGCACGCCGATCAGCATCCTGATCGGCCAGACCCAGGTCGCGCTGACGAGCCGCGACCGCTCGGTCGACCGGATGCGCCAGACGCTGCAGTCGAACCTCGAGGAATTCGAGCGGCTGCGCGTGATCATCAACGACATGCTGTTCCTGTCGCGCAGCGACCGCGGCGAACGCGCGACCGACCTGAAGGACGTGTCGCTCGCCGACGAGGTGCGGCGCATGCTCGACTTCCTCGAGATCCCGCTCGACGAGGCGCGGTTGCGCGCCGAACTGCACGGCGATGCGCGCGCGGCCGTCGATCCGTCGCTGTTCCGCCGCGCGATGACGAACCTGCTGATCAACGCGATCCAGCATTCGGCGCCGGGCGCGACGCTGAACGTGACGATCGCGCGCCGCGACACGCTCGTCGAGATGGCCGTGTCGAACCCCGGCGAGCCGATCGATCCGGTGCAGCGCTCGCACGTGTTCGAGCGCTTCTACCGGCTCGAGGAAGCGCGCGCGAACAGCAAGGAAAACCACGGGCTCGGGCTGTCGATCGTCAAGGCCGTGGCCGAGATGCACGGCGGCGGCGTGTTCGTCGCGTGTTCCGGCGGCGTCAATACGTTCGGCTTCTCGGTGTCGACGCAGCCGTGGTCGGGCGGGCCGCTGCGCGCGGCCGACGCCCCGGCCGATTCCAGCGATTCCGCTGATCCGCACGGCGCTCGCCCGGCGCACGTGCCGCGCGCGTTGCATTGACGGCGGCCGCGGCGGCCACGCCTGTCGACGTCCAGCCGCTTCCGATCGGCGCTTGCCTGCCGCGAACGCGGCCCAGGACGACGCGTTACGCGCGCGGCTTGCCGCCCTGCTCGCGCCACGCCCGCGGCGACATCGCGAACCGCTCGCGAAACACGCGACTGAAATGCGACATGTCGTTGAATCCCCAGCGCAACGCGATGTCGGACACGCGCAGCACCGCGCATTGCGGATTCGCGAGATCCTGCGCGCACCGCTCGAGTCGCAGGTTCAATACGTAACGCATCAGCGACGTGTTTTCGGCCTCGAACAGCTTGTTGATGTACCGCGACGAAATCCCGATCGACCGCTCGATCATCATCGGGCTCAGCTCCGGATCGTGCAGGTGCTCGAGCAGATGCCGCTTCACCCGCGTCAGCGTCAACGTCTTCATCCTCGATTGCGCGAGGTCGTTGCGCTGCATGCCCCCGAGGGTCATCGCGATCAGCGAGATCGCGGTATCCGACAACTGCCGCATCTCGTCCTCGGTCACGCTGCCGATCTGCGACGACATCTGCTCGAGAAACGCACGCATGACGCTGCCGACGCCCTGCCCGGTATGCGTCGGGCAGGCCGTGCGGTGCTCCATCCCGACGACGAGCTGGTTCAGCGTCGCACGCGGAATGCTGACGACGATCTCGCGCCACGACTGGCCGAACTGCAGGTGGTGAGGCCGGGTCGCGTCGTAGATCGCGAAATCCCCGGGGTGCAGCGTGACGATCTTGCCGTCCTGCTCGACCGATTGGCTGCCCTCGAGCATCAATACGCCGAAATACTTGTCCTCATACTCGCTGCGCGCCTGGCGATAGCGCCGGATCACGGCCTGCTCGCTGGCGTAGATTTCCGAGATCCGCATCTTTTCGCATTTGCGCTGCCGCACTTGGCCGAAGAAATCGGCTTTCTGCACGGCCGCGATCTGCACGTCCGCGAACAAACGCAGAATCGTCTCGCGCCAAAACTCGATACGCTGGCTGACCGAGCCGTCGGTCGCCACCTCGATCGCCGAATTCGTCCATTGGTCCGGCGGACTGTCGTCGGCCGCCGGGCCGGGCGCGTCGCCGCTCGCGGCGCGCGGAAAAGGACGCATCGTCATGGTCGTGCCCCACATCGTTTAGCCAACATGCAGCCGGTAGCGTGCCCGTTCAAAAGCGCCTTGTCCAATCGGCAACCGTGCAAGCCGCGTTGCCGGTCGGACCGACATGCGGCGCGGCGGCGATGCGCTGCCGCGCCGCATGTCACGCGAACGTCGTCTGACGCCAGTCGGAAGACTGTTCATACGCATAGGCGCAGCGGTAGAGCGTCGCCTCGTCGAAGCGGCGCCCGACCAGCTGCAGCCCGATCGGCAGATCGTCGGCCACCCCGCACGGCAGCGACATGGCCGGATGCCCGGACACGTCGAACGGCGCGGTATTCGCGAGCATCTCGAACGCCCGCGTCAACGACTCGGACATCGCACAGCCGGGCTTCGGCAGTTCCGACGCGCGCATCGGGACGGTCGGCATCAGCAATACGTCATACGATTGCAGCGCCGCGTCGTAATCCGCTCGCAAGCGTCGCGCGAGGTTCTGGCACTTCGCGTAGTAGCGCCCGCGATACCGGCTCGTGAAATATTCGCCGAGCAGCATCGTCACCTTCACGGTATCCGGCAGCTCGTCGGCGCGCTCGCGCCAGCCCGCGTGATGATCGATCATGCCGGTCACGTACAGGCCGCCCCAGTTGAAGCCATGGCTGTTGCCCTTCATCATCTGCTGCGTCGCACCCTCGGCCGCAATCGGCAGCCAGATCGCGGTGCCGGCCGCATGCAGCGGCACCGACACTTCGTCGACGCTCGCGCCCAGCTTGCGCAACCGGAGCGCGGCGACCCGCACGGCCTCGTCGACCACGCTCTCCGAATTCGCGAGTCCGAACGCCTCGCGCAGAATGCCGATCCGCAGGCCCGCGATGCCGTCGCGGATCGCGCCGAGATAATCGGCGCGCGGCGGCAACATCCGTTGGCGCGGATCGAGCCCGTCGTCGCCCGCGATGACGTCGAGCAGCAGCGCGTTGTCGAGCACGCTGCCCGTCATCGGCCCGAGATGATCGACGGTCGCCTCGATCGGCATCGCGCCGGTGTACGGCACGAGCCCATGCGTCGGCTTCATCCCGTAGATGCCGCAATAGGCGGACGGGATTCTCACCGAGCCGCCCTGGTCGCCGCCGAGCGCCATGTCGACCTCGCCGCTCGCGACCAGCGCGCCGCTGCCGGACGACGAGCCGCCTGACGAATATCCGGCCTTACGCGGATTGTGCACCGGCCCCGACGCGCTCGTGTGCGAGCCGCCGGAAAAACAGTAGTACTCGCAGGTCGCCTTGCCGGCGATCGTCGCGCCGGCGTCGAGCACCCGCGTGACGACGGTCGCGTCGATATCGGGCACGTAGCCCTCGAACGTGCTCGCGCCATTGCGCATCGGCACACCGGCGACGCAGATGTTGTCTTTCACGGCCACCGTCTTGCCGCGCAGCTTGCCGTCGGCGGCGCCATGGATCGTGCTCTTGCGCGCCCATGCGCCGTAACGGTTCTCGTCGCCTTCCGGGCGGTAGCCGGGCGTGCGCGGATACGCGACGACGGGCAGATGGTCGGGCAGCGCGTCGATCGCGTCGTACGCGTCGAAGTTCGCCTGCAGCGCATCGTCGTATTCGGCGAGTTGGCGGGAATCGACATGAAAGCCGAAGCCGGCTGCAATGTCGGACAGTTGTTCGCGGGTCGGGCGTTTGATGGCCATCGACGTTCTCCAGTTCGGTAAGCGGCGCCGCGAGCCTGGGCGGCGCCGGCGGGATTCATCGCGCGACGGCGACGGCGTCGCGCATCAGCCCGGTGCGCGGATGACAGTTCACGTATTCGTAGACCTGATGCTTTGCGTCGAAGACGGAAACCTCGTGATACAGCCGCAGTTTCGACAGCCCGGTGACGACGCGGAAGAACGTGACGAAGATCCGCAGGTGCGTCGGGTGAGATTCGGCCCACCGCTCGAGGCGGTCGAGCGAGCGCCAGTGGCCGATGTTGTAACTCTCGTCGAGCTCGTTGCCGTCGAGATCGATCGAGCGCACGTAGCGGTTGCTGTAGCAGCCGACGTCCTTGCCGTTGTCGCGCAGGAACTCCATTCCGCTGCGCAGCGTCGGCTCGATCTCCTCCAGATACAGTCGGCGCTCGTCAGTCTCCGCGGCGCGCCAGTCCTGACCGGACCGAATCAGCGCGATGTTGTCGTGTGCCAGTACGACCACGCGGCCGCCGCGAGCCGGATCGCCGTCGACGATGCGCAACTCGCCGTTCGCGTTCATCCAGTCCGTCTGCGAGATCGGGAACCGGTCGCGCATCGATCCCCAGTAGCCGTGCTCCTCGATCTCGCCGCTGACGCCGTCCATGATCGCGCCGACGCCGGGGAAATCGCTCGTAAATGCGTAAAGCGTCTCGAACTGCTCGGCGCGCGGCGCGACGATTTCCCGGAAGTAGCCGATCCCGTCCGCGAGGCGTGCGTCGGAGGCCCACCATTCGACGAGCGCCGGCGACGCAATCCAGCGCGCATACGCGGCCGGATCGCGCCAGTAGCCGACGGCAATCAGGTTCTCGTGGTCCTCGTCGTCGGTGTGCTGCGTCAGGTCGAAATTGTTCGGGCCGTCCTGCGCGCCGAAATCGGCGACGATCCGGCGCAACGCGGCCAGCGCCGCCGCGCGCTTGTCGGCGCCGCGATACTGCACGCCGAAATAGCCCATCACGACCTGGCTCAGGTCTTCGGCGGCACGGGCGACGTACATCGGGAACGGCGGCTGGTAATCGTCGGCGACGCGGCGTGACAACTTCCGCGGGCAGATCAGGTGTTTGTCGATGGCGGATTCCATGCATGACCTCTCTGGAAAGGGAATCGGGTGTCGAGGGTTCGACGTGGGCGCAACGAACGACATGCACCGGCCATATCCCGGCGCATGCGGACCGTCAGAAGATGTGCGCGTAACGCAGGCCGGCGAGCACGCTGTTCTTCGGGCCGTTGCGCACGCTCAGGTCGGTGCCGAGCTGGATTTGCACCTGGTCGGCCTTCGTCACGAACTTCGCCGCGGTGATCCGCAGGCGCGTCGTGCGCAGCGCGTCGTTGTTGTCCGCGCCGTCGACGCTGGTTTCTCCGCCCCAGAGCTGGGTGATGCCGATACCGAGCGACGTGCCCGGATCGGGCATGTAACGCACCATCGCCTGGGCGCTGTAGCTCATCCGCTGATGGAGCGTCGCACCGCTCGCGCCGTACGACGTGTTGTTGCCGTACCAGATCGCGTCGCCGACGAGATCGAGTGCCCACTGCGGCGAAAAGTGCTTGACGTAGGCTGCCTGGAAATCGAGCGACCAGCGGTTGGCGCCGAGATTGAGCCCACGGTTCTGGTCGTAACTTCCGGTCGGCGCGTAAACGTAGACCGTCGCGGCGACGACGTCCTTCGCTTCGTTCAGCCGGAATTTCAACGGCGCGGTCAGGATCACGTCGCCGACACCGTTCGTACTGCCAAGCGCGCCAGCGCTGCCGAAGCTGCTGATGTGACCGAACGGCAGCAACACCTGCGGATCGATCGTGAGCCTGTCGGTGAGCTGGAACACATGCAGCAGGCGGGCGATGCCGACATTGGACTGCAGGTCGAAATCGGACGTCCGGTGGCCATTCGCGTAGTACGCGTTCGTCGCGGAATAGTTGTAGTACAGCACGCCGATCGTCGCGCCGACCGGATACTGCTCGTAGTCGCCGGGATCGACCTCGACCGCGCCCGCGTAATGCGATGCGACGACCATCAGCGACAGGCCGATCCACCGCGCGATTCGCTTCAGTTTCATTCTGTTCACGTTGTCCATCATGCTCCTCACCTGGATGCGCAGACACCGCCACGCTCGACGTACGACCAATGGAGACCGTTGCCGGAGCGTGGAATCGCGGGGTGCTGGCTGACTGTTGTTCCGCCGGTACTCGAGGGAGTGCCGACGATTCGCGACATCGAACGGCCGTCGCTTGAGGGTGAGAATAGAAAGGCAAAATCCGCATTTCTGTTTTCCGGCGGAACAAGAAATTGGCTGTGGCGGGCCTCCTCCGCCAGCGGCCTGCAGCGGGCGCAAAACGTGCGCCGGCGGCCGCCGTTTCGTGCCGGGCGCGCGGTCGATGCCGCGAATCGTTGCGAATCGCCGCGTATGCGTTGCGCATCGGCGCCTGCCGCGCAACGGGGCCGTCTCGGCATAGTTTCCGATCCGTGCCGGCAAAGAACCGCGTTTTTTCTCTTCTTACCCTGCTCGTCGAGCGTGACCGACATGACGCGCCCATCCCCCGCCACGGCAGTCGCAACGTCGTGGCGGCGGTCGCCCCGAACTACGACAAGGAGCCCCACGATGAACACGATTCCTTCCGAGGAAACAGCCTCGACGCCCGGCGAACGCGCCTGGGCGCTGTTTCGCGTGATGAAAGAGAAGAACCTGATTCCCGACGGCTATATCGAAGGTCTGACCGAGCTGATGTCCACGACCTGGGATCCGGCCAATGGCGCGCGCATCGTCGCGCGCGCGTGGGTCGATCCGGCATTTCGCGAACTTCTGCTGAAGGACGGCACGGCCGCGTGCGCGCAGTTCGGCTACACCGGCCCGCAGGGCGAATACATCGTTGCGCTCGAAGACACGCCGACGCTGAAGAACGTGATCGTCTGCAGCCTGTGCTCATGCACGAACTGGCCGGTGCTCGGGCTGCCGCCCGAGTGGTACAAGGGCTTCGAATATCGTGCGCGGCTCGTCCGCGAAGGACGCACGGTGCTGCGGGAGCTCGGCACCGACCTGCCCGACGACGTCGTCGTGAAGGTCTGGGATACGACCGCCGAAAGCCGCTATCTCGTGCTGCCCGTGCGGCCGGCCGGCAGCGAGCACATGACCGAGGAACAACTGCGCACGCTCGTCACGAAGGACGTGCTGATCGGCGTGGCGCTGCCGCGCGCGCACTGACGCGCACCACGTTTCGCTCTCGACCTTCAATTCGGAGATCTTATATGGACGGCTTTCACGACCTCGGCGGATTCCAGGGTTTCGGCCCGGTGCCGCATACGATCAACAGTCTCGGCTACAAACCGGTCTTCAAGGAAGACTGGGAGCATCTCGCATACAGCCTGATGTTCGTCGGCGTGGATCAACTGAAAAAATTCAGCGTCGACGAGGTACGTCACGCAGTCGAACGCATCGACGTGCGCCAGCACGCCGGCACGCGCTACTACGAGCGCTACGTGATCGCGACCGCGACATTGCTCGTCGAAACCGGCGTGCTCACGCAGGACGAACTCGACCGCGCGCTCGGTTCGCACTTCCGGCTCGCGAACCCGCCGCGATCCGGCGGCCGGGCGGCCCCGCCCGACTCGACGCGGTTCGAGGTCGGCGATCGCGTCGTGGTTCGCGACGAACACGTCAGCGGGCACAGCCGCGCGCCCGGCTACGTTCGCGGCAAGGAAGGTGTCGTGCTGCACCGGACGACCGAATCGTGGCCGTTCCCGGACGCGATCGGCCACGGCGACACCAGCGCCGCGCATCAGCCGACCTATCACGTCGAGTTCCGCGTGAAGGATCTGTGGGGCGATGCCGCCGACGACGGCTATGTCGTGGTCGACCTGTTCGAAGGCTACCTGGATCGCGCGTCCGCGCAGAGCGCATGACGACGCCGGCGAATCGACACGTGCCGGCCGCCCCGCCGCCGAGGATTCCGGTCACCGTGCTGTCCGGCTTCCTCGGCGCGGGGAAGACGACGTTGCTGAACCATATCCTGCGCAATCGCGCCGGCCTGAAGGTCGCCGTGATCGTCAACGACATGAGCGAGGTGAACGTCGACGCCGACGACGTGCGGCGCAACGTCGAGCTGCATCGAGGCGAGGACGAACTCGTCGAAATGAGCAACGGCTGCATCTGCTGCACGCTGCGCGCCGATCTGCTCGAGCAGATCAGCACGCTTGCGCGGCAGCATCGCTTCGATTACCTGCTGATCGAGTCGACCGGCATTTCGGAGCCGATGCCGGTGGCGGAGACGTTCGCGTTTCTCGACCGGGACGGTTTCAGCCTCAGCGAACTCGCGCGGCTGGACACGCTCGTCACGGTGGTCAACGGCGAGACGTTCGAGGACATGATCGCGTCGACCGAACCGGTCACGCGCGACGCCCCGCTCTCGAACGGCAACGATGCCGATCCGCCGCGCAAGCTGTCGGACCTGCTGATCGAACAAGTCGAATATGCGAACGTGATCCTCGTGAGCCGACTCGACCGGATCGGCCACGCGGGTTTCGAGCGGCTGCGCGCAATTCTGGCGTCACTGAATCCATCGGCGCGAATCCTGCCGATGCAGCACGGCAAGGTCGATCCGTCGGACGTGCTGGATACGCGGCGCTTCGATCTGCCGGCGCTCGCCGAATCGCCGGGATGGATGCAACGCATGCAGGCCGACGAACGCCCGTCGGAATCGGATGCGTACGGGATTGCGTCGTGGGTCTATCGCGAACGTGCGCCGTTTCATCCGGCGCGGCTGCTCGCATGGCTGCGTCGCCCCTGGACCAACGGCCGACTGCTTCGCTGCAAGGGCTATGTGTGGGCTGCGCACCGATATGCCGAAACCGCCCTGCTCGTGCAGGCCGGCGACACGTTCCAGTGGGGTTACGTCGGCCGATGGTGGCGGTTTACGCCACCGTCGGACTGGCCGCACGACGACTATCGTCGCGAGGGTGTGCTGAAGAAATGGGAAGAGCCGACAGGCGATTGCCGACAGGAAATCGTGTTCATCGGGCAGTCGATCGATCACGTCCGGTTGCGCCGCGAACTCGATGCGTGCCTGCTGACGGTCGAAGAAATCGACGCCGGCCCGGAGTCGTGGCGCCGGCTTCCGGAAGCCGACGCGTTCGACGCACTGGCGACGCCCGCCCATCCGTGAAGTGGGACTCGATGGCGTCGGCGGCAGCGCCTGCGTCGTGTCGCTTTCGGTCGGCCCGTGAGCGCCTCGCGCGGTTCAGCGTGACGTAATACCGACCGCACCGCCGACGGCAGTTTTCTTCAATACGGGCCGACGCGGCGCCCGTAGTCTCGATGCGACTTTCAACATGTCGCATGGAGACACCTGATGAGCATGCTGTTTTCGATGGCCGCGTTCGCGCTCGCCTCGTCGATCACCCCCGGTCCCGTCAACATCGTCGCGCTCAGCGCGGGCGCGCGCCACGGCCTCGGCGCCAGCTTGCGCTACGCGGCCGGCGCGACGCTGGGCTTCGTCGCGCTGTTCCTGCTGATCGGCCTCGGCCTGCACGCGGCGCTCGCGCGCTGGCCCGTGCTGACGACGGCCACGCAGTGGTCGGGAATCGCGTTCCTGCTATACATGGCGCTGCGGCTCGCGCTCGACGACGGCCGGCTGTCGGCCGATCCGGACGTGGCCGGCCCGTCGGCGGCGGCCGGCGCGGCGATGCAGTGGCTCAACCCGAAGGCGTGGCTCGCGTGCGTGGCCGCGATGGGTGCGTATGCATCCGACGGCGACCGCGCGCAGGTCTGGCAGTTCGCCGCGCTGTATCTGGTGATCTGCTTCGCGTCGATCGCATCCTGGGGTTATGCGGGCGCGTCGCTGCGGCACCGGCTCGCGAACGCGCGGCGCATGCGCGTGTTCAACCGGCTGATGGCGCTGCTGCTCGCGGGGAGCGCGCTGTTTCTGCTCGACGTGTAGCCGCCGTCGCGTTCAGCGCCTGGCGCTGCGGTACTGCCCCGGCGTCGCGGCCGCGATTCGCCGGAATGCACGCTGGAAATGCGCCTGGTCCGCAAAGCCTGCGTCGAGCGCGACTTCGGCGATCGGCCGGCCGCGGCGCAACTCGGTGCGGCCGTATTGCACGCGCCGATCGATCAGGAACGCATGCGGCGTCATCCCGTAACGCGCATTGAACGCGCGGATCAGGTACGACGGCGACAGGTCGGCCGCCGCGCAGATCGCATCGAGCGTGACGGCCTCGCGGCAATGGGCGGCGATGTAGTCGGCCGCGCGCGCGAGCTTCACGTTGTCGTCTCCCGGCCGCGGCTCGGGCAGTTCGCGATCGAGCGCGCCGTGCAGCGCCGCGAAGAATTCGACCGCCGCGCTCTCCTTGCCGAGCGCATCGATGCCGGGCGACACCAGCGTGCGGTAGAAGCCGTCAAATTGCGCGAACAGATCGCCGCGCTCGGTCAACTTCGGCGAAAACCCGTGAAAATCGCGATTCGGATCGCGACCGAGCGAATGTTGCAGCCGCGCGAGCCATGGCACGTCGACATAGACCATCCGGTACGCCCACGCATCGGGACCGTACGGATTGCATGCGTGGACCTGCTCCGGATCGATGATCACGAGCACGCCGCGCCCGACGTGCGCGTGCGTCGCGCCGTTCACGTACGTGCTCGTGCCGCCGACGATCGCGCCCACCGAAAACGTGTCGTGCGTGTGCTTCGCATAGCAGATCGCGCGCCCGTCGTCGACGGTACGCGCCTCGATGAACGGCAGCGCGGTATCGCGCCAGAATGGCGACGGTACGGCGGATCGGTTGGCGGTACGGCTCACGCGGCGGGCTCCCGGTTCGAACGGCGAACGCTCACCGTACAAGACTGTGCGGCGCCGCGCAACAGCGAGCCGACGCTTCGCGGCTGGATCGCCTAAGCTTTGAATTCGGCCGCCGCGGCACACGCGGCGGGTTCCGCTTTCTCTTCCAACCGGTACACTCATGCAGATCGATCTGAAAGGCAAGACCGCGGTCGTCACCGCTTCCACCGCCGGCATCGGGTTCGCGATCGCCGAAGGGCTCGCGCGCGCCGGCGCGCACGTCGTCGTCAACGGCCGCAGCGACGCGTCGGTGCAGTCCGCGCTCGGGAAACTGCGCGACGCCGTGCCCGGCGCAAGCCTCGACGGCGTCGCCGCCGACCTGTCCGACGCGGCCGGCGTCGCGCGCGTCACGCAGCACACGCCGAACGCCGACATTCTCGTCAACAATGCGGGCATCTACGGCCTGAAGGCGTTCTTCGACATCGACGACGCCGAATGGGAACATTTTTTCCAGATCAACGTGATGTCCGGCGTGCGGCTCGCGCGGCATTACCTGAAAGGGATGATCGAACGCAATGCCGGGCGCATCGTGTTCATTTCGTCGGAATCGGGCCTGAACATCCCCGTCGACATGATTCATTACGGGTTCACGAAAACCGCGCAGCTGTCGATCGCGCGCGGCCTCGCGAAGCTCGCGGCCGGTACCCGCGTGACCGTCAATTCGGTGCTGCCGGGGCCGACGATGTCGGAAGGCGTGCGCGAGATGCTGAAGGCGCAGGCCGACGAAACGGGCCGCAGCATCGACGACATTGCCGTGGAGTTCGTACGCAGCGAACGCGCGAGTTCGATCATCCAGCGGCCGGCGACGACGGAGGAAGTCGCGAACCTGGTCGTGTACGTATGCTCGCCGCAGGCCTCGGCCACGACCGGCGCGGCGTTGCGCGTCGACGGCGGCGTGGTCGACACGATAGCGTGACGGCCATATGACGGGCTCGCGCCGCGCGTGGCCGCCGCACTAGCGCGACGCGCGCTTGCCAGACTGAAGCGTGCCCTTGCGATCGGCGTCCATGCAGGTATCGAAGCCGGACTGCGTGACGACGCCGGCCTTGTCGAACACGACGAAGTACGCGCGGTGATCGTTGCCGTGCTCGATGAAGTAGTTGTAGCAGACGCCGCCGCCGTTACGGACCATCCAGACGCTGCGCGGGTTGCCTGCGGCGCGGACGACGTCGGCGCGCGTCGCGCCGTGCCGCGACGCGGCCCGTGCAAGCGGCGTGCGCGAATACGAGAACGGCAGCCACGAGTCGAACCACGCACAGCCATGCAACATCAGGCAGCTGGCGGCCAGGGACAGCGTCGCTGCGGGACGGGCCATCGGAATCAATCGCATGCTCGGGAAATCTGCTGCGCCATACCGGCGTGATCGAAAGCCCCATGCTACTCGACCTTTGGGTCCGGATCGAAAAGAAATGTAGAGATCTTTATCCGGATCCCTGCGTTTGCGGGCCTTCGCGCCGGCTGAATCGTCATCAATCGTTGCAGCCGGCGTGCGCGCACGCGCATCCGCACCACCGCACCGTTGTATCGAACCGGTGCAACGGCATGCGCGATCAGGCGATCCATTCGGCCCACAGCATCGTCAGCACCGTCATCAGCGCGGGGCCGACGAACAGCCCGATCAGGCCAAACGTCTCGGCGCCGCCGAGGATGCCGAACAGCACGAGCAGGAACGGCAGCCGTGTCGAACCGCCGATCAGCACCGGCCGCACGAAGTGCTCGGCGACGAACACGACGATGAACCCGAGCACCGCGATCGCGACGGCCCACATGGTCGCCCCCTGCACGAACAGCCAGAGCGCCGCGCCGCAGAACACGACCGGCGCGCAGAACGGCAGCATCGCGGCGACCGCCGTGACGAGCCCGAGCAGCGCCGCGTGCGGCACGCCCGCGAGCGCATAGGCGATGCCGAGCAGCGCGCCCTCGCCGAGCCCGACGACGACGAGTCCCGTCACAGTGCCGTACACGGCCGCGACCATGCGCTCGATCAGTTCCGCGCCGTTACGGCCGAACGCGCGCCGCGCGCCCTGCAGCAACGCACCCGACAGCTTGTGGCCGGCGCGCAGGATCACGAACAGCGTGACGAGCATGAAACCGAATTCGAGCAGCACGTGCGCGAGCTTCGTGCCGAATTGCCGGCCGAACGCGATGAATTTCTCGCCGTTGACGCCGTGCATCGCGGTGGCCGCATGCAGCGGATGGCCGAGATTGGCCTGCCACCATTCGGTGATCTGCGTCGCGCCGTACGGCAACCGGCCGATCACGTCCGGCAACGGGATGTCGTTGTCCTGGATCGTGTGCAGCCACTCGCGCAGGTCGTGCGCCTGCGCGATCGCCTGGGTCGTCGCGACCGCCACCGGCAGCACGACGAGCAGCGAGATCGCCGCCGTGATGACGGTCGCGATCAGCGTCGGCCGATTGCGGAACAGCCGGTGCGATTCGAAGCACTTCAGCAGCGGCCACATCGCGATGGCGATCACGCACGCCCATGCGATGGCGGGAAGGAAGTCGCGGATCACCCACAGCGCGAGCACCAGCAGCGCCGCATACAGCGCGACGCGGGCGACCTGCTGGGCGCGCGGCCGCGCGGCGGAATCGGGAGACGACGGGACATGTGCGCCCATGGCACCTCTGTCGAAATGAAAAAATGGCGGCTCGCCCAGGCAATCGGGCCGGACGAACCGCCATTCTATCCATCGGCGCCGGATCGGCGGCACGCGCGATCGATGCGCGGACCGCCCGCCGCCGCGTCGCCGCGCGCCGTTCAGGCCACCTTGTCGGCGATCCGGTAGCGCTCGAGCCAGTGCGCGTACGGCGCGGGCAGCGTCCACGACGGACGCTCGACGCCGAGCTGCTTGGCCGCGTAGTACGGCCAGTGCGGGTCGGCGAGATGCGCGCGGCCGACCATCACGAGATCGAGCTGCTCCTCCGCCACCACGCGGTTCGCCAGTTGCGGCGTATCGATTCCCCACGCGGACGACACCGGCAAGCCGGCCTCGCGGCGCACGCGCTCGGCGACCGGCGCGAGGAACGCCGGGCCCCACGGAATCTGTGCGTCGGGCGTCGAGAAGCCGACCGACACGCTCAGCATGTCGAGCCCTTCCCGCTTCATCCGCTGCGTGAGCGCGATCGACTCGGCGAGCGTCTCTTCGTCGCGGCCGTCGTATTCGATCACGCCGAGGCGCGCGGTCAGTGGCAAGTGCTCGGGCCAGACCTTGCGAACGGCCGCGAGCGTGTCGACGAGGAAGCGGCCGCGGTTTTCCGCCGAACCGCCGTATTCGTCGGTGCGCTGGTTCGAATGCACCGAGAAGAAGCTCTGGCCGAGATAGCCATGCGCGAAGTGCAGTTCGAGCCATTCGAAGCCGAGGTCGCGCGCACGCCGCACGGAGGCCACGAAGTCGGCTTGCACGCGGGCGATGTCGTCGTGCGTCATTTCGCGCGGCACCTTCGGCAGGTGCGCGCCGAACGGCACGGCCGACGGCGCGATGGTCTGCCAGCCGCGCGGATCGCCGTCGGCGATATGGTCGTCGCCTTCCCACGGGCGGTTCGCGCTCGCCTTGCGGCCCGCGTGCGCGATCTGGATGCCGGGCACCGCGCCGGCCGCCTTGATCGCCGCGACCGACGGCGCGAAGGCTTCGGCCTGCGCGTCGTTCCACAACCCCGCGCAGCCCGGCGTGATGCGGCCTTCCGGCGACACGGCCGTCGCCTCCGCGATCACGAGGCCCGCGCCGCCGCGCGCGATGCCGGCCAGATGCACGTGATGCCAGTCGTTGACGACGCCGTCTTCGGCGACGTACTGGCACATCGGCGGCACCGCGATGCGGTTGCGCAGCGTGACATCCTTGAGTTTGAACGGTTCGAACAGGGCAGACATCCACGACTCCTTTGTTGGGTTCTGCAAAACGGCTGGGAATGCGCCGTGCGCGACGCACGGCGCAACGATGCGGGCCGTCGGCGGGCCGGGTGCGCCCGCCGACGGCAAGGACGAGACGCCGGCCGAGCCGGCGCCGTGTTCAGCGGTGGCCGAGCTTCGCGAGCAGCGCCTCGGCCGCGGGCGCCGACGACGCCGGGTTCTGCCCGGTGATCAGCAGCCCGTCGGTGACGACATGCGGCGCCCAGTCGGCGCTGCGCTCGAATTCCGCGCCATTGGTTTTCAGCATGTCCTCGACGAGGAACGGCACGACTTCGGTCAGCTCGACGGCCGCTTCCTCGCTATTGGTGAAACCCGTCGCGCGCTTGCCGCGCACGACCGACTCGCCGGTCTGCGGGTGCTTCACGTGGCGCAGCACGCCCGGCGCGTGGCAGACCGCGGCGACCGGCTTGCCGGCCGCCAGCATGCGCTCGATCAAGCCGATCGAATGCAGGTCCTCGGCAAGATCCCACAGCGGGCCGTGGCCGCCCGGGTAGAACACCGCGTCGTAGTCGTCCGCCGACACATCGGCCAGCTTGCGCGTCGACGCGAGTTCGGCCCGGGCCGCCGCATCGGCGTCGAAGCGGCGCGTCGCGTCGGTCTGGGCCGTCGGATCGCTGCTCTTCGGGTCGAGCGGCGGCTGGCCGCCCTTCGGCGACGCGAGCGTCAACTCGACGCCCGCATCCTTGAACGTGTAGTACGGCGCGGCCAGTTCCTCGAGCCAGAAGCCGGTTTTCTTGCCGGTGTCGCCGAGCGTGTCGTGCGAGGTCAGGACAACCAGAATCTTCATGATCGGACACTCCTTCGAAAATGAACGGGGAACGGGGCCGCACGTCGACGCGGCGCACCTGTCGGTTAGTCCGCCCGCGCGCGGCAACGTGCGATTCATTCACCCGCATGCGATATACACCTATTAGACCAGTCGTCTAGAAGCGGCCGAAATAAAACGACGGCGTCTCGCGGCATGAAGCTGCCGGGGACGTCGCCGCATTCACCGGACCGATGATATCCGTGAATTAGACCGGTCGTCTAGAAGAAGGCGTATTCGCCCCTGCCATCGACATGGCCTTTGCGACGGGGGCGCAGTCCGGCATCGCCGTCCCGCCCTCCACCGTTTGCCCGCGGCAGCCGGCCGCTGCCGTCGCGCCGGCTCCCGACGATTACCCGCGCAAAGGCCCGTCCGTGTCCCCCGCTTCGATGACTGGCGCTTCGAGCCGGTGATCGCGCACGCCGTCGTCCAGCAGCCGCAGCATCAGCTCCGCCAGCGCGCGGCCCGATGCGTGTCCGGTCGGCTGCACGACCGCCGTGACACGATACGGATGCGCGATATCGGGCGGCACGCCGTCATAGACGATCAGCGACATGTCCGCGCCCAAGCGCAGCCCGCTGTCGACCAGCGCGCGAAACGCGCCGCCGCCCGCGATGTTGTTGTCGACCAGCAGCGCGGTCGGCGGCTCGGCGCGCGCGAGCAGCGCCCGCGCCGCCTGCTGGCCGCCGTCGTGCGTAAACGCGCACTCGACGAGCAGCGCCGGATCGGCCTCGATACCGGCTTCGCGCAATGCCGACAGATAGCCGGCGCGCCGCTGCGCGGCGAAATTCAGCCCCAGCGGCGCGCTGATCATCGCGATGCGCCGATGCCCGAAGCCGATCAGCCGGCGCGCCGCGTCGCGCGCGCCCGCCTCGTTGTCGAAGTCGAACCACGCATACGGGCCGGCCGCCTGCGTGCGGCCGTACGCGACATACGGAAACGCGCTCGCTTGCAGGTACGCGAGACGCGGATCGTCGACCCGCGTGCGCGCGACGATCAGCCCGTCGACGAGCTTGCCGTCGACGATGCGCCGATAAGTGTCCAGTTCCGCGTCCGGTCGCGCGGACGCGATGATGAAATCGAGATTTCGCTCGGCGAGCCGCTCGGTGATGCCCGCGACGACCTCGCCGAACCGCGGATCGCCGAGATCGCCGGCGCCGAACGGATAGACGATGCCGATCATGTCGGCCCGGCCGGTCGCCAGCCGGCGCGCGGTCGGATCGGCCACGTAGCCCATTTCGCGCGCGGCCTTCGCCACGCGCTCGCGCGTCGCCTCGCTGACGTCGTCGTAACCGTTCAACGCGCGGCTGACCGTCGTCCGCGACAGACCCAGCGCATCCGACAGCGCCTTCAGATTCACCTTCACCGTCATTCCTCGCATTCGCCGCCCCGCCCGGTCGCCCGATGCCCGGGACGCGCCGACCTGGTAATTATTTCCATTGAGTAATCATTACCGTCAAATAAATATCTTTTGCGTTCCAAACCGGTTTGAAATAGCATCCAAACCGGTTTGGACATCGATGCCCACTCAGCCGTTCATTTTCACCTGCCAAGGAAACAACGACGAGATGACATACTTTCCCCTTTTCCGCCCGATCACGACCAAACGTTTGCTGCTCGCTGGCGGCGCACTCGCCGCCTTCGCGTCCGTCGCGCACGCGCAGTCCAGCGGCACGGGCGCGCCCGTGCCCACGCCCCATACGCAGCAAGCCTACGATCCCGAAGGCAACTTCACGATGCGCTGGACGCGCGCGGACATCCGCCAGATCGTCGCGCAATCGCACACCGCCGGCGCCGACAAGAACTCGCTGCCGCAAGCGCTGACGATGCCGGACATCCCGCAGGATTTCCCGCTGATCAACTCGAACGTGTGGGTGTGGGACACCTGGCCGCTGGCCGACCTGCGCGCGAACCAGCTCAGCTACAAGGGCTGGGAGGTGATCTTCTCGCTCACCGCCGATCCGCACGCGGGCTACACGTTCGACGACCGTCACGTCCACGCCCGCATCGGCTTCTTCTATCGCCGCGCCGGCATCCCCGCGTCGCAGCGCCCGGCGAACGGCGGCTGGACCTGGGGCGGCCACCTGTTCCCGGACGGCGCGAGCGCCAGGGTGTTCGGCACCGCGCCGATGACCAACAACGCTGAATGGTCGGGCTCCGCGCGCCTCACGAACGGCAGCAACGTCAGCCTCTACTACACCGCGACGTCGTTCAACCGCTCGGCCCCCGGCGGCGCCGACATCACGCCGCCGCAGGCGATCATCACGCGCGCCGACGGCAACATCCACGCCGACGACAAGCACGTGTGGTTCACCGGCTTCGGCGATCACAAGGCGCTGCTGCAGCCGGACGGCAACTACTACCAGACCGGCCAGCAGAACACCTACTTCTCGTTCCGCGATCCGTTCGTGTTCACCGACCCCGCGCATCCGGGCAAGACCTACATGGTGTTCGAAGGCAATACCGGCGGCCCGCGCGGCGCACGCACCTGCACCGAGGCCGATCTCGGCTATGCACCGAACGATCCGAACCGCGAAGATCTCAACGCGGTGATGAATTCGGGCGCAGTGTATCAAAAGGCCAACGTCGGCCTCGCGGTCGCGACGAACCCGCAACTGACCGAGTGGAAGTTCCTGCCGCCCATCCTGTCGGCGAACTGCGTCGACGACCAGACCGAGCGCCCGCAGATCTACCTGAAGGACGGCAAGTACTACCTGTTCACGATCAGCCACCGCACGACGATGGCGGCCGGCGTCGACGGCCCGGACGGCGTGTACGGCTTCGTCGGCAACGGCATCCGCAGCGATTACCTGCCGCTGAACGGCGGCAGCGGCCTCGTGCTCGGCAACCCGACCGACTTCTCCGCACCGGCCGGCGCACCGTATGCGCAGGACCCGAACCAGAACCCGCGGGAATTCCAGTCGTATTCGCACTACGTGATGCCGGGCGGGCTCGTCGAGTCGTTCATCGATGCGATCGGCCCGCGCCGCGGCGGCACGCTCGCGCCGACGGTGAAGGTGAACATCAACGGCACGTCGACGGCGGTCGACCGCACGTATGGACGCGGCGGCCTCGGCGGCTACGGCGACATCCCGTCGAACCTGCCGGCGACGGGGGCCGGCCACAACGACGGCAACGGCCAGGCCAATTGAGCAACCGAAAATAACCATCGTCGATAAAGGCACGAGGTTCAGGAGGCGCGTATCGCGCGTGCCGCGTGCGCGCCTCCGCTTTTTCCCTTCGACTTTCTTTTGACCGTTGCGCATGCCGTCGTTGCAGGCGGCCTGCGCCCTCCTTTCCCGCTTCGTCCGACGAAGCGCCTCCGGCACCGCATGAAATCGACGTCTTTCCGCTTTTCCGTCCGCATCGTCCGGCTGCTGCTCGTCTGCATGGCCTGCACGCAGGCCATCGCCGCGCCCTGCCACACGCAGGCCGACAACGGCACGCCGCAATGGCGGCCCGCCCTCCACTACACGCCGCAGCGCAACTGGATGAACGACCCGAACGGGCTCGTCTACGCGAACGGCCGCTATCACCTGTTCTATCAGTACAACCCGCTCGGCAACGACTGGGGCAACATGTCGTGGGGCCACGCGACCAGCACCGACCTCGTCCACTGGCGCGAGCAGCCGGTCGCGATGCGCGCGAACGCCACCGAGGAAATCTTCTCCGGCTCGATCGTCGCCGATACGCTGAACACGTCCGGCCTCGGCACACCGGGCCACACGCCGCTCGTCGCGCTCTATACGAGCGTCTACAAGCCCGGCTCGGGCCACGCACCGGGCATACAGGCGCAGTCGCTCGCGTACAGCCTCGACCAGGGCACGACCTGGCAGCCGTATGCGCACAACCCGGTGCTGACGCTCGATCCGGAATCGAAGGAATTTCGCGACCCGAAAGTGTCGTGGTATGCGGCGGGCGGCTACTGGTTGATGACGACGGTCGTCGCCGATGCGCACGTCGTGAAGCTCTATCGTTCCGACGACCTGATCCACTGGTCGTTCCTCAGCGATTTCACGCTGCCGGACGTGCCGCATGCGGGCGCGCTGTGGGAAATGCCGGACCTCATACCGCTGCCGCTCGACGGCGATCCGAAGCGAATCAAGTGGGTCATGATCGTCAACGTGAATCCGTGGTCGATCGCGGGGGGTTCCGGGGCCATGTATTTCGTCGGCGATTTCGACGGCCGCACGTTCACGCCCGACCGCGTCGCGCCCGCCGGCTCCGATCCCGCGCAATTCCGCTGGGTCGATCACGGCGCCGACTTCTACGCGGCCGGCACGTTCTCCGGCGCACCGGGCGCCCGGCCGGTCGCGATCGCGTGGATGAGCAACTGGGATTACGCGGCAAAAGTGCCGACCACCCCGTGGCGCGGCGCGACCACGCTGCCGCGCGAACTGTCGCTGAGGGCGATCGACGGCGAGCCGACCCTCGTCGTCGCGCCCGCCGCCGCGTTCGACACATGGGCCGACGGCCGGCCGGCCGTACATGAAGGCGACGTCACGGTCGACTCCGCTACCCGACCGCTGTCGGCCGCCACACGCGGCGTCGTCCAGCGCATCACGGTGACGCTCTCGCCGCAGCGTGCCGCGCGCGCGGGGCTGATCGTGCGGCGCTCGGCCGACGGGTCGGTCGGCACCCGGATCGTGTACGACACCGCGAAGCGCACGCTGACGCTCGACCGCTCGCGATCCGGCGAAGCGAATTTCGCCGGCACGTTCAGCCGCGAGCACATCGTCGATCTGCCGCTCGAACACGGACAACTGCGACTCGAAATCGTCGTCGATCGCGGCTCGGTCGAAGTGTTCGCGAACGGCGGCCGCGTCGCGCTGACGGACCTGGTCTTTCCGCCGCTCGATGCGGATCGCGTGGCCGTGTTTGCCGAACAGGGCCGCGCGACGTTTTCGGGGTTGACGGTGACGCAACTGGGAACCGGCGACGATACGCGTGGCGCCTGTGCGTCCCGATAGGTGCAGGTGACGGTGCCGCTCGCCCAGCACCGCATCGGCCGGCTACGGTCGCCGCCCGCCTCGCCCCTCAGAGCAACCCCATCCCGCCCGACGCGATGATTTCCGCGCCGACGATGAACGCGGATTCCGGCGCACTCAGGTGCAGCACCGTCGACGCGATTTCGTCCGGCGTGCCGAACCGGCCGATCGGCACGAGGCCCCTGATCTTGTCGGCCGTCGCGTCGAGCGCCGCCGCATCGAGCCCCAGCTTGCCGTACAGCGGCGTCTGCACGGGCCCGGGGCTCACCACGTTCACGCGCACGCCGTGCGGCAGCAGTTCCGTCGACAGCGTCTTCGCGAACGAATTGACGGCCGCCTTGCTCGCCGCGTACACCGACGAGCCGGGCATCCCGACATGCGCGTTGATCGAGCCGTTGATCACGATCGATGCGCCGCGGTTCAGCAGCGGCACCAGCGACTGGATCTGGAAATACGCGCCCTTCACGTTGGTGTTGAACACGAGATCCCACATCGCTTCGTCGCTGTCGGCGAACGGCGCGAGTTTCGCGACGCCCGCGTTGACGAACACGGCGTCGAGCCGCACGCCGGCGGCGGCGAGCGCGTCGGCCAGCGCGCGGGCCGACGCGACGCTGCCGGCTTCGTTGCGAATCGCCAGCGCCCCTTCGCCGAGCGTTTGGCGGGCAGCTTCCAGCGTGCCGGCGTCGCGCCCTGTGATGATGACCCGCGCACCTTCGGCCGCGAATGCCTTGGCGGCCGCCAGGCCGATGCCGCTGTTGCCGCCCGTGACGAGGACCGTCTTTTCTTCGAAGCGTTGCATGATGTTCTCCTGTGAACCGGTGAGTTGACCGTGAACACAGGATGCGCGCGCCGCGCGGCGTTGCCGTACGACCGGTGCGACGAACATGTTCGAAAACATCGAACATGTTGGCGGCAGCGCATTCAGCCGACCACGTCGATCCCGTCGAGCAGCCGCTGCGCGAGCCGCGGCTCGCGCAATTGCTCCAGCCACCATTGCAGCGCGCGACCGTCGCGGTCGTCGTGCCACGCGACGTACAGCAGATTCGGCTCGCGCGGATCGGCCGTCTGCTTCTCGACCAGTTCGCCGCGCGCGAGCAGCGACGTCACCCGCCGGCGCGGCACCCAGCCGACGCCGAGCGCATCGCGCTGCGCGAGGATCTTCGCGCGCATCGACGGCACCGCGAGCACCGCCTGCCCGCCAAGCAGCCCATACGCGCGGCCGGCCGCGCGCCGCGACGAATCGGCGACGACGACCGATCGATGCGCACCGATCGCGTCGCGCGTCAGCACGCCGCTCGCGGACGCCAGCGGATGGCGCGGCGACACCGCGAACACCCACTCCATCGCGCCGAGTTCGAACCACTTGAGGCCCGGAATCGCCGGCGGCTCGTTGGTCGCGCCAACGACGAGATCCGCGCGGCCGTCGCGCAACGCTTCCCAGGTCCCGCCGAGCACCTCGTGCGTGAAGCGCAGCGACACGCCCGAATCGAGCGCATCGAACGCGCGGATGACCGGCAGCAGCGTATCGAACTCCAGCACCTCGTCGCTGACGATCCACAGCCGGTCCTCCCAGCCGCTCGCGACCTGCCGCACGCGCTGCGTCAGCCGGGCGACGTCGAGCGCCAGCCGCGCCGCCTCGTCGGCCAGCAATTGCCCGGCCGGCGTGAGCTGCAGCCGGTACCCACGGCGGTCGAACAGCAGCGCGTCGAAGCGCGTTTCAAGCTGGCGCGCCGCGTGCGACACAGTCGACGGCGCCTTGCCCAGCCGCGCGGCGGCACGCGACAGGCTGCCGGTGACGCGGATCGCGTCGAGCAGCGCCAGTTCGTCTTCGGACAGCATGAGGTCGCTCCACGGTGAGGATGTCGTGGATCGTAAGGCACTGGCGCGCCGCGGTCCAATCCGGCGATCGCGGCTGCGGTCGGCCGGCGCGATCGCCCGCTGCGCAGACGACTCCCGGTATGCTGATCGACGCGAATTCACCTGAATCTCGAGGCGACCACTGCAATGCGCGTCGCGATCCGCATCATGTGCGCGATCACGCAGCCGCGCGGTCGCCGCCGCCGGATCTCCGTGTCCGCATTGCCCCAGCGCGCCGCTTACCGTGCAGGCCGCAGCATGATGCCCGTCAGCGCGCCCGCGATGCACAGCACGCCCACGTACAGTTCCGGCGCGTGCGGATGCGATTTCAGCAGTACCGAGACGAATACCGGCGTGAGACCGCCGAACACCGCATAGGCGACGTTGTACGAGAACGAGATACCGGAAAAGCGCACGGCTGGCGGAAATGCGTGGACCATCGCGACCGGAATCGCCGCGACCGCCCCGACGCAGAAACCGCATAGCGCATAAAGCGGCAACAGCAACGCCGGATCGACGGCGAGTTGCGACGCCATCAGCCAGTACGATGCGTCGAGCATCAGGCAGCCGACGAAGATCGTGCGGCCGGTACCGAACCGTCCCGCGATCGAACCGGCGACGATGCATCCGATCGTCAGGCAGAACGTCGCGGCCGAATTGGCCTGCAGCGCAAGCGCGGGCGCGATGTGAAATTGCCTGGCGACGAGGGTCGGCGTCATCAGGATCACGACGACGATCGCGGCGGTGAGCGTCCACGTGAGGATCATCGATACCAGCACGGCCCGACCGTGATCGCGCAGCACGGCCTTCAGCGGCACTTCGCGGGTCAGCGACCGGCTCCGCTTCATTTCGATGAATACGGGCGTCTCGTCGAGCCAGCGTCGCAGCAACGCGGACACTATCCCGAACAGGCCGCCGACGAGGAAAGGCAATCGCCACGCATAGGCGCCGATCTCCGCCGGCGAATAATGACGATTGATCGTCGACGCGATCAGCGAGCCAAGCAGGATGCCGAGCGTCAGGCCGCCGGTCAGCAGGCCGCACGCATAGCCGACATGGCGCGGCGGCACATGTTCGGACACGAACACCCACGCGCCCGGCACCTCGCCGCCTACCGCCGCCCCCTGCAACAGCCGGCACAGGAGCAGCAGCACGGGCGCGGCAATGCCGATGGACTCATAGGTCGGCAGCAGCCCCATCGCCAACGTCGGCAGCGCCATCATCATCACGCTCAACGTGAACATGCGCTTGCGGCCCACCAGATCGCCGAAATGCGCGAGCACCACGCCGCCGAGCGGGCGCGCGAGATAACCGGCCGCGAAAATGCCGAACGTCTGCAACTGGCGCAGCCAGTCGGGAATCGATGGCGGAAAGAACAATTGGCCGATGACCGCGGCGAAAAACACGTAAATCACGAAATCGTAAAATTCGAGCGCGCCACCGAGCGCGGCGAGCACGAGCGTCCGGTGATCGCGGCCGGTCAGCGGGCGATGGGATACAGCCGGAATCTGAAGCGAGTCTGGAAAGTTCATCTGGAAGAGGTCCGGGATCAGGAACCGCGCGCCAACCCGATGACGCGCTACTGATTGACAACACCCGGGCGCCGCACGTCATTCCATTGCGCGTCGATTTTCCGCGGCGCCTGTTCCAGGCCGCGCTCGGCAACCTCCGTTGGCCTGCAGGCCGAGCAATGTCGGACGCCGTGTCGCGAATCCGGTGCGACGCCGGGAATAAACGGCCGCCGTCGCGTGTTCCATGGGAATGGAGGGCGCACGAGCCTGCCGCTTGCGCGCGCCTCGCCCATGCGTGACACGTTCACGCCTTCTCCTTGGAGCAATCATGCGTTTTGCGGTTCTGGGCGCCGGCGCGGTCGGCTGCTACTTCGGCGGCATGCTGGCGCTGCACGGCCACGATGTGGTTTTCATTGGTCGTCCGTTGCACGTCGACGCGATTCGCGACCAGGGTCTGCGCGTCCAGACGCGCACGTTCGACAGGCGCGTGCCGGCCGACGCGTCGACCGATATCGACGCCGCGGCATCGGCCGACGTGGTGTTCGTGTGCGTGAAGTCCGGCGATACCGCGCAAGCCGCGCGCACGTTGAGCCGCGTGCTGGCGCCGCAAGCGATCGTGGTCAGTCTGCAGAATGGCGTCGACAACGCAGCCGTGCTGCGCGCGGAGATCGCCGGCCCGGTCATTTGCGCGGCCGTCTATGTCGCGAGCGAGATGGCGGGCCCGGGGCATCTGCTGCATCATGGCCGCGGCGATCTCGCGATCGAAGCGTCGCCGTCCAGCGAACGGCTGGCGCAGGTGCTGCGGGCAGCGGCCATTCCGACCCGGATCGCCGACGACGTGCGCGCGGCCCTCTGGCACAAGTTCATCCTCAATTGCGCGTACAACGCGATTTCCGCCATCGTGCAGTTGCCCCTGGGCGAGATGTCGCATCGCGATGCGTTGCGCGAAACGATGCGTGCCGCCGTCGCCGAGTGCATCGCCGTCGCGGCGGCCGAAGGCGTCCATTTCGCCGACCGGCCGGCCGCGATCGTCGAGCAAATCGAAGCGACGATTCCGCCCGGCCAGTATTCGTCGACGGCGCAGGATCTGGCGCGCGGCAGACCCGGCGAGATCGATCACCTGAACGGCGCGGTCGTTCGGCGCGGGCGCGCGGCAGGCATCGACACGCCGGTCAATCGGACGCTCCATCTGCTCGTGAAGATGCTGGAAGCGAAGACGGCGGCGCGTTCGTGACGGACGGCGTTCGCGTGTGCCGCGCCGACCGTCACGGCGCGTCGAGCGGCGCCGGCCAGCCTGCGGCCGCGCCGCCGGCGACGTGACGTCGGGCGTCGAACCGGCCCGCCGGCCGCGATGCCGCGCGGCCGGCGGCGGCCGTCGCGCGTCGCCGATACCAGCCGCTATTCGCGTTCGCCGGCCAGTCGCGCGAGCGCCGCGGTGATCCCCGCGCCATAGGCCGGGTCGGCCCGCGAGCAGTTGTCGATGTGGCGCTGCCGGATATCCGCCGACACGCCGGCAAGCTGCCGTGCGGTGGTATCGAACAGGCACTGGCGTTGCCGCGCATCCATCAGCCGGAACAGGTCGCCCGGCTGCTGATAATGATCATCGTCGACGCGATGATCCCAATGCGCGGCCGCGCCGTTCAACTCGAGCGGCGGTTCGTCGAGCTGCGGCCGGTCCGACCACGCGCCCTTGCTGTTGGGCCAGTACGACGGCGCCGCGCCGAGATTGCCGTCGGTGCGCATCGCACCATCGCGGTGATAACTGTGGAACGGGCACTTCGGCGCGTTCACCGGGATCTGCGCGAAGTTGACGCCGAGCCGATATCGCTGCGCATCGCCGTAGGAAAACAGGCGTGCCTGCAACATCCGGTCCGGCGAGTAACCGATGCCCGGCACGACGTTCGCCGGCGAAAACGCGGCCTGCTCCGTCTCGGCGAAGAAATTGTCGGGATTGCGGTTGAGCTCGAATTCGCCGACTTCGATCAGCGGAAACTCGGCCTTCGGCCATACCTTCGTGAGATCGAACGGGTTGAACCGAAACGCTTTCGCCTGCGCGTCGGTCATCACCTGGATGTACAACGTCCAGCGCGGAAAATTGCCGGCCTCGATGCTGTCGAACAGGTCGCGCTGATGGGTTTCGCGGTCCCGGGCGATCAGCGCTTGCGCCTGCGCGTCGGTCAGGTTCTCGATGCCCTGCTGCGAGCGGTAATGGAACTTCACCCAGGTCCGCTCGTTCTCCGCATTGATCATGCTGTACGTATGGCTGCCGAAGCCGTGCATGTGCCGGAACGATCGCGGAATGCCGCGCTCGCTCATGACGATCGTCACCTGATGCAGCGCCTCGGGCAGCAGCGACCAGAAATCCCAGTTGTTTTCCGCGCTGCGCATGCCGGTGCGCGGGTCTCGCTTGACGGCATGATTGAGATCGGGAAAGCGCAATGGATCGCGAAAGAAGAACACCGGCGTATTGTTGCCGACCAGATCCCAGTTCCCTTCCTCGGTATAGAACTTCAGCGCGAAGCCGCGGATGTCACGCTCCGCATCGGCCGCGCCGCGCTCGCCGGCGACCGTCGAGAAGCGCACGAACATCGGGGTCTGCTTGCCGATTTCGGAAAAGAGCTTCGCCTTCGTGTACCGCGAAATGTCGTGCGTCACGGTGAAGGTCCCGTATGCGCCGGCGCCCTTCGCATGCATGCGGCGCTCCGGGATCACCTCGCGATCGAAGTGCGCGAGCTTTTCGATCAACCAGACGTCCTGCAGCAACGCCGGACCGCGCGCACCGGCCGTCTGGATGTTGACGTTGTTGCTGACCGGCGCGCCGTTCGCATGGGCAATTTCGCGCGGAATCGAATGCTCTGACATGTCCTGGTTCCCCCAACGGTATGTGATTTCAGTTCATGGGTCGCGCGGTCCGCCGTCGGTGCGGGGAACGCGCGTCGTGCAGGCGGCCATCCGTCAGGCCGTCCACGGACAGATTGGAAATGGACAACGTATCCGGCGTTTGTCCGGTTTGTATCGCTTTGTACCGGGTTACGTCGACAGCCGGCTGTACCACGCACGTCGAGCAGGACCGCTGCGGCACGACGCTGTGTTGCCGGATCGTTTCGACGGCGTCGCCGCTTGCCCTCACGATCGTTCGCTATCGACGATCCGGTCGCCGAGCGCGCCGAGGTCCGCATCGCCGGGAGCGGCGATCAGCGCATACGCGATTCCCGAGCGCCGCCACGTCATGACGTCCATGTTGCCGACCTGCTGACGGTCGGGCACGGTATCGGGCCGCTCGTCCTTCATCACGCATAGCGCGACGGGCGCGCCTTGGGCGGGCAGATAGACGATCTGCACCAGCGGTTTGCGATTGAAGCTCAGGCGCTGGATGCGCTTGAACGTCAGCCCGGCCGAGCGCAGGTCCGGAATCCGTATCCCCCGTCCGTCGTCCCGGCGAATCGTGTCGATCGTCTGCGCGGCGGCCGCGACGTTCGCCGAATCGGACGCAACGGTGTCGCGCGTATAGAGCCGCTGATAATTGACGGCCGCCATGATCCACGGCGACATCCGCGCCTGCGCGGCCACCGTTGCGGGTGGCGGCGCGAAGCGCAGTACGGCGGCGCTGCAGAACGCGCCGGCGACGAATGCGACCGCGAGCCACGGCGCCATCATGCGAACGCGCAAGCGAACCGGCGTGGACTGCCGCCCGCGTACACCGGGCTGCGACGGACCCGATATCTGCCGACGATCGCCGCCGCCGACCGGCAGCGCCGACGGCGGCGCATGCGCGTGCGCGATGTCGGCGACCGTCCGGATCAGACTCTGCGGCACCGGCAGCCAGGGGTGACGCTGAAACGCACGCTGATAGGGCAACACCGATGCTTCGAGCAAGGCCACCCGCGTCGCGATCTCGGCCGACATTCGGATCGCCCGGTCGACTTCCTCGCGCTGGTGCGACGTGAGCGCTCCGTCCACGTATGCCATGAGCAGGACGTCGTCCATTTTCAAGCCCCCTGATCCTCACTGTTCGCCGCGCTTTTCACGGGTCGTTCGTGTCGATCGGCGAACAGCGCACCGATCGCCTGGCGAGCACGCGACAGCCGGCTCATGATCGTACCGATGGGCACGCCGAGCACGTCCGCCGCTTCGCTATAACTGAGTCCTTCCACGCTGACCAGCAACATCACCGCGCGCTGCGCTTCGGGCAGCTGCTGCACGGCCCTGACGATCTGCGCATCCAGCGCCTGCTGCTCCAGTGTCGGTGCGGCGGGATCGGAGATGGTTTCGAGCAGGTCGTCGTCCCAGTCCATGCCCGAGCGCCGGCGCACGCTGCGCGCGCGAAGCTCGTTGAGCCAGGTGGACTGCACGATCGAGAACATCCAGCTGAGCGGTGCCGTTCCGGGCCGCAACTGATGCGCGCGTTCGAGTGCACGCACGCACGCGCACTGCACGAGATCCTCCGCGTCGTGCCGATCGCCGGAGAGGCGCAGCGCGAACGTCCAGAGGCGCGGAAGCATCGCGGGCAGCATGGCGGACAGTTCGGCCGCGGTCATCGACGTCGATCTCCGCAACGTGCAAGCCGGCCGACGCGGACAAACGGCCGTATCTGATGTGTATCCATGGGTTTAGGCGAAATTGAACGGGCAACACCCCTACAGCCCACGTAAACAGCTGGACGGCGCAGATATTCCATCCGCGGTCGCGTGTCGCCCGACAGGCCGGATCACGGGGCGCCGGCCGTACGTCGGCGGCGTGGCGCGCGATGCGCGTCAGATCACCGTGACGACCACGTCGACGTTGCCGCGTGTCGCCTTCGAATACGGGCACGTCTGGTGCGCGGCATCGACGAGCGCCTGCGCGACGTCCGCGTCGACGCCCGGCACGCTGACGTTCAGCCGGGCCTGCAGGAAGTACGCGCCGTCGGCCATGGCGAGATCGATTTCCGCATCGACGTGCGTATCGCGCGGCAGCGCAACCTTCAGCCGTTGCGCGGCCAGCCCCATCGCACCGATGAAGCATGCCGACCAGCCCGCGGCCAGCAATTGCTCGGGATTCGTGCCGGGCGCGGCCGAGCCGGGCCCGGAGAGCTTCACGTGAAGGCGGCCGTCGGCACTGCGGGCAGCGCCGTCGCGCCCGCCGGTGGTGCGAGTCTTGCCGGTGTACAGAACTTTGGTTTGCTGGCTCATGATCGGTACCGTGCTGGATGGGGGTGAATGAATGGAGAACGTATTCCGTCGTCGGGATGCATTAGAGCGCGGCCACGTATCGGTCATGTGTCCCGACGCCGGGCTATTGCAACGTCATGTATCCATTCGCGATGCGTACACATTGAGAAACGAATCCGCCACGCCGGCCACAACCATTGCCGAAACGAAGCGGGAATAGCCCTGCGTCCTCCGGTGTTCTGTTGAGGCAGACAACCCTTCGGGAGTGAAACGGTGCAGAACCAGCAGCAGGAACTCGACGATCGTCCGGCGACCGCGCAAACACGCGTGCGGGCACTTGGCAGCACGGAACATCTGTTCTGGTTGCTGGACCGGAATCGGCCGACGCATTTCGCGATGGTCGCGGAGATCGACCGGCGGTTTGCGCCGGGTGCATGGCACGCCGCCTTTCAGGCGCTCCAGCGCAGGCATCCGCTGCTGTCGACCCGTATCGCCGCCGACGCGCAGCACAATTCGGCGTTCCATTCGGTACCCGGCGCCGAGGTGCCGTTACGCGTGATCGAGCACCACGCGACGTCGTGGCAGACCGAAACGGCCCGCGAAATCGCGACGCGCTTCGACTGGACGACAGCGCCGCTGGTGCGCGCAACGCTGTTGCAGCGCGAATCGACGTCGACGCTGATTCTGGTCGCGCATCACTCCGTCCTCGACGGCATGGGCGCCGCGTATCTGATCGACGAACTGCTGCGCACGCTGACGGGCGAGCCCGTGACGCCGCTGCCGCTCGTGCAGTCGCTCGAGACGCTGCTCGAGGCCGACCTGAACGACGCGGCCACCCTGCCCGCGCCGCTTCCGGCACCGGAGCCGAAGGCGTTCCGTCCGGACACGGCGGCGCTGCCGCACATCGACGCCGTCGCGCTTTCAGCCGAAGCCACGCGCCGCCTCGCCGCGCGCGCCCGGCAAGCGCGCACGACCGTGCATGGCGCGATTGCCGCAGCCGTTCATGAAGCGGGCCGGCGCCTGTCGAGCGACTGGGCCGCGCGCGCGTTGAGAACCGTCACGCCGATCGACGTACGCGCGCTCGCCAGCGAAGCGGGCGTCGCGAACGGCGTGTACATCACCCAGACCGTCACGATCGACGATCACCCGCGCGGGGTCGACTTGTGGGCAGCCGCCCGCACGATCAAGCAGGACCTCGCGCCGTCGCAAACGCGTGCGAGCGTCGCGGCGGAGCTGAAGGCGCTGGATACCGCGATGGCGGCCCGACCGAGCGTCGAGCACGCGGCGGGCTTCCTGTCGAACGTGCTGGCCTTCGACGTCCTGCTGTCAAACCTCGGCAATCAACCCATCGCAGCCGCGTACGACGGCGTATCGCTCGACGCGCTGTGGGGTCCGTTCGTGACATCAGGATTCGCCGACGATCAGGTCATCGGCGCCTGCACGATCGACGGCGTCCTGCGGCTCGCGCATACGAGCCATCGCGCCATCCCGGGACTGCTCGGCGAAGTCCGCACGATTCTCGAGGACGCCGCCGGCTGAAGGCCGGCGCGGCGCCGCGCCGGTTGCGCCGATTTCAGAACACCGCGAGCGACACCCGCTTGCGGTGCTCGACGACGGACAGCAGCAACGCCGCCAGCCCGCATGCGGCGATGAGCGTCAGCAGCATCGTCCTGCCCAGGGTGACCAGCACCAGGCTGCCGAGCGCCGGGAATCCGAACACGCCGACAAAGTACGATGCGACGAACCACGTGAGCACCGCGCGCCGATGCCGCGCAGCGGCGCTGTTGACGGCCTGCGCCTGGACGATCGGATAGATGAGGCCGTAGCCCGTACCGAGCAGCACGGCGCTGGCCGAATGAAGGAGCGCATGGTGCGGCACGGCGAACGTCACCGCGACGCTCAGGATCATGAAGCCGAGCAGGATCTGCGTGGTCGCATCGACGCGCATCCGGATCACGAGCGCGCTGAGCAGCCAGCGGATGACGACCACCGTGGCCGAATACAGCCCGAAGAACGTTCCGGCCTTCACGCCGGTTTCCTGCGCCATCGACATCTGGAACGTCATCAGCCCCGAGAAGACGCTCGAGCCGAGCGCGATGATGGCGATCGGATAGATCGCGTGCGTGCGGGCAATCGCCATCATCTCCCGGCCCCATCGTTGCCGCACCGGCCGCGCGGCGGGCAGCGACGCCGGCGACAGCCGGCCGAAGCATTCCAGCATGACGGCGGCCATCGCGCACAATCCGCCGACGGTGCAGAACACCGTCCCCGTCGTCCAGTGCCAGTTGCGTATCGCGAGCGACGCGACGGCCGGGCCGCCGCCGACGCCCGCCATCTGAAACGACCCGAACCGCAGGAACCAGCGCTCGCGTTCGGTATCCGTGGTGCGCTCGGCAAGCATCATCGGCGCCGCGAGGTAGAACGCGCCCCAGCCGACGCCGACCAGCAATCCGGGCACGACGCTCAGTGAGCCGGCGCGGTCGATCAGCGCAAAACCCACGACGCCCGCGCCGACGACGAGCGCGGCCAGCGCAGCGGTACGTGCGGTGCCGATCGAATGGGCAAGCCATGCGACCAGCGGCACGCCGATCAACGCGCCGACCATGGCTTCGACCAGCGCGACGCCGGTATCGACGTCGCCTCCGCCCGCCGAACGAAAATGCATCGACAACAGGAACGTCGCACCGTATCCGCATGCCGTCAACAGCGCGCCCAGCAGCACGAACGATGCGCCGCGCGCAGACATTGTGTGGGGATCGGCCATCGTGCCTCCTGTCGTTTCGAAATTCCGGCCGGATCTGGGGTCGGCGGCCAGGGTGGGTTCACGCCCTGGGACAAGCGCGCCGCGGTCCTGAACAGCGATGTGTCGACCTCACCGACGAGCCGCTCGGCCTGCCGGTCCTTCAGTCGACCGTCGCAGTCCAGGAATGCCGCGCCTGCCGTCCCGATTGGACGCCCGCCATGTATCCGGCTTGTGTCGCCGGCGTATCGAAATGTATCGGGGAAACGGACGCCCCCCAGCGATGCGTTCATGCGGGCGCGAGCGGCAGTATCACCGTCGCCTCGAGGCCGCCGGTGCTGCGATTGTTCAGTTGCAGGTCTCCCTGCATCGCCCGCGTGAGCCGGCGGGCGATCGCCAGCCCCAGCCCCGATCCCGGCGCGCGCGCCGCCGTCTGCGGCGCGCGATACCAGGGTTTGAACACCGCCTCGAGCTCCGCCGGCACGATACCCGGCCCCGAATCCAGCACGGTCAGCATCACGTGCCGCGCGTCGACGCGCACACACAGACGGACGTCGTCCCCGTAACGCAACGCATTGTCGATCAGGTTGACGAGCACGCGGCGCAGCGCGTGCGGGAACGTCACGAGAGGATGCCCGACCCGTCCGTCGAGATCGACGGTCAGGCCCGCGTCGCGATAGCTGTCGACCAGCACGCCGAGCATTTCGTCCGCGTCGACACGGCGCGGCGGCTCCGGCACGCTGCATTGAAGTCGGGCGCACGCCAGGCTCGCGTCGACCAGTTCGCTCATCTCGGCAAGATCGCGCTCGATCGCGTCGCGCAGCGCACCGTCATCCATCATCCCGCTGCGCAACATCATTCGCGTGAGCGGCGTGCGCAGGTCGTGCGCATAGGCGGCCAGCACGTGCAGCAATTCCGTCATGCGTTCCGCATGCTGACGGTGCGCGCCGTTGATCGCGCGTGCGAGTGTCGCGATCGATGGCGCGCCGCGTTCGGCCCACGTATCGGGAAGCGCCTCGATACCTTGCTTGTCGATGGCATCGGCAAGCTCGCGCACGATCGCATCCAGCCTGAGCATCCGCAGCCACGACCACAGCGCGGTCGCGACCAGCGCGAACAGGATCGCCACGGCCGCGGCGATCAGCAGACCCTCGCTTGCCACCGGGCGCAATGCGGTCGCGAGCGGCGCGCGTGCGTCGTACATGCCGGCCGCGACCAGTGGCACGCCGGCGAGGAGCAGGAGGCGCACCGACCACACGACGAGTTCGCGCGGATGCGGGAACACTGCGCGGGCGGCGCCGCGCAGGCTGCGCGTGGCCCGCGATTCAAACACAGTCGCTGACGATAAGGTAGGAATGTGCTCCATCTTCGTTCTCCTGTCGCCGTCGCGGCGGACGGTACAGGACAGATGAAAACACGCGCATGGGGGCGTGCACCATCAAACGAGCGGCCATTCACCCCCTACGAAGGTTTAGGTTGCCGCCGCGGCAACCGCAACCGCCAGGCGCTCAGCCGCGCCGGAGCGCGCGGGCGAGCCACCCTTCGAGTTCTCGCGCATCGATCGGTTTTTCGAGGAGACACAGCGCGGCGCTCGCGCGCACGCGCTCGCGCTCGCGCTGGCGGACGGTGGCGAACGCCGTGACGAATATGGTCGGAATGCGCGCGCCGGCGGCTTCGATCCGCGACAGCACGTCGATGCCGTCCATCCCGGGCATCTGGATATCGCAGATCAGGCAGCGCGTGCGCGCCACCCGGTCGGACACGAGGAATGCCGGCGCCGACGCGAACTCGCACGCGTCGCCGCCCAGCGCGCGCACGAAGCTTCTCACGGCGGCGCGCACGAACGGATCGTCGTCGACAATCGCTACGAGATCGGTGACTGAGAGTGAAAGAGGCATCCGCGCTTATGGCCAGGGGAACGAGCAGGCTCGCCCCACATACTGCTACACAAGTCGCCAGCATACCGTCACGCCGCCGAGCCGCCACCATATCTACGTATGGGTCGGCTTGCTCCCGACGGCGCCGCCGCTACCGCGACGGTAATTCGATGCCGAGCGCGGTCATCTTGCGCACCAGTTCCGCGACGGAACGGCACTTCATCTTTCGCATCGCCTGGCCGCGATGGATCTTGGCCGTGATCTCGGCGATGCCCATGTTGCCGGCGACCTGCTTGTTCATCAGGCCCGTCGCGACGTGTTGCAGCACCTCCCGCTCCCGCGGCGTCAGCGATTCCCAGCATTCGCGCAGATCGCGCAGCGACTGGCTGGCCTCCAGCCGCTGCGCGTCGCGATCGAGCGCCGCGACCACCGCATCGATCATTTCCTGATCATGAAATGGCTTCGTCAGGAAATCCATCGCGCCGGCCTTCATCGCCTTCACCGTCATCGCGATGTCGCCGTGCCCGGTCATGAAGATGATCGGCATTTGCGGGCCGCCATTCTCGACCAGCGACTTCTGGAACGCGATCCCGCTCTGCCCGCGCAATCGCACGTCGAGCACGAGGCAAGACGGCCCTGCCCCCTTCGGCGCCGCGAGAAACGCTTCGGTCGACGCAAACGCGCATACCGCCAGATCGATCGAGCGCAACAGGCTGACGAGCGCGGCACGCACGAATTCGTCATCGTCGACGACGTAGACGACACGGCCGCTCCGATCGTCGGATGAAGTCGCCACGTTCGGCATTCTGATCTCGGGCATTGAAATATTCGCTGATGAATTTGCTGGGATGGCCGCGTGGCGGCGCGAAGGCATCTCGATGCACGCGGTGCGGCCGCCGCCCGAAGCGGGATGCCCCGTTCGCATCGTGCGGCCGGGCACGTTGCCGCGACGCATGCGGACGATGCCCCAACGATCGCCCGCTCTGCCGGCATCAATGAAAACACGCGAACGCTCCGATTATTCCAGTCGCAATTCACCGATGCAACCGCGTGCGCATCGCGCTCGGCCGTTCGTCGGCTTGCGCGCCCTCGTCACAGCGCATGACCGCCGGTTGTGCACCGGCGTCCGCACGGAAACGGCGCTGCACATCGACCGCGCCGACGCACGCGTCGGTATCCGAATGTATCGGGCTTCGAGGCGGATACATGACATTGCAAAACACCGCGCGCCGGACACATGCGAGATACCTCCCCGGCGCTCAATACACACACGGCGGAACCTGATACGAACACGACGCCGCGGGCCCAGGCAGGCTCCCGACGCCATCAGGTGACGCAAATACGTTCCGATCCATCCTTCTTCAGGAGCCCAGCATGAACACTTCGAAAATCACGCTCGCTTTCGCCGCGCTCGCGCTGACTGCATCGGCCTACGCGGCGTCCCCGGCGGAAACGGTCGCCGGACATTCCGACGTGCCGGCCGCCAGCCAGTGGGCGTCGCTCGCACCGATGGCGAAGACCCGCTCGGAAGTCCGCCAGGAGCTGGTGGCGGCGCGACAGAACGGCGAGCTCGACGCGCTGAGGAAACTCTATTCCGGGCATTGAACGGCAGCCCTCGTATCGGGCCCGGCACGGGCGGGACACCGCCGGCGTCCTCGCCAGCGCCCGGGCCGTCACTGCATTTCGTCCCATGCAGGGGGCACGCCCGTCTGCCAATGAAGCCAATCGAATTTTCAACGATGCTTCCCGACATGCTGCCGCGTCTGCGGTCGTTCGCGCTGCGTCTGACCGGGAATCGACACGACGCGGACGAGCTCGTGCAGCGCGCATGCATTCGCGCGCTCGAGCGGGCTCATCAATTGCGGTCCGATACGGCGCCGGTCAGCTGGGTCTTCTCGATCGTTCATTCGATCTGGCTCAACGAGCTGCGGCGACGCAATCGTCGCGACCGCCTGCTGCTCGCGTGCAGCGACGCGCTGCTGGAAACGGTCGCCGATCCGCGCGCAGCGCCGGAGACCACCGTGGCCGTCCGCCAGATCGTCGACGTCGTCGAACGGTTGCCCGAACCGCAGCGCATCGCGTTGCTGCTCGTCAGCGTCGACGGGCTGAGCTACCGGGAAGCCGCGTACACGCTCGACATCCCCATCGGCACCGTCATGAGCCGGATATCGCGTGCGCGCAAGGCGATCCGCATCGCGCTCGGCGGCGACGCGGCGCGCACGTCGCGACACAACTTCACGGGTTCCGCGACCGGCGGCTGATGCCCGTTGCCGCGGGCAGGTCAATCGACGCGGGGGCGCATCGCTTGCGGCGCGTCGCGGCAATGCACGAACGGCGACGGAATAAACGACGTGCGTGGCGTGTTCAGTGTAGGCAATCGCATCCGCCGCGGGGGATACGACCGGGCGCCTACTACTCGACACGAAATATGTCAGCACTTTCCAGAATGCTACTCGTCTATGACGAAACCGACGAGGCACAGGCCGCGCTCGCGCGATGTGCGGCGCTCTCGCACGCGCTGTCCGCCGCGGTCGACGTCGTGACCGTCGTGGATCCCGTGACCGCGAACGCGCAGACAGCCGGCCTGCTCACCGATCTCGCCCACCATCGCCTCGAGGAATTCGCGCGCGACGCACTTCAGCGCGCGATCGTCACACTCGCGGACGACGGCATCGACGCGCGCGGCTTCGTGCGATTCGGACGCGCGGCCGACGCCGTCGCCGCCCACGCGCTGACCACCCGTCCGGACATGGTCGTCGTCGGACATCGCGCCAGCAGCGGGTTCGCGCGCTGGTGGCGCGTGCGCCCGGTTCACTTCGATCTCGCCGAGCGCCTTCGCGGTGCGGCGCTGATCGTCGTGACGGTCCCGTCCGCCTAGCGCCGCCGCTCGCACCGCGCGCATCACGCGTCCGGCTCGATCCCGTCGGGCACCGATACGCCGGCGCGCGACTGAATGGTTGCCGCGAGAATCATGCGTTGCCGGTTGGCGGGCAGGCAAACGTCGCTCGAGCGCGGACGGAACACGCGATCCCCCCGCGCGATCGCGCTTCCCGTCAACGCGCAGACCGCCGGCTCGCGTGCGCGGCTGCGGCACCAGATCTGCTCGGTATACCGTCCCGAACGCGAGTCGCTCCATGAAACGCTGATCATCGACGACGACAGGCACTCGATCACCTCGATCGCGTAAAGCGAGTCTTCACGCGCGAGCGTGTCGTTGTCGTCGCACCGGCGCCGGCCGAAGCGGCGCGACTTGTATCGCGTGCGCTGCGCTTGCCGGCAAACATCGCGTTGCTCCAGCGAAGGATCGAGGACATTGATCAACGTGCGAATCATGATGTCCGCTTCGGGCAGTGTCGCCATCATCGTTTCTCCCATCCGGTCGTGTCGGTCGTGTGAAAGCGGACGCACGCGAGCGCCACGGCGGGGCCATCCGCCTGCGGTGCGTCCGCCGGTCGCTCAGGCGCCGCCTTCCGAGCGCAGCGTGATCCGGCTGTTCACCGACGTGACGCCGCGCACTTTCCGCGCCGCGTCGACCGCCAGACGATCCAGGTCTTCGCTTTCCACCTGGCCCGTCAGCGTCACGCGTCCGGTCGACGCGTTGCCGAACACGACGATCGGCTTCCCTTCAAGCCCCTTCGTATGGGACAGTGCCTTCTGAACCGACCGCGAGAACGTGCGATTGGCCGCACGGACCGCCTTCTTCGACGTGCCGGCCGCCGGCGTCGACGTGAGCGCGGCATCCGCGCCGGCCGTATCGGGTCGTTCGTCCGCGAACGCGCGCAGGTTCATGCCGGCGATCAGGGCGACGGCGAGGCCGCCGGAGGCGACGATGTGTCGGAGTTTCATGATGGGTTCCTTGGGTGTCTGGTATCGGGTCGACAAGCACATGTGTTCCGGCGACCTGCGTCGTCACGATGCGCACGCATCACGTCCGCGCCGCGTCGCGATTCCGACTCGCTGACGGGTCGGTCGAGCCGTCGTCAACGTGAATCGCGTACCGGTGAAGCGAGCATAAGGCGACGCGTCGGCGTGCTCCATAGCATCTGCAGCTAGCCGCATGACGCGTCGGCATGAGTCGCCGCATACGTTCGTATAGGCATCCGGTCTGCTTTGCCCGCGACGTGCGCCGGTCCGCACCGATTCACGCCCCGACACATCGCGCCCGTATCCGCTCACATGGAAGAAACCGGCAGTGTCACCGTGGCGCGCGTACCACCGTGCTCGCGCGGCGCAAGATCCAGCTGACCGTGGTGTGATTCAACGATGGACTTGCAGATGGACAGCCCCATGCCCATTCCGTGCGGCTTGGTGGTGAACAGCGGTTCGAACAGGCGCGCCGCCAGCTGCGGATCGAAGCCGTCGCCGTTGTCGTCGATCCGAATGCGCACGAGGTTCCGATCGGCTTCGCATGTCAGGACGATGACACGCCGTCCATCAGGTGTACCAATCATCGATTCCGCGCCGTTCATCAGCAGGCTGATGATGGCCTGCTGCAGCGGCACGCGTTCGCCGCGCATCGGTATCGCGGACGCACATCCGTCGACGCGCAAGTTCACCTTCATCGCGTCCAGCGTGCTTTCGAGTATCTCCGCCGCCTCGCGCAGCACATCGGCGAGGTCGAACACGGCGAGCACGGGCGCCGCGCGCCGTGCCCGGGCGCGCAGCGCACCGATGATGGTCCGCGCACGAACCGTGCACGCACAGATGTGCGCAAGCATCTCGCGGGCGGCTTCGATGTTCGGCGCGCCGCGATCGAGCCATTTCAGCCCGGCACGCGCGGACGTGTCGATCGCCGTGACGGGCTGGGCGACCTCGTGCACGATCGAGGCCGCAAGCTCTCCGTACGCGGTCAGCCGACTGGTGCGGTCCATTTCGGACTGCGTTTCGCGCATCGCGGCTTCGACGCCGGCCAGGCGTGCGCGCTGCGCGCCCAGCTCGTCGCGCAGCCGAAGGTTCTCCAGCACGCATCCTGCATGCGGCGCAATGATCTCGACGAGTGCGGCCTTCGCCGGCGTGAACATGCCCGGCAGGTCGCCATGCTCGAGATACAGTGCGCCGATCAGTTCACCGTTGCACCGTATCGGCACGCAGATCACCGAGCGCGGCTTGCGGCGGCGCACATAGTCGTCCGTTCGCCAATGGTCGGCGGCGCACGCATCGCGCAGCACCAGGCCGTTGCGCAAGTGCACGGCGGCGGCAATGATCGGCACGGGCAGCCGGTCGACCGGCCGCCGCTCGGTGTGCGGTCCGTTCGCGGCCGTCGCGACGGCCGCTGCCTGCCAGCCGCCGTCGCGCAGCACCGCGATCATGCCCCACGTTGCCCCCGCCCCCCGCAACGCCGACTCGAGCAGGGTCGCGACGCGCGTCGCGGGCGAAGCCTCGTGCGCCATCGCGCGCGAAACGTCGCGCAACACGTGCATGTCGACCGACGGCAGCGATCGAGACATGAGTTCGTCGAAGGCCGGGCCCACTTCGGCGCCGCCGGGATCGGCGAGCGATTTCCATGGCGTCCGCGCAGCGAGCGTGCTGCAGGCATCGTCGAGTTCGTTGTTCATGGGTCTATCTCCTGCTTGCCGGCATCGGCCTATGCCAACCTGAAATCAACATTTCATGTAGTGAGTACTCCACAAACGAATGGTAGCAGCAGTTTCTCAAAATAAAAATGTGAAGATAGGGTTCACGCCTCCTCCATGCGGGCCGATACGTCGATCACGGCACCCTCAAACCATTGAATCAATTACCTATTTATGATTTGTTGCGAACCCGGCGAGAGTTCCGTAGAATCCTTAATTCATGTAGCGTTCCCTGTACGAAAGTTCGAGGAATGCCGCTGTTCCAGGTTTCTTTCAGGCGGCAAGACGAGGTTGCCGGCCGCCATAGGAGCGGTATGACTCAAGCAACAAAAGCCAAGACGGTGCGCGGAACCGGTGTCCGGGAGGCAGCGGCACAGGAAACCCGCGACAAGATCCTGCGCGCGGCGACCAAGGTCTTCGCGCGCTACGGCTACGAAGGCGGCAGCGTGGAGCGGATCTCCAGGCTGGCGAAGTCCTATGACCGGATGATCTACTACTACTACGGGAGCAAGGAGGGCCTGTTCGTCGCGGTGCTGGAAGGCATCTATCGGCGGATGGACGAGGCGGAGCTCAAGATGGCGCCCGATCCGTCGAATCCCGTGGAAGCGCTCAAGACCGTGATTCGCTTCAAGCTGGACTACTATTGGCGCAATCCCGATTTCATCACGCTGCTCAACACCGAGAACCTGCACCAGGGCAAGCATTTGGCCAGGCTCGAGCGCCGGGGCGAATATTCGTCGCATGCGGTGCAGAACGTGGCCAGGATTCTCGAAAGCGGCGCCGAACAGGGATTGTTCCGCACGGAACTGAACGCGCGCGACGTTTTCCTGCTGATCATTTCGGCAGCGTATTTTTATACGTCGAACCGCCATACGTTGTCCGCGTTCCTCGGCGAGGAACTGAATGCGCCGGAGGCCGTGCGCCGATGGGAGGCGTTCGTCATCGACAGCGTGCTGCGGGTCGTCCGCAAGGATCCGCCGATCGGCGATTGAGTGTGTGCCGGCACCGATGTCGCCCCTCGTGACCATGACGATGCAGAGATGAACTACGTTCGCGCCCATACCCTCGACGAAGTGCTCGGTGCGCTCGCGGCGCAGCCGCGGCCGCGCATCGTGTGCGGGGCCACCGACGCATTTGCCGATATCGGGCTCGTGCCGGCACGGTCGGCATGGCTGGATATCAGCCGCGTCGACGCGCTGCGCGGCATCGAGCTGAACAACGGCGTCGCCCGTATCGGTGCGGCCGCCACGTGGGACACCATCGCCCGCACGACATGGCTCCCCGTGGCGCTCACGGACGCAGCCGCTTCGATCGGCCCCCGGCAGATCCGCGTCCAGGGCACGATTGGCGGAAACGTGTGCCATGCATCCGCCGTCGCGGACGGCATTCCCGCGCTGCTGGCGCTCGATGCGAGCGTCGAACTGGCCAGCGTGCGCGGCATGCGCCGCTTGCCGCTGGCCGAATTCCTGCTGGGCAACCACCGGACCGCGCTGGACGCCGACGAATTGCTGGTGGCGCTGCTGTTTGCGCGCCCCCGCGCGCACGCGCGTACGTCGTTCATCAAGTGCACGAATCGCGACGGCGCGGCGATCGCCGTGGTGTCGGCCGCCGCGCAGTTGCGCGTGGGCGCCGCAGGGGCGATCGAGGCGGCCGCCGTTGCCGTCGGCGGCGCCTCCGCCGTTGCGCGCCGGATGCAGGTGCTCGAGAATGCACTGACGGGCCGACGGCGTGACGAACTGGCCGGCGTGCTTGCAACGTCGCCGCTGGACGAGCTGTCTCCGGCCGACGACTGCCGGGCGACCGCACTGCATCGCCTTCATCTCGCGCGGCTGGCAATCACGCGCGCTTTCACATGCTGCATCGAGGAGAACGCACGTGGCGCATCCCCGGCCTGACCCGCTTGCCGACGTTCGCGAGACCATCGCGGGCGACGGCCCCGCGATTTCGCCGGAACCGGACTGGTTCGACCTCAACGGCACGCGGCGGCGCCTGCCGGCGGACCGCTCGCAGCGCCTCGTCGACCATCTGCGTGCGGACTTGCGCCAGTTCGGCACCAAGGAAGGCTGCCGTCAGGGCGATTGCGGCAGCTGCACGGTGATCGTCGACGGCGACGCACGCTATGCGTGCCTGATCCCGGTCGGGCAGATCGCGGGGCGTCGTGTCGTCACCGTCGAAGGCCTTGCCGGCGGCACGCGATGCGGCGGCCGCCTGCAGCAGGCATTTCTCGCCCACCAGGCGGTGCAATGCGGTTTCTGCACGCCCGGCATGCTCGCCGCGGCGGCGGCGGCCATCGACGCCGGCGAGGTAAACGACCGCGCCGGTGCGCGGGCCGCGATCGACGGCGTGCTGTGTCGCTGCACCGGCTATCAGAAGATCGTCGACGCGGTGACCGAGGTCGGATGCGGCGCCGCCGCGCGGTGCCGCACGCCCGCGCCGTCCGAAGGGCCGTCCGTCGGCGTGCCGCTCACGCGTCTCGACGGCCCCGAAAAAGTCGACGGCAGCCAGCGATTCGGCGCCGACGACTACCCGGCCGACAGCCTGTTCGTGCGCGCGGTGCGTTGCCCGCATCACCGCGCACGTTTCGCGTTCGGCGATCTCGCCGCCTTCGTCGACGCGCATCCGGGCGTGCATCGCGTTCTCACCCACGCCGATGTGCCGGGCATGAACCTGCACGGCGTCGCGACGCCGTACGCGGACCAGCCGGTCCTTCCGGATGCCGAAACACGCCACCATCTCGAGGCGGTCGCGCTGGTGGTCGGCGAGCGCGCCTCGATCGCGGCGCTCGACCTCGACCGCTTTCCGGTGCAGTGGACGCCGCTGACGCCGGTTCTCGCGATCGCCGACGCCGTGCTGGACGACAGTCCGCAGTTGCACGCCGATCGCCCCGGCAACGTGCTGATCGAGGGTGTCGTGCGCCGCGGCGACCCGGAGCGCGCGATACAGGATGCCCGTCACGTCGTCAGCGCAACGTTCCAGTCCAGTTTCGTCGAGCACGCGTACCTCGAGCCGGAGGCCGGCTGGGCGCGACGCGTGGGCAACGTGATCGAAATCCATTCGTCGACGCAGGCGCCGCACCCGCATCGCGCCGACCTCGCGCGCATTCTCGGCGTTGCGCCGGAACAGGTGCGCGTCGTCGCGACCGCGGTCGGCGGCGGCTTCGGCGGCAAGCTCGACATGACGGTCCAGCCGCTGCTCGCGATCGCGGCCTGGCATCTCGACCGGCCCGTCGCGATGGCGTTCTCGCGCGAGGAGTCGATGGCCACGTCGACCAAGCGCCATCCCGGCCGCATGACGTCCAGCATGGCCGCCGATGCCGATGGCCGGCTGCGCGCGGTGACGTTCGAAGGCGACTACAACACCGGCGCGTTTGCGTCCTGGGGGACGGCCGTCGCGAATCGCGTACCGGTGCATGCGGGCGGCCCGTACGTGATTCCGCACTACGCGGCGCACACGCGGGCGATTCATACGCACGTGACGCCGGCCGGCGCCTTCCGCGGCTTCGGCGTGCCGCAGACGACGATGTCGCAGGAACAGCTGATCGACGAGCTGGCGTTCGCGGCCGGCATCGATCCGCTCGCGTTCCGCGCGCTGAATGCGTTGCGCCCCGGCGATACGCTGCCGACCGGGCAAGTGCTCGACGACAGCGTCGGCCTCGTCGCATGCCTCGATGTGCTGCGTCCCGCGTGGCGTGACGCGCATGCGCGGATCGCGACGCTGAATGCGGCGTCGCCCGGCCACATTCGCCATGGCGTCGGCGTCGCGGCGTTCTTTTACGGCTGCGGCAACACCGCATTGCCGAACCCGTCGACCGTCCGCTTCGGCATCCGGCGCGACGGCACGATCGTGCTGCACCAGGGTGCGGTGGATGCCGGCCAGGGCGCGAACACGGTCATTCCGCAAATCGCGGCCGACGCGCTGGGCGTACCGGTCGACCGGCTGCGATTCGTCGGCCCGGATACCGCGCTGTCGCCGGATTGCGGGCGCACGTCGGCGTCGCGACAGACCTTCATCACCGGTCGCGCGGCGTTCCTTGCCGGCACGGCGCTGCGCCACCGGCTGCTCGCGTTCGCCGGCGCGGCGTCCAATGCGCGGATTTCGTCCGATGCGCGCGGCATCGCCGTCGACGGCCATCCGCTCGATCTGCGGACGCTGCCCGTCGATGCGCACGGCTACGTGATCGCGGCCGAGGAGCGCTTCGATCCGCCGACCACGTCGCTCGATGCGTCGGGGCAAGGCACGCCTTATGCAACCTACGCGTTCGGCGCGCAGATGGCGGAGGTCGCGGTGGACTGCGAAAGCGGGCGCGTGCGGGTACTCAAGGTCGTGGCCGCGCACGACGTCGGCAGGATGGTCAATCCGACGCTGCTCGAAGGACAGGTCGAAGGCGCCGTCGCGCAAGGCGTCGGCATGGCGCTGATGGAGAAGTATCACCCCGGCCGATACAACAATCTGCACGACTACGTGATTCCGACCGTGCACGACATGCCCGACGTGCAGTCGATCTTCATCGAGGCGCCGACCGCCGTCGGACCGTACGGAGCGAAAGGCATCGGCGAGCCGGCACTCGTGCCGACGGCCGCGGCCATCCTGAACGCGATCCATCACGCGACCGGCGTGCGCATCCGCGAAGCGCCGGCCACGCCGGACGTCGTGCGGCGCGCACTCGCGACCGGCAAACGGCCTTCCGCGCTTCGATAGCGCCATTCCTACTTCGCGAACAACAACAATGACGACGACGAGAGATGCCGACGAAGCCACACTGCGAATCGCGCCGCGCGCGTCGTGGTACGCCGAACTCGATTCCGCGGGCAAACGCGCGTTCAAGGCAGCGTTCGCCGGCTGGGCGACCGATGCGTTCGACTTCATGGTGTTCAGCTTCGTGCTGGCTTCGCTGATCGACCTGTGGGGACTCGATCGCGGCAAGGCCGGCCTGTTGAGCACCGTGACGCTGATTTTCTCGTCCGTGGGCGGCTGGATCGCGGGCATCCTCGCGGATCGATACGGACGGGTCAAGGTATTGCAGGGGACGATCCTGTGGTTCTCCGTCTGCACGCTGGCAATCGGTTTCGCGCAGAACTTCGAGCAGATCTTCGTGCTGCGCGCGCTGCAAGGGCTCGGCTTCGGCGGCGAATGGGCCGTCGGCGCCGTGCTGATCGGCGAAATCGTCGCACCCGCCCATCGCGGCAAGGCGGTCGGCCTCGTGCAGAGCGGCTGGGCCATCGGCTGGGGCGGCGCGGCGATCCTCTACAGCATCGCGTTTTCGGTCCTTCCCGAGTCGCTGGCGTGGCGCAGCCTGTTCTGGGTGGGTATCGTGCCCGCCCTGCTCGTCCTGTACGTACGCAAGCACGTGCCCGAACCGGAGGTGTTCGTGCAGGCGGACGCCGCCCGCAAACAAGGCGCAGGCCAGCCGTCGGTGTGGGCGATCTTCTCGCGCGCGCACGCACGGCGCACGGTGCTGGCCGCGCTGCTCTGCACCGGCATCCAGGGCGGCTTCTATGCGATGTCGACGTGGCTGCCGGCTTTTCTCAAGATCGAGCGGCACCTGTCGGTGCTCGATACGGGCGCCTATCTGTTCGTGATCATCGTCGGGTCGTTTTGCGGCTATGTCGTCGGCGCGTATCTTTCCGACTGGTGGGGGCGCCGGCGCAACTTCATGCTGTTCTCCGCGCTCTCTCTCGTGTCGGTGTGCGCGTACCTGACCGTCCCGCTCTCGAATGCACAGATGCTGTGGCTCGGATTTCCGCTCGGCTTTTCCTCATGCGGCATCTTCAGCGGAGTCGGTGCGTACCTGACGGAACTGTATCCATCGACTTTCCGCGCCAATGCGCAAAGCTTCACCTACAACTTCGGACGCGGCATCGGCGCGCTGTTCCCGAGCCTCGTCGGGATGCTGAGCCATTCGCTCGGCCTCGCGCTGGCCATCGCGATCTTTTCCGGCGCAGCCTATGGCGTGGTGCTGCTCGCCGTCCTGCTGCTGCCGGAGACGAAGGCGAGGTCGCTTTGAATGCCGGATCGCGCAGCGCAATCTCGATGTGTTGATTCGCACCGACGTGTGACCGGGTGACGCACGGCGTCCCGCCCTCGACCGCCCACCGGCCGAACAACCCGACAACACCGCAGCAGTTCGCCTTCGGACAGCACGGCCCCCTCGGTGGTGAGCGCGTCATGGATCGCAAGGCACCGACGGACGATGGCGACCGCGCCAGCCTGCCGCGAACGGCCGCCGCCCGGTCGACTTCCGGTATGCTGATCAAGGCGAAATCCCGGGAATCAAGGTAACCACTGCGATGGACATCGCGATCCGCATCGAAGGCCGTCACGACCTGACGGGGCAAATTTTCCGGCAACTGCGCACGGCGATCGTCGACGGGCGTCTCGAAGGCGGCGCGCGGCTGCCGTCGACGCGCGACCTCGCGAAACAGCTCGGCGTGTCGCGCAAGACGACGCTCGACGCGTTCGAGCGTCTCGTCGCCGAGGGTTACCTGACGACGCGCGCGGGCGACGGCACGTTCGTCGCCGGCGGCCTCGCGCGCGTGCCGCATGCCGCGGCGACGTCGGCGCCGTCGATCGTCGACGACATGCCGCGCATCGACGCGGTCGATGCACGCGCGCTGTGGAACGACCTGCCCGACGCACTCGCGATGCCCGCGCCGCAGGACTCCCCCGGCTTCGACTTTCGCGGCGGCGTAACCGACAAGACACTGTTCCCGTTCGACGCCTGGCGGCGCTGCCTGCATCACGCGCTGCGCCAACAGGCACGCGGGCCCGGCCAGTACCACGACCCGGCCGGCGATCCGCAGTTGCGCGGCGCGATCGCGCGCTACGTCGGATTCAGCCGCGCGGTCGCCTGCAGTTGGGACGACGTGCTCGTCACGCAAGGCGCGCAGCAGGCGCTCGACCTGCTCGCGCGCGTCGTCGTCCGGCCGGGCGACGTCGTCGCGGTCGAGGATCCCGGTTATCCGCCCGCGCGCGCCGCATTCGCGTCGCTCGGCGCGACGGTGATCGGCGTGCCGGTCGACGCGCAGGGCCTCGTCACGGAACGGCTGCCGGACGACGCGCGGCTCGTCTACGTGACCCCGTCGCACCAGTTCCCGCTCGGCATGCCGATGACGCTCGATCGCCGCGTCGCGCTGCTCGAATGGGCGCAGCGCCGCCGCGCGGTGATCATCGAGGACGACTACGACGGCGAATTCCGCTTCGAGGGCCGGCCGGTCGAATCGCTGAAGAGCCTGGACCGCACGGGCCTCGTTGCGTACGTCGGCACGTTCTCGAAGACGATTTTCCCCGAGCTGCGGATCGGCTACGCGATTCCGCCGCGCGCGCTGCGCGGCGCGCTGGCCAAGGCGAAGCAGATCGTCGACTGGCACACGTGCACGCTGACGCAGGCGGCGCTCGCGCGCTTCATGCTCGAAGGCGATTTCGCGCGGCACCTGAAGCGCGTGCAGAAGCACTACGACGCGCGTCGCAAGATGCTGGTCGCGCACCTGCGCGGCGGACTCGCGCCGTGGTTCGACGCGATCGTGCCGACCGCCGGCATCCATCTCGCCGCGCACCTGAAACCGGGGCTCGACGAAGCGGCGCTGGTCCGCGCGGCGCGCGCGCAGGACATCGGCCTGTACGGGATTTCGGCGTTCCACGTGGGCGTGCCGGTGCGCCCGGGGCTGCTGTTCGGCTATGGCGGGATCGACGCGCTGCGCATCGACACGGCGCTCGCGAAGCTGGCCGGCTTGCTGGAGGCCGGCATCGTAGACGGGTCGCCACTGGTTACCTGAATTTGCACGGAATTGGCTATTCAAGCAGGCCAATGCGGTGCTTAAAGTGGGTCCTGTCGCGCCACCCCGGCGCACCCAACCGAAGAGGACCTGCCATGCAACCGCGCCTGAACTTCTATGCCGCCAGCCCGAATGCGATCAAGGTAATGCGCAACGCCGAGGAATTCCTCGCGAAGAGCTCGATCGAGAAGCCGCTCGCCGAGCTCGTCCGCCTGCGCGCATCGCAGATCAACGGCTGCGCGTTCTGCGTCGACATGCACACGACCGACGCGCGCAAGGGCGGCGAAACCGACCGCCGTCTCGCGACCGTCGTCACGTGGCGCGAAACGCCGTTCTTCACCGAGCGCGAACGCGCGGCGCTGGAATGGACCGAGGCGCTGACGCTGGTGGCCGGCAACCACGTGCCCGACGCCGTATGGGAAGCCGTGAAGCCGCACTTCACCGACGAGGAACTGTTCGACCTGTCGATGCTGATCGCGACGATCAACTCGTGGAACCGCTTCGCGATCGCGTTCCGCAAGATGCCCGAGTAAGGAGCCGACGATGATCCGTTCCCCGCTCCATCGCGTCGCGCTGTGCGCCGGGCTCGTGCTCGCCGCGGCGCTGCCGGCCGCCGCTCACGCGCACGACGCCGGCGACAGCGTGCACGCGATCATGCAGCAGGCCGTGCCCGAGGCGCCCGGCAAGCTCGCGGTCGTCGCGACGGTCGACTATGCGCCCGGTCAGGTGTCCGAACCGCACAAGCACCTCGGCTCGGTGTTCGCCGTCGTGTCGAAAGGCGAAGTCCTGTCGCAGGTGAACGGCGGCCCGCTGCGCCGCTATCGGGCCGGCGAAGGCTGGTACGAGCCGCCCGGCTCGCGCCATCAGGTATCGCGCAACGCGAGCGCAACCGAGCCCGCGCAACTCGTCGTGTTCGGGTTGACGGGCGAGCATCAGCCGCTGAAGTCGCCGATCGATCAGTGATCCGATGAGACGGATCGCGCATCGGCTCGCGACGTAAACGAAAAAAACCGGCCCGAAGGCCGGTTTTTCATCCCGCATGCCGTGAGCGGCGCTCGCGCGCCGCGCGACATCAGAAGCGGTGGATCAGGCCGACGCCGACGCCGATCTGGTTCTGCTTCGAACCTGCGCCCACGCCGTCGCCGATCGAGGTCGTTGCCGCGATGACCGCCGCGCCGTTGAGCGTGTTGCCGCTCGCGTGCTGGTACGCCTCAACTGCGTACAGGCCCGTGCGCTTCGACAGGCTGTAGTACTGCGACAGCGTGACCTGGTGGTACTTGGCCGAGCTCGAGATGCCGTTCGACTCGGTCGCACGCGTGTACGAGTAGCCTGCGGCGAAGTCCCACTGAGCCGATGCCTTCCAGTGCAGCACGGCGCCTGCCGTGTTGAAGATCGCCGTGTTGCGGAACGACGAACCCACGCCCGGGATGTACTGGACGTTCGAGTACGACGCCGAAATATCCCACGACGGCGTGAACTGGTAACCGGCCGTCACGGCGACGCGTTGTTGCGACTGTGCCGTCTTGTAGCCGTTGTTGATCGACGACACGGCCTGTTCCGCACCGTTGCCGCTCGTGTCCAGACCGTTCTGCGCGGTCGAGTTCGCACCCCACACGCCGCCGCCGAGCGTCGAGTTGTTGATCTTCTGGTAGCCGACCGCGATGCCTGCCGGGCCGTTCAGGTACTGGATCGCCGCGCTCCACGTCGAGCCGCGGTTCGTCGCGCCTGCGACGCCGCCGAACGAGTACGAACCACCGACCGTGAAGCCGTAGAACTTCGGCGACATGTAGACGAGCGAGTTGTTCGCGCGGTAGCTGGTATCCAGCGAATCGATATCGCCCGGGTGCGCGCCGTAGTAGCCGGTCAGCCAGGTCGTCGGGCTGTACGGCGACAGCAGCGTGTAGTACGCGGTGTACTGGCGGCCGGCCGTCAGCGTACCGTACGTCGGGTTCGTCATACCAACCCATGCCTGACGCGTGAAGATGCCGCCCGTCCACTGCGACGAGCCGTTAGCCGTGTTGACGCCGGCTTCCAACTGGAAAATCGCCTTCGTGCCGCCGCCGAGGTCTTCGCTGCCCTTCAGGCCGAAGCGGCTGCCTGCCCACACGCCGGTGGACATCTGCACCTTCGAGTGACCACCCGTGGTCGCGCCGGTTGCCGACGAATTGTTCTGCCAGGCGATACCGTTGTCGACGATACCGTACAGCGTCACGCTGCTCTGGGCGTGGGCGGCGGTAGCGGCTGCGAGACCGACTGCCGTCATGGCGAAAGCGACGCGCTTTTTCATTGATTCTCCGTCCTCAAAGAATGTTTCTTTTCTGGTGTGGTTTTATGACCGACACATGTGCGAGTACATGCCGACGCGATTCTGACGGATTACCGATTGTTTCCCAACATGTGCAGTCGGTCATCGTATGATCGACGCAACGCAGCGGTTCACCAAACGGTTACAAGACAGCCCCAAACGCTTGCTCAGCGGGTGTTTCCGGCATTTCCCGGTGAAAACCCTAGCTTTACATTTTTACGGGTGCAACACGACCGTCCGATGTCGTCAGACGCCTTCGGCGACAAAACGTCTTACCAATGCGCGATCGAAGCTGACGCCGCGATTCACGCCGCCGCGCAGGATCGCCGACGTTCGTGACACCCACATTTCGAGACACGAAATCATGAAAACGTTTTTAGTCGACGTGCCGGGAACCGGACGGGTACGGTCCGGCGAACGCGGACCGGGAGGCGATGCCGGCGCGTGTCGCGCCGGCGATCTTCAGGACTGCGTGGCGGGGCGCGCGAGCCGCGCGGCCACCGCATCGGCGAGCGCGGTCAGGCGCGTGCGGATCGCCGTGTTCGAACCGACCAGCGCGAACGACGCCGCCATGATCCGGTAAATACGCTTTCTCGGCACCTTGGCCGGCTTCGCCGGATCGAGCCACGCCGCGTGGCCGGCCAGCAGCTCGAGCGTTTCGAGGCCGATCATGATCGGCCACAGGCACGCGAGCCGCAGCCGCACGAAACGGCGCGGGATCGCGAGCGTATACAGGCAGGCATCGCGATACTGGTCGAGCGCGACGCGCAGCAGGTCAACCAGCACGCCGCGCGCGCGCGCCGAGCCCTCGGGCCGCATCAGGTCGGCCACCACGAGCCCGTGCGCGCGCAGCACGTCGTCGGGCAGGTAGCAGCGGCCGATGCGCAGGTCCTTCGCGCAGTCGCGCAGGATGTTGGTCATCTGCAGCGCCTTGCCGAAACGGATGCCCTTCTCGCGCATGTCCGCCAGATCCCAGCCGCGCGCGGCGCGCGTGTGCATCCCCGTCATGTCGGTCCAGAATTCGCCGACGCAGCCGGCGACGAGGTACGTGTAGCGGTCGAGCACGTCGCGCGTCGGCAGCGATGCGACCTGCCCCGACTGCTCGTCCGGAAACGTGCGCAGGTCGAATTCCATCCCCGCCGTGAGCGTCGCGACGACCTTGCGGATCGACGCGCGGTCGGCCTCCGGCTGCGCGCGCAGCAGCGCGAGCATCGGCTCCATCGAGCCGAGCAGCAGGTGTTCGTGCGAATCGGTCTGCATCCGCGTCACGTCGTCGAGCGAGCGCGACAGCGCCGCGCCGTCGCCGAGCCGCTCGATGTCGTCGCGCAGGTCGGTCAGCAGCGCCGCGCGTCGGTCGGGCGCGACGAGCGCCGTGTCGGCGATCGTGTCGGCCGCGCGCGCCAGCAAATACGCGAGGCCGACCGGGTCGCGCATGCCGTCGGGCAGCACGCGCAGCGTCAGGTAGAAGGAGCGGGAAACGTTCTTCAGCAGCTCGCCGAGCAGATAGGCGGGATCAGTATGGGTCGTCATGGGTCGGGAAAAATCGGCCGGCGCGGGCCCCGGACGCCACGGGCGCCGGGCGCCCGCGCCGGCCCGCGAGTCGCCTCATCGTCGCGCCAGCCGGGCGTGGGCCCCGGTGCGGCGATGCAAAATTCCCGCAAGTTTAGTGCATCCGGCGCGCGGGTTCGCTGTGACGGCCGGAATGCGGTGCGCGCCCGCCTACCGTCACGCGCGTGCATGTCGCCGCCCCACAACGAAACGGAAAGGCCGACGTAATACATATGTAATCATTCGATGCGACGATCGCGCACCGTTCGACTCCGCAGCCCGGCGCCCTGCCGGGCCGTCGGCGCGAGCACCCTTTCCCGACTCCGTTTCGAAGGTTCATCGACATGCTCCTCAAGCGCCCGACCTCCCTGCGCTACGTCCCGTTCGCCTGCGCCGCCGCGTTCCTGCTCGCCGCGTGCGGCGGCGACGATCTGACGCGCGATCCCACGCAGCCGATTTCCGCGAAGGTCCAGGTGGTCGGCCATCGCGGCGCGAGCGCGCTGCGCCCCGAACACACGCTCGCGTCGTACCGCAAGGCGATCGAGGACGGCGCCGACGTGATCGAGCCCGACCTCGTGTCGACCCGCGACGGCGTGCTCGTCGCGCGCCACGAGAACGAGATCTCGGGTACGACGAACGTGTCGGCGCTGCCGCAGTTCGCGAGCCGCAAGGCGACCAAGACGATCGACGGCACGCCGTTGACCGGCTGGTTCACCGAGGATTTCACGCTTGCCGAGCTGAAGACGCTGCGGGCGCGCGAGCGCATCCCGCAGGTGCGCCCCGCCAACACCGCGTACAACGACCAGTTCGAGATTCCGACGTTCGACGAGATCGTCGCGCTCGCGAAGCAGATGTCCGCGCAGACCGGCCGCACGATCCACCTGTATCCGGAAACCAAGCATCCGACCTACTTCCAGTCGATCGGCCTGCCGCTCGAGGACCGCCTCGTCGACGCGCTGCTGAAGGACGCGTACACGTCGCGCACGGCGACCGTCTACATCCAGTCGTTCGAGGTCGCGAACCTGAAGACGATCCGCAACCGGATCAAGTCGAGCCAGCCGAACTGGAAGCTCGTGCAACTGATGGACGAAGCCGGTCAGCACCCGTACGACTTCGTGAAGGCGAACGACACGCGCACCTACGGCGACCTGTCGACGCGCGACGGGATGCGCGAGATCGCGACCTATGCGAACGGCGTCGGACCGTACAAGACGTCGATCATCGCGGTCGCCGCGGACGGCACGCTGCAGCAGCCGACGCCGTACGTGCGCTATGCGCACGAGGCCGGCCTCGTCGTGCATCCGTACACGTTCCGCCCGGAGAACAACTTCCTGCCCGCGTCGCTGAAGGACGGCGGCACGCCGGCCACGCGCAACACGGCCGGCTCGGTGCGCGAGATCCAGGCGTACCTGCGCGCGGGCATCGACGGCTTCTTCACCGACGATCCGGCCGTCGGTCGCACGGCCGTCGATACGTTCAAGCGCTGATACCCGGCGCCGACCCGCATCGCGACCGGGCGCCGCGCACGACGGGCCGCGCCCGGTTGGCCCGCGTCGGTCAGATCGCCTTGAAGTGGTGCGTGCCGTCCCGCTTCAACTGGTCGACCAGTCCGTATTCCCAGTCGAGATACGCCTGCATCGCGGCGGCCGCATTGTCGGTGCCTTCGTACGGGCGCCGGTAGCGGTCGATGCGCGGCGACGCAAGCCGGGTCTCGCCGCGCTCGAGCGGCAGCCCGGCGTCGATCCACGCGGCCGTGCCGCCGGTCAGCACCCGGATCTCGGCCGACGCCGGCAGCAGCGCGCGGGCGTCATCCGCCGCGAACCGCGCGAGCAGGCTTGATCCGCACGTGAACACGTAGCGCTTCGCGGGCGGAATCGCCGCCAGCGCGTCGCGCAACTGCGCGCGCACGGCAAACCACGCGCCCGGGATATGACGCTTCACGTAGTTCGCGCTGGCCGTCACGTCGACGATCGCGAGCTCGCCGGGCGCGGCTTCCTTCAGCCAGCCGGCGAGCGTCGCGGGCGACACGTCGGTCGCGGGCGGCGTCGCGGGCACTTCCCGCGGCGGCTGGCCGCGCTCGATGAATGCCGCGGTGCCGGCCGGCTCGACGACGCGCACGTCCCAGCCCATCTGCGCGAGCCACGATGCGGTCATGTCCGCGCGCACGCCGTCATCGTCGGCCAGCACGATCCGCGCGCCGCGCACGGCCGCGTGATGGTCGGTCTCCTGCACGAGCTGGCCGCCCGGTGTGCTCAGGAAGCCCGGCAGGTGGCCGGCTTCGTATTCCTCCGGCGTACGCACGTCGAAGCGGTACAGCGTGCGGCCCGGTTCGTCGAGCGCCGCGACGTCGGCCAGTGCGATGCGCGGCACGCCGGCGCGCTCGGCCACCGCGCGGGCGGCCCGACGCGCTTCGTCGCGCTGCGTCGCGTCGATTTCGTCCGGAAAGCGGCGCGCCGCGCCGCGCTCGAGCGTCTGGCCGGCCAGCGTCCAGCCGATCGTGCCGTTGCGCAGCGCGGCGACCGGGTTCGGCAGCCCCGCGTTGACGAGCGACTGCGTGCCGATGATGCTGCGCGTGCGGCCCGCGCAGTTGACGATCACCTGCGTCCGCGGATCCGGCGCGAGCGCGCGCACGCGCAGCACGAGCTCCGCGCCCGGCACGCTGATCGACGTCGGGATGTTCATCGTCTGGTATTCGTCGAAGCGGCGCGCGTCGACGATCACGACATCGGCTTTCGCATCGATCAGCGCCTGCACCTGCTGCGCGGACAGCGACGGCGTATGGCGCTCGGCCTCGACCCATTCGCCGAACGACTTGCTCGGCACGTTCACGTCGATGAACAGCTCGCCGCCTGCGGCAACCCAGCCCGCGAGGCCGCCTTCGAGCAGCCGCACGTCGGTGTAGCCGAGCCGCGCGAGCGTCGCGGCCGCGCGCGGCGCGAGATCCTCGCCACCCGCTTCGCCGAACACGACGACCGGCGTGTCGCGGCGCGGAATCCGCGTCCATGCGTCGAGTTCGAGCTTCGACAACGGAAAGTTGGCGGCCCACAGCGGATGGCCCTGTGCGTACGGATCCTCCTCGCGTACGTCGATCAGCGCGATCTCGTCGCGGGCCAGCAGGCGCGCGCGTACGTCCTGGTACGACGCGACGGGAAAGCGGGAAGTGGAATCGGCGGATTGCGTCACGATGTCTCGGTGTTGAATGTGTTGAAGTCGGTGAAGAAAGCGGAACGGATCGAGCGTGGCCCTGCCCGCGCGCACCCGCAACGGGCCGCGCGAGCGGGCCGGGCGTCAGGCATTCGAATAGCCGGACACGAACGGCTTCACGGTACCGTCGTCCAGGTACACCGCGCGCTCGACCTTGCCGATGTTCGCGCCGTACACGTGGATGCTGATCGATACGCGGTCGGCGAACGCGTTGGTCACGCGATGCACGTCGCCGATGCGCGGCGACACGGCCTCGACCTCGCCCGGCTGCAGCCGCACGGCGTCGCCCGCGGGCACCGGCTTGCCGGCCGCGTCGAACCGGTACGGCTGCGAGAACTCGCCGCCGCGCAGCATCCCGATCAGCCCCCACACCGTGTGGTCGTGGATCGGCGTCGCCTGGCCGGGCCCCCACACGAAGCTGACGACCGAGAAGCGCTCGTCCGGGTCGAGATGCAGCAGGTACTGCCGGTAACGCTCGGGGTCGGGCTGCGCGAACGCGTCGGGCAACCAGTCGTCGTGTTCGACGAGCGCGGCGAGCAGCGCGCCGCCCTCGTCGAGAATGCGCGCCTCGTTCGCGCCGGACGCGAGCAGCGCATCCAGACCGTCGACGAACGGACGCAGCGGCGTCTGCTGCAACGAAAGCGTACTCATCGGCCGGCTCCTCGAATATGATGCGGAATATGATGGATCGTCATGATGCACCCGAAAGACCATGCAGAACAAACATGAAAATTAGCGATATCGACGCTTTTGCAGCGGTCGTCCGCTGCCAGACCCTGAGCCAGGCCGCGGCCGAGCTCGGGATGACGCAGCCCGCGATCACGCGGCGCGTCCAGAATCTCGAGGAAGCGCTCGGCGTGACGCTGCTCGACCGCAACACGAAGCCGCCGCGCCCGACCGACATCGGCCGGCAGGTGTTCGAACAGTGTCGCGCGATCCTGCGCGAGGTCGACGCGCTGCGCGAACTGACTGCCGGCGAGCAGCCGCCTGCCGGTGAATTCCGGATCGGGCTCACGCAAGGGCTCGGCGAGCTGATGCTGCCGGCGCTCATCGCGGATCTCGCCGCGCAGTGGCCCGCGCTCGCGACGCAGGTCACGACCGCATGGGGCGGCCTGCTCGTCGAACGTGTCGCCCGCCGCGAACTCGATGCGGCGCTGGTCTTCCTCGCCCGCGAGATGGTGCTGCCGGCGCAGGTCGAGGGTGAGCGGCTGCTGGACACGCGGCTCGTCGCGGTCGGCCGCAAGGGCGACTGGCCGCGCCGCAGCTACCGGCTCGCCGATTGCCACGCGCGCGGCTGGGTGCTCAATCCGGACGGCTGCGGCTTTCGTGCGGGCCTGCGGCGCGCGCTCGACGCGCAGGGCCTGCCGATGCCGGTCACGCTCGATGCATACGGCCGCGACCTGCAACTGCAGAGCGTTGCAAACGGCGTCGGCCTCGGGCTGATGCCGCTGCCGCTCGTCGAAGGCAGCCCGCTGCGCGACGCGCTCGACATCGTGCCGCTCGCCGATTTCAAGCCGCAGATCGACCTGTGGCTGCTGCGCCGACACGATGCGGCGCGCCTCGACGCGCCGCTGGCGGCCGTCGCCGCGCATGCGCGCACGGCGTTCGCGCTGCCCGAGCAATCGCACGACCAGGCCGCTTGACGTAGCCGCGGTGGCTGCGCGGCGCCCGCGTCGCGCAGCGCCGTTTCCGCGCGCGGCAACCCGGTCCGGCTCACGCATCGCGTCGACCGGCTTCGATCCCGTTGCGTGACGTTGCATCCGTCGCCGCGTTCGTCTGCCCGCGCGTCGCCGCATCGAGCACCGCCCGCCCCGCCGCCGCCGCGATCGCGTCGTCCTGCGGCGTATGCACGCGGCTGCACAGCACGTCGCGATAGTGGCGTTCGAGCGGATTCGCGCGGCTCAACCCGTGATTGCCCGACAGCTTCAGCGCCTGCTCGACCGTCCGGATCGCGTGCTCGGTCACGGTGCGCTTGACGAGGCCGCTGGTCGTCAGCGACGGCGCGTTGCCTGCGTCGGTGCGCGCGATGTGCTCGTCGAGCAGCACGCGATTCGTATGCAGCCAGCCCTCGATTTCGCCGACCGCCTCCTGCACGCGCGGCAGCGTCGCGAGCGGCGCGCCGAGCCCGCTCGGCGCACGCGTCGTCGCGAACTCGATCAGCCAGTCGCGCGATGCGCGCGCCACCGCGTCGTACAGGCTGCCGAGCAGCGCGACCATCCACGCCTGCTGATCGGCCTGCGCGTCGGCATCCGCGTGCGCGGCAGCCGACACGGCCCATGCGTCCGGCGCGCGCACGTCGACCGCGTGATCGGCCGGCAGCGGCACGTCGTCGAACACGACCTCGTGGCTGCCCGATGCGCGCAGGCCGAGGTGATTCCAGCTTTCGATCACGCGGATGCGGTCGCCGTCGGTCTCCGGGTCGCGCGGCACGAGAAACACGCCGACACGCGGCGTCGGCTCGTCGGTACGCGCCCACACGGCCAGCCAGCGCAGCGCCGGAATTCCGGTGCTGTAGAGCTTGTGGCCCGACAGCCGCCAGCCGTCGCCATCGCGGCGCGCGATGGTGTCCGGCAGCCCGCCGCGCGACGGCGAACCGAGCGCGGGCTCGACGCGCAGCGCGTTGATCAGCGCGCCGTGCGCGACCGCGCTGTCGAACACCGCGCGCCGCACCTGCGCCGGCCAGCGGTTGTCCGCGCGGCCGAGCGCGCGATGCTGCAGATACGTCATCGTCAACACCAGCGCGGTCGCCGGGTCTGCCCGCGCGACGGCGGCGACGATCCGGCTCGCCCGCGCCAGCGTCGCCCCGGCGCCGCCGTGCTCGCGCGGCACGACCTGCGCGATCAGCCCGGCGCGATGCAGTCGCGCGAAGTTCTCGTGCGGAAAGCGGCCGTCGACGTCGTTGCGGGCCGCATCGGCGGCGAGTTCGGGGGCGAGGCGCTCGAGCAGCGCGGCGACGCGCGCGTCGCTCGTCTCGTCGGCGACGTCAGCCGCGTCGACCGGCAGAAGGCGCAGCGAAGGGTGCGGTGGCGGCGAGGAAACGGCAAGGCTGGCGGACATCGAAACGGATTCCCTGGGTAGGTCGAACACGACGGCAACAAACAAGGCGCCAACGCGCGCCCGATCATTCACGAGCCCACAGCGTATGCGCAACGCATGCGACCCCAAACCATGCAAATCTGATATTCAAATCGGGATTGATTATTTCCATTCCGCATGATCCCGGCGTTAACCTGCGCTCCATTCCTGCCCGGCCGTACGCCGGGACGTCCCTGCACCGGAGACCCAGATGAGCGTCGAATTCATCGGCATGATCCAGAGCCAGAAACAGTCGGAAATCCACCCGGCGTCCGGCCCCGTCGTCGATCCCGACTATGTGCGCGACTTTGCCCGCGCCCACGAAACCGCCGGCTTCGACCGGATTCTCGTGCCGCATCACTCGACCGGCCCGTCGGCGACGCTGACGATCGCGTTCGCGGCAGCCGCGACCGAGCGCATCCATTTCATGCTCGCGCATCGCCCGGGCTTCACCGCGCCGACGCTCGCCGCACGGCAGATCGCGACGCTCGACCAGTTCAGCCGCGGCCGGCTCGCCGTGCACTTCATCTCCGGCGGCTCGGACAGCGAGCAGCAGCGCGACGGCGACTTCCTCGATCACGACGCACGCTACGCACGCACCGACGAATACCTGGGCATCCTGCGGCGGATCTGGACCGAAGCGCAGCCGTTCGATCACGACGGTGCGCACTACCGCTTCAAACAGGGTTTTTCGGAAGTGAAGCCGGTCCAGCAGCCGCATGTGCCGATCTACTTCGGCGGCGCATCGGAAGCCGCGCTCGCGGTGGCCGGCAAGCATGCGGACGTCTACGCGCTGTGGGGCGAATCGCTCGACCAGGTGCGCGACCTGACGACGCGCGTACGCGCCGAAGCCGCGAAACACGGCCGCCAGGTGCGCTTCTCCGTGTCGTTCCGCCCGATCCTCGCGGCGACCGAGGACGAAGCGTGGGCGCGGGCGCACCGCATCCTCGACGAGACGCGCCGGCTGCGCGAAGCGGCCGGGCTCGGCGCCGGCGGCCCGCAGCAGAGCGAAGGCGCGCGCCGCCTGCTCGCCGCGGCCGAGCGCGGCTCGCGCGTCGACAAGCGGCTGTGGACCGAGATCGCGAAGCTCACCGGCGCGCGTTCGAACTCGACGGCGCTCGTCGGTACCCCTGAACAAGTCGCCGACGCGCTGCTCGACTACTACGACCTCGGCGTGACGACGTTCCTGATCCGCGGCTTCGATCCGCTGGAAGACGCGATCGACTACGGCCGCGAACTGATTCCGCGCGTGCGCAGCGCCGTCGCCGCCCACGACGCGGCGCGCCGCGCCGCCTGAGCCCAACGGAGCCAACGGAGCCATACGCGATCATGTCCGCCGTCCTGTCCTCGCCCAACCGTACCGCATCGGGCCTCGTGCTCGCCGACACCCCGCGCCAGCACTTCTGGTTCGATCCGCCCGCGCCGCGCGTCGACGTCGCCGCCGAGCGCCGCCACCGGCAGGAGCGGCTCGCGGCCGCGTTCCGCCTGTTCGCGCGCTTCGGCTTCGCGGCGGGCCTCGCCGGTCACATCACCGCACGCGATCCGGAGCTGCCCGATCACTTCTGGGTGAACCCGCTCGGTGTCCATTTCTCGCAGATCAAGGTCTCCGACCTGCTGCTCGTCAACGCGCGCGGCGAAACCGCGATCGGCAAACGGCCGCTGAACAAGGCCGCGTTCGCGATCCATGCGGCGATCCACGAAGCCCATCCGCACGTCGTCGCCGCCGCGCACACGCATTCGACCTACGGCAAGGCATGGTCGACGCTCGGCCGCCCGCTCGATCCGCTCACGCAGGACGCGTGCGTGTTCTACGAAGACCACGCGCTGTTCGACGACTTCACGGGGATGGTCGTCGACACGAGCGAAGGCGCACGGATCGCCAATGCGCTCGCGAAACCGGACGGCGCCACGCACAAGGGCGTGATCCTGAAGAACCACGGGATCCTGACGGCCGGCCCGACGGTCGAGGCCGCCGCATGGTGGTACATCGCGCTCGACAACGTCGCGCACACGCAGTTGCTGGCCGAAGCGGCCGGCACGCCGCAACCGATCGATCACGCGACCGCGCGCCACACGCACGGCCAGATCGGCGGCCCCGACGGCGCGCTGCACGCGTTCGACAGCCTGTTCGCGCGTGTCGTCGCCGACGAACCCGATCTGCTCGACTGATCCGCCCTTCCGCTACACCGGAGACCAGACCATGACCCAAACCACCGCATCCGCGCCTGCCGACGCACACGACGACCAACGCCGCCGCCTGCTGCGCGCGGCCGGCGCCGCCGCGCTCGCCGTGCCGGCGATCACGCTCGGCCGCAACGCGTGGTCCGCGCCGCCGCTGAAGAAACTCACGTTCGCGTGGAACCAGAACGCGTTCTGCCTGACGCCGATCGTCGTCGCGCAGGAGCGCGGCTTCTTCGAGAAGAACGGGCTGAAGGTCGAGCTGATCAACTACAGCGGCTCGACCGATCAACTGCTCGAATCGATCGCGACCGGCAAGGCCGATGCGGCGGTCGGGATGATCCATCGCTGGCTGAAGCCGCTCGAAGCCGGCTTCGACGTGAAGATCATCGGCAGCTCGCATGGCGGCTGCGTGCGGCTGCTCGGCGCGAAGGCGGCCGGCGTCACGACGCTGCAGGCGCTGAAGGGCAAGACGGTCGGCGTCAGCGATCTGGCCGCGCCCGGCAAGCACTTCTTCTCGATCCTGCTCGCGAAGAACGGCATCGATCCCGAGCGCGACATCACGTGGCGGCAGTATCCGGCCGACCTGCTCGGCGTCGCGGTCGACAAGGGCGAAATCCACGCGATCGCCGACGGCGACCCGAATCTCTATTTGCTCGAAAAGCGCAGCAACGGCGCGTATACCGAACTCGCGACCAACCTGTCCGGCGAATACGCGCGCAAGGTGTGCTGCGTGATCGGCGCGCGCGGCGACCTCGTGCGCAACGACCGGCCCGCCGCCGCCGCGCTCGCGCGCTCGATCGTGCAGGCCACCGAATACACGCACGACAACCCGAACGAAGCCGCAAAGGTGTTCGCGAAGTATTCGCCGAAGATCAGCCCCGAGGATCTGCGCAAGCTGTACGCGACGCTCACCTACACGCACCACCCGACCAACGTCGACCTGCAACAGGAAATCGCGTTCTACGCGGACGATTTCCGCCGCATCAGCGTGCTGAAGAAGAGCACGGACCCGCAGCGCTTCGCGCAGCAGGTCTATGCGAACGTACTGGGGTAACGCGATGTCGACGATCGAACACGCTTCCGCCGCACGCGCCGCATCGGCCCCGGCCGGCGACGTCAACGCTACCGCCACCGCGCGCGCAGCCTGCACGGCCTGCGAAGCCACGCTGGCCGCCGACGCGCGGCGCGCGCGCACCTGGCCGACCGGGATCGCCGCCGCATTCGCGTGGGCCGTGCTCGGCGCGCTCACGCAACTGTGGCCGAACCGGATCGTCGGCTTCAGCGACTGGACGTACACCGACGCGTTCGGCACGGCCGCGTGGACGATCGCCGCGCTGCTGCTCGCCGCCGCGACGCTCGGCCATCTCGTTGCGGCGACCCGCACGCGGCTCGCACGGGTGCGCCCGGCCGGCCCGTGGCTCGTCGCGCTGCCGCTCGTGCTCGCCGCGTGGGAAATCGTCACCGCGAAAACCGGCTGGCTGCCGACGCCGTTCTTTGCGCCGCCGCAAGCGCTGATCGAGGTCTACGTCGACGACTGGCCGCGCCTCGCCGGCAGCGCCGGCAACACGCTGAAGCTGCTCGCGCTCGGGTTCGCGTACGGCGTCACGGTAGGCTTCGCAGTGGGCGTGTCGATCGGCTGGTCGCGCCGGATCGGCTACTGGGTGCATCCAGTGCTGCGTGTGCTCGGCCCCGTGCCGGCCACCGCGCTGCTCCCGCTCACGTTCTACTTCTTCCCGTCGAGCTATTCGGCCGCCGCGTTCCTGATCGCGCTGTCGACCGGCTTCCCGGTCGCCGTGCTGACGTGGTCGGGCGTCGCGAGCGTGAACCGGCAGTACTACGACGTCGCGCGCACGCTCGGCGCGAACGCGCGCTTCCTCGTGCTGCGCGTCGCGATTCCGGCCGCGCTGCCGCACGTGTTCGTCGGCATCTTCATGGGGCTGAGCGCGTCGTTCACGGTGCTGGTCGTCGCCGAGATGATGGGCGTCAAGTCGGGGCTCGGCTGGTATCTGAGCTGGGCGCAGGGCTGGGCGTCGTACGTGAACATGTATGCGGCGCTGCTCGTGATGGCGCTGCTGTTTTCCGGGCTGATCGCGCTGCTGTTCGCGGTGCGCGACCGCGTGCTCGCCTGGCAGAAAGGAACCGTCAAATGGTAAGCGCCGCCGCACTCGAATCGTCCGTTGCCACAGTTGCTGCGCCCGCCGTCACCGCGCCGCGCGGCGCACGCATCGACATCCGCCGCGTGAGCCATGCGTTCGACGGCCCCGGCGGCGCGCTGCCGGTGCTCGACGACGTGTCGCTGTCGGTCGCGGCCGGCGAATTCGTCGCGCTGCTCGGGCCCAGCGGTTGCGGGAAATCGACGCTGCTGCGGCTCGTCGCGGGGCTCGACGCCGCGCGGCAAGGAACGATCGCGCAGGACGGCACGCCGATCGAGCGCCCCGATCCGTCGCGCATCGTCGTGTTCCAGGACCCGACGCTGTACCCGTGGCGGCGCGTGCGCGCGAACGTCGCGCTCGGCCTCGAAGCGCGCGGCGTGGCGCGCACCGCGCAGCATCGCGTCGACGATGCGCTCGCGCGCGTCGGGCTGCAGGACTTCGCGAACGTGTTTCCGCATCAGTTGTCCGGCGGGATGGCGCAGCGCGTCGCACTCGCCCGCGCGCTCGTCAACGATCCGCGCCTGCTGATCCTCGACGAACCGCTCGGCAAGCTCGATTCGCTGACGCGGCTCACGATGCAGGCCGAGCTGACCGCGCTGTGGCAACGCGACGGTTTCTCCGCGCTGCTCGTCACGCACGACGTGGAAGAGGCGCTGTTCCTCGCGCAGCGCGTGATCGTGTTCGGGCCGCGCCCGGCAAGGATCGTCGCCGAACTGCGCGTCGACCTGCCCTACCCGCGCCATCGCGGCGACCCGCGCCTCGCCGCATTGCGCCACGATGCGCTGCGGCATCTCGGGCTCGATGCGAGCTGGTAGATGCCGGGTAGCGTTCGACGTTTGACCGCGGCACGCCGGAAACCCGCGCGATGAACGCGCCGCCGTTCGCCGACTGGGCCATCGCGTTCCTGCAACTGCTGTATCGCGCGCAGATCGCGTTGGCACAGGTGCTGCACGCGATCGGCCTGACCGGCGACGCCGACGGCCAGGCCGCATGGCCGTGGACACACCGCATCGCGCTCGAAACGCTGCGCATCGACGCGGGGCTCACGCGGCAGCTCGCGTTCGCCGGTGGCGTGACGGCGCTGGCCGTCGTGCTCGCCTGTATCGCACTGGCTTCGCGCAAGTGGCGTGTCGCGTCGGCCATCGCCGCGCTCGCCGTCGCGTGGTTCGCGCCGTGGCCGCCCGCCTCGCTGTGGCTCGCGCCTGCCGTGGCGACGAGCTTCCAGCGCGATCCCGCGCCGTTTTCCGTATCGAACGTGATGCGCGGCGCGCACCTGTACACGCAACATTGCGCGGCCTGCCACGGCGCGGACGGCCGCGGCGAAGGGCCGCTCGCGGCCACGCTCGCGCACTGGCCGCCGACCTTCGCCGGCGCGCTGCTCGCGCGTCGCCTCGACGGCGAACTGTTCTGGCGCGTGCGTCACGGCACTCAGGACGAGCACGGCGCGTCGACGATGCCCGGCTTCGCGGCGACGCTCGGCCCGCAGGACACATGGGCCGTACTCGACTACCTGAAAGCGCTGGCCGCCGGCAGCGGCGCGCAGGCGGAAGGCGCGTGGCCGGCGCCCGTCCCGCTGCCGGCCCTCGACGTGCGCTGCGGCGACGCCGCCCCTCAGGCGCTCGAGCGCTGGCGCGAAGGCCAGCGCGTGCGCGTCGTCGCGCTTGCGCCGGGCGCGACGCCACCGCCGGAAGACGCGCGCTGGCAGACCTTGCTCGTCACCGAGCGCGGCGCATCCGTGCCAACGTCAGCCGGCGCGCGCGCGAACTGCGTCGCGACGACCGCCGACGCGTGGCTCGCGTTCGCGACGATTGCCGGCGTCGCGCCCGACGCACTCGGCGGCACGCAACTGCTCGCGGATCGGCGCGGCTGGCTGCGGGCGCGCGCGTTGCCGGGCAGCGCCGGCTGGTCGGATGCCGACCTGCTGTGCCGCTCGGATACGGCGGCGGTCCGGCCGTCCACGCCGGCCGCCCGCGGCGACGCACTGACCGCACTGCTGCTGCGCGTCGACCAGGAACCCGTGCGCGACGTCCAGGCCGGGCTCCCGCATTGAATCCCAGAACCCCTTCTTCAACCGAACTTCACGATGAATCCGACCCGACGCCACTTCCTCGCGCAGGCGAGCGCCCTTGCCACGATCGCCGCCGCGCCGGCCGCCGTGTGCGCGCAATCGGGCGCCCGCCCGCTGCTGCGCGCCGGCGACCAGAAAGGCGGGCTGCGCGCGCTGCTCGAAGCGGCCGGCGAACTGAACGGCCTCGCGTACGACATCGCGTGGACCGAATTCCCGGCCGCCGCGCCGCTCGCGGAAGCGCTGAACGCGGCCGCCGTCGACTGCGGGCCGATCGGCGACGCGCCGGTGATCTTCGCGCTCGCATCGGGCGCCCGCATCAAGGTGATCGGCGCGAACCGTTCCGATCCGTACGGCACGGCCGTGCTCGTGCAGCCCGACGCCGCGCTGAAAGGCGCGGCCGACCTGAAGGGCAAGCGCATCGGCACCACGCGCGGCTCGATCGGCCATTTCGTCACGCTGAAGGCGCTCGACGCGGCCGGCCTGCCGCCCGATGCCGTGTCGTTCCGCTTCCTGCCGCCGGCCGATACGATGCTGGCGCTCGCCACCGGTTCGATCGACGCGTGGGCGACCTGGGAGCCCTATACGGCGCTCGCCGAAACGAGCGGCCGCGCACGCGTGCTGGTCAACGGCCGCGGGCTGTGGTCGGGCCTCAGCTATCTCGCGGCGACCGACGCGGCGATCGCATCGAAGCGCGACGTACTGCACGATTTCCTGCGGCGCGTCGTGCGCGCGCAGGCCTGGTCGTACCGGCACGTCGACGCGTATTCGGCCGCGCTCGCACGCATCATCGGCATTCCGCCGGCGGCCGCGAAGCTGCAGTTCGAGCGCCGCGGCACGCGCTGGCGGCCGATCGACGCAGCGGTGATCGCCGAACAGCAGCGCACCGCCGACTTCTACCTGAAGGCCGGGCTGCTGCGCCAGCCGCTCGACGTGCGCACGACCTTCGACACGGACTTCCCGCTCGCGTGACGGGTGGTGGCCGCGCCCGGCCGCGCAAACGACTCGGGCATGATCTGGCACAATCGCGATTCGACCATCCCGCCTTCAGCCAGCGTCATGCCAGCCATCACCGAACTCTTCGTCTACCCGATCAAATCCTGCGCCGGCATCGCGCTGCCGCGTGCGCAACTGCTCGAAACGGGCCTCGCGTACGACCGCCACTGGCTGATCACGGATCCGCACGGGCAGATGCTGACGCAGCGTACGCACCCGCGCCTCGCGCTGATCCGTCCGGCGCTCGACAACGACGCGCTCGTGCTGAACGCGCCGGGCATGCCGGCCATCCGCACGCCGCTCGACGGGGATGCGACGCCCGCCACGCCGACGATGGCCGCGACCGTGTGGCGCGACACCGTCGACGCGATCGACACGGGTGCCGACACGGCCGCGTGGCTCACGGAATTCCTCGGCATGCCGACGAAGCTCGCGCGCTTCGGCCCCGACGCGCGCCGCCGCTGCAACCGCCAATGGACCGGCGAGATCGATACGCATACGCAATTCTCGGATGCCTATCCGCTGCTCGTGATCGGCCAGTCGTCGCTCGACGACCTGAACGCGCGGCTCGCCGCGAAAGGCGCGCCGGCGATCCCGATGAACCGCTTCCGTCCGAACATCGTCGTGTCGGATCTCGACGCGTACGAAGAGGATTTCGTCGAGCACCTCGACACCGACGGCGACACGCCGGTGCGACTGCGGCTCGTGAAGCTGTGCACGCGCTGCCCGGTGCCGACGATCGACCAGGCCACCGGCGCGCCCGATCCCGCATGGCCGCACGAACCGACCGACACGATGCAGACCTATCGCGCGAACCCGAACTACGACGGCGCGCTGACGTTCGGCATCAACGCGATCGTCGTCGAAGGCGCGGGCGCGTGGCTCGAAGTCGGGCAGCCGGTCGAAGCGGAGATCGGGTTCGGCGACTGAGCCGCAGCCGGACAGCGCCGCCCGTTCCCTTCGCGTGCCATATCGCCACGCGCCGTCACGCGGCGCGCGGCATCGCGTCGCTCACCGCCGGCAGCCGGATCGTCACGATCAGCCCGCCGCCCGCCGCGTCGGTCAACGTCACGCTGCCCTGATGCACGCGCGCGATCTCGCGCACGATCGACAGTCCGAGCCCCGTGCCTTCGACCGTCTGCGTCTTGCTGCCGCGATGGAAGCGCTCGAACACCGCGTCGCGTTCGTCGGCCGGAATGCCCGGACCGTTGTCGATCACGTCCAGCCGCGCGTCCGCGCCGTCGCGCGACACGCGCACCGTGATCACCGCATGGTCGCCCGCATAACGGATCGCGTTGTCGATCAGGTTGCCGATCATCTCGCCGAGCAAGTCGGACTGCCCGAGCACGTCGACATCGGCCTCGTGCTCGAAACCGAGATCGATGCTGCGCGCACGTGCGACGGGCGACCAGTCCAGCGTCACGCTGCGCGCGAGCCGATGCAGCGCGACCGGCTTGTGCGCGACCGCATGACCGCTGTCCGAATCGAGCCGCGACAACGACAGCAGTTGCTGGACGATCTTCGCGGCCTGCCGCACCGCGCCGTTCGCGCGCCGCAGGTGCACGTTCGCGCGCGACTGCTCGTCGGGCCGCAACGCGAGCTCGACGCCCGCCTGCACGGCCGCGAGCGGCGTCTTCAACTGATGGGCCGCATCGGCGAAGAAGCGGCGCCGCGCCACCTGCATCCGCTGCGTGCGACCGATGTACTGGTTGATCGAATCGACGAGCGGCGTGAGTTCGCTCGGCATCGCGCCCGTGTCGAGCGGCGTCGTGTCGTCCTCGCTGCGCGCGGCGACCGTCGCCGACAGCCGGTTCAGCGGCCGCAGCCCGCGCCCGACGCCGAGCCACACGATCCCGAGCGCCAGCACGACGAGCAGCCCTTCCTGCAGCAGCGACCCGACCAGGATCTCGCGCGCGAGCGCCTGACGCGCCTCGATCGTCTCTCCGACCATCACCCATACGATGCGCGACTGCGCGGTCGGCACGTCGTGCACGGGAATACGCAACGCAGCCATCCGCAATTGCTCGCCGCGATACACGACGTCGTAGTAGCGCGTGACGAACAGCGCGCCGTCGCCCGCGTCGCGGCCATGCGGCAGCGGTAGATCGGGATAGCCGGTGACCGTGCGGCCGTTGTCCTCGCGGATCAGGTAGTAGATCTTGCCGCCGTCGCTCGATTCGAGCATTTCGAGCGCGAGATACGGCAAGTCGACCTCGATCTCGCCGGCGTTGAGCCGCACGCCTTCGCGAATCGACTTCAGCGACGACGACAGCGTGCGGTCGAACGCGACGTGCGCGGCGCTCATCGCGCGCTGGTACGTGAGCCACGAGTCGAGCGCGAGCAGGCCGAGCAGCGGCAGCAGCAGCCACAGCGCGACCTGCGCGCGCAGGTTCGGGCGGGTCATCATCCGGCTTGCCGAGCCGTCCGAGGCGACGCATGCGCCCGCGCCGGGGACAGCGAATGACGGTGAGCGCGAAGGCGGATCATGCTTCCGCCTTCGCTTCGAGCAGATAGCCGAGCCCGCGCAGCGTGACGATCGCGACGCCCGAGTTCTCCAGCTTCTTGCGCAGCCGGTACACGTAGATCTCGATCGCATCGGCGTTGACCGACTCGTCGAGCCCGAAGATCTTCTCCGACAGCGTGTCCTTGTTGATCGCGCGGCCGTTGCGCAGGATCAGCACCTCGAGCACCGAGCGCTCGCGCGGCGTGAGCGACAGCGGCTCGCCCGCGAGATGAAAGCCGCGGTCGATACTGTCGTACGAAAGCGGCCCGCATTCGACGCGCGAATGTTCGTGGCCGAGGCTGCGCCGGATCAGCGCGCGGGCACGCGCCTCCAGTTCGGTCAATTCGAACGGCTTCGCGAGATAGTCGTCGGCGCCGAGGTCGAGCCCCTTCACGCGGTCCTCGACCGACCCATGCGCGGTGAGGATCAGCACCGGCACCGGGTTGCGACGGGCGCGCAGCCGCCGCAGCACCTCCAGCCCGTCGAGCTTCGGCAGTCCGAGATCGAGGATCACCAGCGCGTAATCCTGCGTGCGCAGCACGTGGTCCGCCGCCTCGCCGTCGGCCATGTGATCGACCGCGAAGCGCGCGGCGCTCAGCGCGTCGTTCAGCGACTGGGCCAGGTTCGGGTTGTCTTCGACGAGCAGCACGCGCATGGGGATTCCGGTAAGGTCAGCGACAGCCCGCTACATTACATGATCCTTTCCGTCTCCACGCCTCGCGCAAACACGGGTTGCGCGGGTGCCGCGAACCCGCCGCGGGCGGTGCCGGCGGCTGCCGCTCAGCGCTCGGCAGCCGGACGGTTGCGCGCCGCGATGCGCGCATCGCCGGTCACGCGCCGCTCGCGAAAACCGGCCACCACCGCGACGAACGCGATACTCGCGCCCGCCGTGACGACGATCATCGGGCGCGCCGTGCCGTCCGACAGCCATGCCAGCACGCCGCCGCACGCGGCCGTGATCGTCATCTGGATAAAGAAGAACAGCCCCGACGCCGTGCCGGCGATCCTCGTGTAGGGCTGCATCACCGCGAACTGGCAGGCCGGAATCGCGATCCCGACCGCGATCATCACGACGAACATCGGTGCGACGAGGGCCGTCACCGAAGTCGGGGCGATCGCGCCGCCGATCCCCAGCACGGCGGCCCCGACCAGATTGACGGCCGCCGCCGCCGCGATGACCGAATCGGCTGACCAGCGCGCGCTGATCCGCGCGAACATATTCGAACCGACCAGATAGCCGAGCACCGTCACGCCGAAGATCGCCGCATAGACCGGCCCGGACACGCCGATTTGCCGCTGGAACAGCGTCGACGATTCCGCGATGAACGGATAGTACGTGCAGTAAGCGCAGCTGATCGCAAGCGAATAGCGCAGGAAGCGCCGCTCGCGCAGCAGGCCGGCATAGGTCCGCAGCAGCCCGGCGCCGGCTGGCGGCCGCGCACCGCGTTCGCGCGTCTCGGGCAGGTAGCGCCGCACCATCGCGGTCGCGACCAGCCCGCCGGCCGCCAGCCAACCGAACACGCCGCGCCAGCCGAGCCACTCGGCAATCGCGCTGCCGGCCAGCGGCGCGACCACCGGCGACAGCGCCATGCCGGCCGAAATATGGCCGAGCATCGTGGCCTGCGTCGCGGCCGGAAAGCGCTCGCGCACGATCACGCGGCCGATCACGGTGCCGCTGCAGCCGCCCAGCGCCTGGAACATGCGCGCGACGATCAGCGCAGAGATGCTCGTCGACCATGCGCATGCGACGCTCGCGACGACGTACACGCACAGGCCGCCGAGCAGCACCGGACGTCGGCCGTAGCGGTCGGACAGCGGCCCCGACACCAGCATCGACAGCGCATAGCCGACCATGTACAGCGTCAGCGTGAGCTGCAACTGTGAGTCTGTGCCGTGCAGCGCGTCCGCCATCGCGGGCAGCGACGGCAGGTACGCATCGATCGTGACGCGCGGCAGGCACACCACGAGCATCAGCAGGAACAGCCAGCCCCATCGGGGTAACGAGCGCGTCTTCATGCGGTGAGTCCGTTTCGGTCAGAATGGTTGGGGCGACAGCAATCTAAGGCGAAAGTGATATAAGCTGAAGGACCATTAAATCGACCGTTGACTGGACCACTATGCCGCGAGGCAAAGCCGCGATCCCGCTGGACCTGCCGCGCCCCGCCGCGCTATCGGGCGGCAGCCCGCAGTCGAAGCAGGAATGCATCGCCGATACGATTCGCGACGCGATCCTGAAACGTCTGCTGCCCGCCGACAGCCCGCTGCCATCGAGCCGCACGCTGGCCGCGCGCTGGGACGTCGCGCGCGGCACCGTCGAAGCGGCATACGACATCCTGTGCGCCGAGGGCTACATCGCTCGCACCCAAGGGTCCGGCACGCGGGTCTGCGCGGTGGTGCCGGACAGTTATCTGCGCGCGGCCGCGCAGTCGCGCGGCGGCAGCCCGCTCCACGCCGCCGCCTCCCCCGCGCCGGCAGCGGCGGCCGAACCCGAGCACGGCGTGCGTCCGGGCGTCCCGTTCGTCGCGCGGCTCGCCGATCCCGGCCTTCTGCCGATGCAGCAATGGAAGAAGGCGCTCGGCGCCAGCCTGCTTGCCGCGACGGCCGACGAGCTCGGCGCGACGCCGGCCCAAGGCGTCGAAAGCCTGCGCGCGGAAATTGCCGCGTACCTGCGGGAATACCGCGGCATCCCGTGCGGGGCCGGCGACATCGTCATCACGACCGGCATCCGCCACGCGATCGATCTCGTCGCGCGCACGCTGCTCGCGCCCGGCTCGACAGTGCTGATGGAGGATCCCGGCTATGCGTCGGCGTGGCAGATCTTCACGATCGCGGGCGCGACCGTGATCGACGTGCCGGTCGATCGGGAAGGCATCGACACCGCATCGCTGGACCGCCATCCCGATGCGCGTGCCGCGTATGTGACCCCGGCCCATCAGGCGCCGCTCGGCGTCACGATGTCGGTCTCGCGCCGGCTCGAGCTGCTCGACTGGGCGCAGCGCAACCGCACGTGGATCATCGAGGACGACTACGACGGCGAATTCAGCTACCAGACCGCGCCGCTGCCCGCGCTGAAATCGCTCGATGCGTGCGATCGCGTGATCTACTGCGGGTCGTTCAACAAGACGCTGTTTTCCGGACTGCGCATCGGCTTCATGATCGTGCCGGCGGCACTGCGCCCGGCGCTGTCCGCCGTGTGGCACGCGACCGCGCGCTCGGTCGGCGTCGCGCCGCAGCTCGCGCTCGCGCGCTTCATCGGACACGGCGATTTCGCGAAGCACCTGCGCGCCGCGCGTCACGCGTACCGTCAGCGGCGCGACATCGTGCTCGACCAGTTGGTGAAGCATGCCGGCGGCCGGTACACGGTGTCCGGCGAGCACGCGGGCTTTCATTTCGTGCTGTGGCTGCCGCCCGGTATCGATGACGCTGCGTACGTCTCGCAAGCCCGCGCGGCCGGCGTCGAGTTGCAGCCGATCCGCGGCTTCTGTCGAAGCGCCCGGTGCGAAGCGGGCGTCGTCGTCGGATATGCCGCGCTGACGGCCGCGCACGCGCGGCATGGCGGCCGCCTCCTCGGACAACTGCTGGCCGCGTCCGCGTAGCCGGCAACCTCGCCCCTCTCCCTTTCGAGCCCTGCCGCGCCCCGCGAAACCCGCGGCCGGCGCCGCGCCGACCTCGGGAAATCCATGACACGAATGGCATGATTGCGAACGGAAATGAAAGCGGGCTGAAAGTGCCTCGCACTTAACATCCGCGTCACTCGAACAACATCGACGCATCACTGGAGGAAGACATGCCGTTTGCACCGAAGCACCTCGCCGCCGCGCTGGCGGTCGTTCTGGGCGCTGCCGCCGGCAGCGCCGCCGCGCAGGTTCCGGCCGGCTACCCGGGGAACTACCAGGGCGTGATCGACGCCGCGAAGAAAGAAGGCAAGCTGATCGTCTACTCGACGACCGACACGGGCCTCGTACGTCCGCTGATCAAGGACTTCGAAAGCCTGTACGGCGTGAAGGTCGAGTACAACGACATGAACAGCACCGAGCTGTACAACCGCTACATCAGCGAGAACGCGGCGAGCAGCACCAGTGCCGACGTGCTGTGGAGCTCCGCGATGGACCTGCAGGTCAAGCTCGTCAACGACGGCCTGATGGCGTCCTACGATTCGCCGGAAAGCCCGAACGTGCCGCAATGGGCGCAATACCAGAAGCAGGCGTACGGCACGACGTTCGAGCCGCTCGCGATCGTCTACAACAAGCGCCTGATCCCCGAGAACGAAGTGCCGACGACGCGCGCCGACCTGATCAAGCTGCTCACCACGCAGGCCGACAAGTTCAAGGGCAAGGTCACGACCTACGACATCGAGAAATCGGGCGTCGGCTTCAACTACCTGACCCAGGACGCGCACGTGAACGAGAAGGTCACGTGGGAACTCGTGAAGGCGATCGGCGCGACCGGCCCGAAGCTGCAGTCGAGCACCGGCGCGATGATGGAGCGCATCTCGTCGGGCGAGAACCTGATCGGCTACAACATCATCGGCTCGTATGCGTACGCGAAGGCGAAGAAGGACAAGTCGATCGGCTACGTGTTTCCGAAGGACTACACACAGGTCGTGAGCCGCCTCGCCACCGTGTCGAAGAAGGCGAAAAACCCGAACGCCGCGAAGCTGTGGGTCGACTACCTGCTGTCCAAGCGCGGCCAGACGCTGATCGCGAACCAGGCGAACCTGTATGCGATCCGCGCGGACGTGACCGGCGAGACGTCGGCCGCGAGCCTCACGAAGGAACTCGGCGATTCGCTGAAGCCGATCCAGATCGGCACCGGCCTGCTCGTCTATCTCGACCAGTCGAAGCGCCTCGCGTTCCTGAAGCAATGGCAGCAGGCGATCAAGCGCTGATGCGCTGATCGGCTTCGGCTGACCCAGGCCGCCCGCCGCCCGTCGCGCGGGCGGCTCCTTCTCCTCACCGACTTCCTTGAGGCGGCCATCCGGATGGCCGCAGGGGCGAACTCATGCTTTCAACCAGCACACGCGGCACGGCACCGGCCGCGCCACCCGCCGCCGGCCCGCGCGACGCCATTCCCGCGCTGCCGGTCAGCCGCCTGCAGCCGCTCGCCGGCATGCTGCGCTGGATCGTCGTCGCGGTACTGACCGTCGCGGTCGCGCTGCCGCTCGGCTTCATCCTGTTCCAGAGCCTGCTGTCCGCGCCGTTCTTCGACGCGAACAAGACGCTCGGCATCGACGGCTTCCGCTTCATCTTCAGCGATCCCGATTTCTGGTCGGCCGTGAAGAACTCGTTCATCATCGCCGGCGGGATGCTGTTCATCTCGATCCCGCTCGGCGGCATCCTCGCGTTCCTGATGGTGCGCACCGACCTGCCCGGCCGCCGCTGGCTCGAACCGCTGCTGCTCACGCCGGTGTTCGTGTCGCCGATGGTGCTCGCGTTCGGCTACGTGGTCGCGGCCGGCCCGGTCGGCTTCTACTCGGTATGGTTCAAGGAACTGTTCGGGGCGCAGAACGTGCCCTGGAACGTGTATTCGATCTTCGCGATCACGGTGATCGTCGGCCTCACGCACGTGCCGCACGTGTACCTGTATTCGTCGGCCGCGCTGCGCAACCTCGGCTCGGACGTCGAGGAAGCCGCACGCGTGACCGGCGCCCGTCCGTTCCGCGTCGCGCTCGACGTGAGCCTGCCGATGACGATGCCCGCGCTGCTGTTCGCCGGCGTGCTGGTGTTCTTCCTCGGCTTCGAGGTGTTCGGGCTGCCGCTCGTGCTCGGCGACCCGGAAGGCCATCTCGTGCTCGCGACCTACCTGTACAAGCTGACCAACAAGCTCGGCGTGCCGTCGTATCACCTGATGGCCGCGGTCGCCGTGTGCATCGTCGCGATCACGTTCCCGCTCGTGCTGCTGCAGCGCCGCCTGCTGAAGACGGCGAACCGCTTCGTCACGGTGAAGGGCAAGGCCGGCCGCGCGACGGTGCTGCCGCTCGGCGTGTGGCGCTGGGTCGCGCTCGCGATCGTCGCGCTGTGGCTGATGCTGACCGTGATCGTGCCGATCTCGGGCATCGTGCTGCGCGCGTTCGTGACCAACTGGGGCGAAGGCGTCGCGCTCGCCGAAGTGCTGACGCTGTCGAACTTCATCGAGCTGTTCGAGCAGGACAACCTGGTGCGCGCGATCGTCAACACGCTCGGCATCGGCGTGATCGGCGGCGCGCTCGCGATCGGCTTCTACTCGCTCGTCGCGTTTGCCGGCCACCGCCGCCCCGACTGGGCGACCAGGCTGCTCGACTACCTCGTGCTGCTGCCGCGCGCGGTGCCGGGGCTCCTCGCCGGTCTCGCGTTCCTGTGGATCTTCCTGTTCGTGCCGGGCCTGCGCGAGCTGAAGAACTCGATGTGGAGCATCTGGATCGCGTACACGGTCGTGTGGCTCGCGTACGGGATGCGGCTGATCCAGAGCGCACTGCTGCAGGTGGGCCCCGAACTCGAGGAAGCCGGCCGCAGCGTCGGCGCGACGCGCAGCCGCGTGTCGCTCGACGTGACGTTGCCGCTCGTGCGCTTCGGCCTGCTCGCCGCGTGGCTGCTGATCTTCATGATCTTCGAGCGCGAATACTCGACCGCCGTCTACCTGCTGTCGCCCGGCACCGAAGTGATCGGCGCGCTGCTCGTGTCGCTGTGGGCGACCGGCGCCGTCGACCAGGTCGCCGCGCTCTCTGTCATCAACATCGCGATGGTCGGCGCCGGTCTCGGCGTGGCCCTGCGCTTCGGAGTGAAACTTCATGGATAAGCTCATCGTCGACGATCTGCACCTCAGCTACGGCGCCAACCCGATCCTCAAGGGCGTGTCGTTCGAACTGAAGGCCGGCGAAGTCGTGTGCCTGCTCGGCGCGTCGGGCAGCGGCAAAACCACGCTGCTGCGCGCGGTGGCCGGCCTCGAACAGCCGTCCGACGGACGCATCCAGCTCGACGAGCGCGTGTTCTTCGACGGCGCGCAACGCATCGACCTGCCCGTCGAACAGCGTTCGCTCGGCCTCGTGTTCCAGTCGTACGCGCTGTGGCCGCACCGCACCGTCGCCGACAACGTCGGCTACGGTCTCAAGCTGCGCCGCGTCGCGCCGGCCGAACAGAAGCGCCGCGTGCAGACCGCGCTCGACCAGCTCGGCCTCGGCCACCTCGCCGAGCGCTTTCCGCATCAATTGTCGGGCGGCCAGCAGCAGCGTGTCGCGATCGCCCGCGCGCTCGTCTACAACCCGCCGGTGATTTTGCTCGACGAGCCGCTGTCGAACCTCGACGCGAAGCTGCGCGAGGAAGCGCGTGCGTGGCTGCGCGAGCTGATCGTGTCGCTCGGGCTGTCGGCGCTGTGCGTGACGCACGACCAGACCGAGGCGATGGCGATGTCCGACCGCATCCTGCTGCTGCGCAACGGCCGCATCGAGCAGGAAGGCACGCCGGCCGAGCTGTACGGCGCGCCGCGCTCGCTGTACACCGCCGAGTTCATGGGCAGCAACAACCGGATCGACGCGCGCGTCGCCGCGATCGACGGCGAATGCGTGACGCTCGCCGGCGACGGCTGGGAGTTGCGCGCCGTCGCCCGCGACACGCTCGCACCGGGCCAGGACGCCCAGGCCGTGATCCGTCTCGAACGCGTGCAGGTCGCCGACGGCCCGGGCGCGAACCGGCTGCAGGCCGACCTCGTCACGTCGATGTATCTCGGCGACCGCTGGGAATACCTGTTCCATTGCGGCGACATGCGCCTGCGCGCGTTCGGTCATGTGCCGCGCGCGGCCGGCAAGCACTGGATCGAATTCCCGACCAACGACTGCTGGGCGTTCGCGAAAGCGGGCTGACCCGACCGCGGCGGCTCACGCGCCGCCGCGCATGCAGTCAAGCGCGCATCCCTTTGCGACTCGCATCGGCGGACGCTTCCTCGCGTCCGCCGATGGCGCGCTGCGTACCTGTTTTCTGTTTCACCTCACCCAAAACAAACCAAGGAGACACCGTCAAAATGAAGTCACGCGCAGAACGTTCGATTCGAACAGTAGTCCTCACCGGTTCGGCCGCGGCAGCCTGTCTCGCCGCGCCGGCCGCGCACGCGCAGTCGTCGGTCACGATATACGGGATCATGGACGCCGGCATCGAATACACGAACCATGCGGCGCCGGATGGCGGCAATTCGTTCAAGCTGAAGTCGGGCAACAAGAACACGTCGCGCTGGGGCTTGCGCGGCGTCGAGGATCTCGGCGGCGGGTTGAAGGCGGTGTTCCGCCTCGAAAGCGGGATCGATCTCGCGAACGGCGCGTCCGACGACGGCCCCGACTCGATCTTCGCGCGCCGTGCGACGGTGGGCCTGAAAGGCAAATGGGGCGAGCTGACGCTTGGCCGCAACTTCACCGTCACATACGACTACATGCTGCCGTTCGACCCGATGGGTTACGCGCAGAACTACTCGTGGGCGACGTCGTCGATGGCGACCGGCGGCCGCAAGGACGGCCTGTTCACGCGCTCGTCGAACGCGGTGCGCTACGACGGCGAATTCAGCGGCTTCAAGTTCGGCGCGCTGTACGGTTTCGGCAACGTGCCGGGCAGCGTGAAGACCAGCTCCAAGTATGATTTCGCGATCGGATACGAGACGGGGCCGTTCGCCGCCGTCGTCACGTTCGACCGGCAGAACGGCGCGGCCGACAGCGTCACGCCGGCCGATACCGTCAACTATATCCAGGGCATCCATGCGGGCCTGAGCTACGACTTCGGCAACCTGAAAACGATGGCCGGCTATCGCAATTACAAGCGCACCTTCCGCACCCCGGCGGCGAACCAGTTGAGCGACATGGTCTGGCTCGGCGGGTCGTACCAGTTCACGCCGACGTTCTCGCTGATCGCGGCCGTCTATCACCAGAACATCAAGGGCGGCACGGATGCCGATCCGACGCTGGTGTCGGTGCGCGCGCAGTACGCGCTGTCGAAGCGCACGGTGCTGTATGCAGCCGGTGCGTTTGCGATCGCGAAGCATGACCAGAAAGTCGGCGTGTCGCGCGATTTCAACGGGTACGGCACCACGCAGGTCGGGGTAACGGCGGGGATCCAGCAGCGGTTCTGACCGTTGCGACGTGACGGCAAGCGGAGGACGGCACAAGCGTTTCGGGAGCGCGTCGTCATCCGCTTCGTCGAATGTCGGGGCACGGCACGAGCGACCGAAGAAACATGTTGAAACTGAAACAGATGCGCGAGCAACGTGCCGGCGATTCGCTGAGCACGCGAACGCGATGGCGGCTCGTTCAGAGAATCGCCCGGTAAGCTTCGAGCGCCTTGCAGGTCTGAACCATCCCCTGCCGCTGCAGGATGTCGAGGTAACGATCCACCATCACCGGAGGATGCTTGAGCATTTCGCGTTGTCGCCGTGCTGCGGCGACAACCGCAGCCGGCTCGAGATCGAAGAGATTGTCGACGAACACGTCGGGATGCTGCGCCTCCACCCCGTACGCCGACAGCACTTCGTCGGGAAAGTCCTTCTGGTTGAACGTCACGATCACACTGGCGTTGCAGCGGATCGCGGCGGCCAGTACATGCCGATCAGCGGCATCCGGCAACGTCAGGCCCTCGATCAACGCTTCGTACCCGGTCACCAACGCATCAGGTATCGCCCGATCCATCAGACTCGCGGTACGGTCGAGTTGCGCGGCACTGAGGTCCGCGCGCTTGCGCAGCAGATTCCGTTTCCATTCGTTGTGGATATCGATACTCCAGCGAGCCCTGAAACATCCGCTCAATGCGAGCCACATCAGGAAATCGCGCAGCGGTGCCGGGTACAGCACGCAGGCATCATAGACCGCCGTGAATGGCGAACTCGTCATTCGTAGCCCATCCCGAACGCCTGCGCTTGCCGACTCAACTCTTCCATCGCACTGGCGCTCGCCTGATCGCGTTCGGTCTTGTAACGCATCAGATCGGAAAAGCGCACACGACGGTGCTTGCCAGTCTTGTGATATGGCAGCGCCTTCAATTCGAGCAGCTTGATCAGGTGTGGACGGGACACATTGAGCAGGTCGGCTGCTTCCTGCGTGGTCAGTTCCGCGTGAACGGGTACGACCTTGACCGCATTGCCGTCTGCGAGCTCCGCGAGGATGTCGACCAGCAGACGCAGTGCAGAAGTCGGGAGCTCGACCTGATGCGCACGATTTTCGTCATCGAAAATCTGGATGCGCTGTATTTCCGTTCGCGTGGCCAGATAAGCCGCCAGCGCACGCTGTCCTTCGACCGCCGCCTGCACCTCCCGCTCCACCGGCAAGATCGTATCGGACATCGAGGTATGAGGCATCGCGCACTCCCAAGCAGGTTCTCAAATGCGCCATCTTATTCGAAATAAACGAAATTCGCAATAAACGAAAATTGATGGAGCCCTTATAAGATCGCCGAACCTCGATATCAGTCAATACGCGCCGTCACTCGGCTTCTGGCCCTTACTCTTGGCGAGCGACGATCACTGCACGCCGATGCGCCGCTCACTAGCCGCGCATCGTGAACACCAAACGTACGACGCTGCTCGTATCGCTCCAATGTTCGCCGACCGCCGACAGCGGCACCGTGCGCGTGTCGATCGTGAGGCCTGCCTCACCGGCCGCTTCGAATACGCCGCGCACCGACGCCAGCAAGCGCGCCAACGACACGCTGCCGATCCCGCTGCCCATCAGTTCGATCGCGGTGGCCCGCAGCACGGCGCCGGGCACCAGCACGTCCGCGCCGCCGATCGAGCCGATCTGCACGAAACGCAGCCGCCGCCCGCCGGGTGTCGCTTTCGCGGCCGCGCCGAGCAGTGTCTGCGCGCTGGCGCCCCACAGATAATCGAGCACGACATCCACGCCCGCGCGCAAATGCGGTTCCAGCGCCCGCGCCAGATCGGCCTCGTCCTGCTGCAGCGACACGACGGCGTCCGCGCCGGCCTTCAGCAACGCCTGCAACGCGGCCGCGTTGCGGCCCGTCGCGATCACCTTCACCGCACCGAGATGCTTCGCGATCCGCACCGCGAGCCGCCCCGACGTGCCCGTTGCGCCGTTGACGAGCACCGTCTCGCCCGCGACGAGCCGCGCACGTTCGGTCAGCGCCGCCCACGACGACATCCCCGGAATCGCGATCGCCGCGGCGGTGACATCGTCGAGCGTGTCCGGCAGCGGCACGCATTGCGTATCGGGCACGATCGTGCGTTCGGCCATCGCCCCGAACGGCACCGGGGCGCCGAAGAAGTAGACGCGCCGGCCATCGTCGAGACACCCCACGCCGTCGACACCGACGACGAACGGATAACCGCCAACGGAGGAATAATGCGTCCCCGCCGCACGTCCCTGCGCGATGCGGCTCAGCGCGGACGCCGTCACGTCGATCAGGCGGTGGCCCGGCATCGCGCGCGGCGGTTCGAACGCCGTATAAACCGGGCGCTGTCCAGCGCCTTCAACGACTGCTGCTTTCATGCTGGTTCCTTCAATTCTGGAGAACGGGCCTTTACCGGGCATCGAGCCACGCGCGCAGCGCGGGATCGCGTACTTCCAGCACGTCGAACAGGCCGAGCGCGCGCAGTGCTGGCAACGCATCGATCGCATCCGCCTCCGCGCGCGCCCGCTCCTCCGGCGCGGCGTTCGGGTCGATCAATACACGCGCATTGACCAGAAACGCACCAACGGTGCCCTTGCGAATCGTCGTACCGCCGGCATCGATCCGGTCGGCATGGTCGGGAAGCATCTGTTCGGCTCGCATCGCGTCTTACTCCGGTTGTCATCGATGGAATGCAGTGTAGGCGTGCGAAGCCGGCCAATCTCCGGTATAATAGCCATTCGATACCGATATCCGGCCATGTCCGATCCGCTCCTGCCCGCCCGCTTCGTCACGTCCGACGACGGCCCGTTCGTGGTCGCCGCCGTCCTGTCGCAACGCGACCCGCGCATCACCGCGCCGCATTCGCATGCGCGCGGCCAGCTCGTCGGCGCGCTGAGCGGGCTGGTGACGATCGGCCTCGACGACCAGGAATGGGTCGTACCGGCGATCCACGCGATCTGGATTCCGCCGCATTGCCGGCATTCGCTGCGCTCGTTCGGACCGATTTCGGGCTGGTCGGCGTTCGTCGCCGAAGCCCGCTGCGCGGCGCTGCCGGCGACGCCGCGCGCGATCCGCACGACGCCGCTGCTGCGCGAAGCCGTGCAGCGTGCGGCAAGCTGGGGCGATGCCGAACTGAATGCCGCGCAGACGCGGATCGCCGACGTGATCCTCGATGAAATCGCGGCATCGGAAGCCGAGGCGCTGGGGCTGGTCCGGCCACGGGACCCGCGGCTCGTGAAGATCACCGATGCGCTGGCCGCGGATCTCGCGAACGACCGGCGGCTGGAGGAATGGGCCGAATGGGCCGGCATCGGCGCGCGGACGATGAGCCGCCGCTTCGTCGCCGAGACGGGGCTGACGTTCGCGCAGTGGCGTCAGCAGGCCAGGTTGCTACGGGCGCTGGAGCGCATTGCCGACGGCGTGCCGGTGACGACGATCGCGCTCGATCTCGGGTACGACAACGTGAGCGCGTTCATCGACATGTTCCGGCGTGCGCTGGGGACGACGCCGGGGAAGTATATGGAGGCGGGAAGCCAAGCGCAGCGATAGGTGCGGCCATGCGCATGAATGAAGCCGCACGGCGAAAGGCCGGCGGTCGGCACACGAACACAGCCCGCCGCTGCATCAATACGTGCCGTCGCCCTTCTTCACGACATCACCGCCAATCCCCTTGAACTGCGCGGCAAGCCGCTCCGCGCTCCGTGCCAGCAGCGTCGTATCGACGCCGACCGCGACGAACAACGCGCCCGCTTCCAGATAGCGCCGCGCGGCTGCTTCATCCGCGCTCAGGATGCCCGGCGCCTTGCCGGCCGCCTTGATCGCGCGGATCGCGCCGTCGATCGCGGCCTGCACGTCCGGGTGCCCGGGGTGGCCGAGATGGCCGAGATCGGCCGCGAGATCGGCCGGCCCGATGAACACGCCGTCCACGCCGTCGACCCGCGCAATCGCGTCGACCGCATCGAGCCCCGCGCGCGTCTCGACCTGCACGAGCACGGCCATCTCGTCGTTCGCGCGATGCAGGTACTCCCCGACGCGATTCCATCGCGACGCGCGCGCGAGCGCACTGCCGACGCCGCGCATCCCATGCGGCGGATAACGCGTCGCGGCCACCGCCACACGCGCTTCGTCCGCGCTCTGTACCATCGGCACGAGCAGCGTCTGCGCGCCGAGATCGAGCACCTGCTTGACGATCACCGGATCGTTCCACGGCACGCGCACGACCGGATGCGACGGATACGGCGCGATCGCCTGCAGTTGCGCGAGGATTGTCGGCACCGTATTCGGCGCATGCTCGCCGTCGATCAGCAGCCAGTCGAAACCGGCGCCCGCGACCACTTCGGCGCTGTACGGATTCGCGAGGCCGAGCCACAGGCCGATCTGCGCGTCGCCGCGTGCGAGCGCGGCCTTGAAGACATTCGACGGAATCTGCATCGTTCGCTCACCTCACTCGAAGTAGCACTGGATCGTCCCGAGCGGGCCGTAGTCGACGCTGAACGTATCGCCCGAACGCGCCGCGCACGGCCGCGTAAACGATCCGCCGAGCACGATCTGCCCCGGCTCCAGCGCGACGTCGAAGCGCGACAGCCGGTTCGCGAGCCATGCGACACCGTTCGCCGGATGGTTCAGCACGCCGGCCGCGACCCCGGTTTCCTCGACCACGCCGTTGCGCGACATGATCGCCGCGACCCACCGCAAATCGACGTCCTGCGGGCGCACCGGCCGGCCGCCGATCACGACGCCCGCGTTCGCCGCGTTGTCGGCGATCGTGTCGAACACTTTGCGCGGCCGTTTCGTGTCGGGGTCGATCGACTGGCTGCGCGCGTCGATGATCTCGAGCGCCGGCACGACGTAATCGACCGCGTCGTACACGTCGAAGATCGTGCAGTTGGGGCCGGCGAGCCGCTTGCCGAGCACGAACGCGAGCTCGACCTCGACGCGCGGCACGATGAAGCGGCCGGTCGGGATCGTGCCGCCGTCGGCGAAGAACATGTCGTCGAGCAACGCGCCGTAGTCGGGTTCGTCGATCTGCGACGTGTTCTGCATCGCCTTCGACGTCAGGCCGATCTTGTGCCCCTTCAGCGTGCGGCCTTCCGCGAGCTTGAGGGTCACCCACGCGCGCTGGATCGCATACGCGTCGTCGATCGTGATGTCGGGATGGTCGAGCGAGATCTGGCGGATCTGCGTGCGTGCGCGCTCGGCGTCGTGCAGACGGTGCGCGAGCTGGTCGATGATGGCGGGTTCGAGCATGATCGGATCGGGAATGGGGTTCAGCCGGCCCGCTTGTAGCGGGCGTGGATGTTGTTGTGCTTGTACGAGCCGCTTTCGCTGAACTCGGTCAGCTCCATCGACAACGCGAGGCTGCGTTTCGCGTACAACTCGGCGAAATGGGCCTTGATCGCGTCGAACAGCGCGTCGCACGCGGCTTTCTTCGTTTCGTCGCTGCGGCCCGCGCCGATCTTCAGCGTCACGTGGACGAACGCGTCGTCCTCCGTGCCGTCGGCGACGCAGTAGTCGTGCAGCTCGATCGCGCGCGAACGGATGCCGCCGGTGGGGAACACGCCGCCCTGCGCGATCAGCGTCGCGTTGATCGTGCGCAGCAGCGCGGGAATGCGTGCGTCGTCGCGGATGTTCGCGGTGTATTCGACGACGATGTGTGGCATGGCAACGCTCCAGTCGGTTTCGAAGGCATGGTGGACGGCAACGCTCAGGGCAACGGAAAGATCGCGTTGATCTGCCCGGTGCCCGAGCTCGCGAAATAGTCGGTGACGATCTCGACGGGCTGGTCGTAACGATCCCAGCCGAGCAGCCCGAGCAGCATCGCCGTGTCGTGCATCCCGCCTTCGCCGTGGCAATGCACGTTGTATTCGGGCAGCATCGCGCAGAAGGTCTTGAAATCGCCCTGCTTCCACAGCTCGACCACGCGCAGGTCGACCTGCCGGAAGAATTCGCGGCTGATCTGGTGGATCGATTCCTCGGGGCTGCCGTTGTCGTTGAAGCGGTGCGACAGCGACCCGCTCGCGAGGAACGCGACGTTCGAATCGCTCTTCTCGATCGCCTCGAGCAGCGCCTCGCCGAAGCGCCGGCTTTCGTCGAGCGTGTGCCACATGCACCAGCCCGCGATCGACACGACCTTGAAATGCTGGTCGCCGTTCATGTAGCGCATCGGCACGAGCGTGCCGTATTCGAGTTCGAGGCTGTCGATCTCGTGCGCACGCGTCGCGACGCCGCGCTCGGTGGCCGTTTCCGCGATCAGCCGGCCGAGCGCCGGGTTGCCCGGATACGCGTACTGCATGTCGCGGATGAAATGCGGCAGCTCGTTGCTCGTATAGGTGCCGGCGAACCGCGCATTGCAGTTCACGTGATAACCCGCGTTGACGAGCCAGTGCACGTCCGACACGACGATCGTGTCGACGCCGAGCGCGCGGCAGCGTTCGCCGATCAGCCGGTGGCCGCGGATCGCCGCATCACGGCAGCCGTGATGCTTGCCGGGCAGTTCCGACAGGTACATCGACGGCACGTGCGTGATCTTCGCGGCGAGGGACAGTTTGCCCATCGTTCAAGTCTCCTGTCGACCGGAGTTAGCGCTTTAGCGATTACTCCGGTCCCATGCTACGCGGTCGACCGGAGTTAGCGCTTTAGCGGTTACTCCGGTCCCATGCTTCGCGGTCAACCGGAGTTGGCGCTTTAGCGGTTACTCCAGTCCCATGCTTGTTGGCCGGCGTGCCGGCCAAGGAATCGTTCGTTCTTGCGGCGCCACGGCCCGCGCCCTTCAAACGCCCCAGCGAGGAATGTGATGCGAACCCATCGAGATGCACACGTTCTTGATCTCCGCGAACACCTCGAAACTGTACTCGCCGCCCTCGCGCCCGGTGCCCGACTCCTTCACGCCGCCGAACGGCTGGCGCAGATCGCGCACGTTCTGGCTGTTCACGAACACCATCCCGGCCTCGATGCCGCGCGCGAGCCGATGCACCTTGCCGACGTCCTGCGTCCAGATGTACGACGCGAGGCCGTACGCCGTGTCGTTCGCGAGCCGCAGCCCTTCGTCTTCGTCCTCGAACGGGATGATGCACGCGACCGGCCCGAAGATCTCTTCCTGCGCGATGCGCATCCGGTTGTCGACGTCGGCGAATACGGTCGGCCGCACGAAGTTGCCGTGGCGCAGATGATCGGGCAGCCCGGCCGGCTTGTCCGCGCCGCCCGCGACCACGCGCGCGCCTTCCTGCTCGCCGATGCGGATATAGCCCGTCACCTTCTCCCAGTGCTGGCGCGTGATCATCGCGCCAAGGTTGGTGCCCGGATCGGTCGGATCGCCGACCACCAGGTTGTTCGCGCGGCGCGCGAATTCCTGCACGAAGCGGTCGTAGATCGTGCGCTGCACGAAGATCCGCGAGCCGGCGGTGCAGCGTTCCCCGTTGATCGAGAAGATCGTGAACAGCGATGCGTCGAGCGCGCGGTCGAAATCGGCGTCGTCGAAGATCAGCACCGGCGACTTGCCGCCGAGCTCCATCGAATACTTCTTGAGGCCCGCGCGCTCCATGATCCGCTTGCCGGTGACGGTGCCGCCGGTAAACGACACCGCGCGCACGTCAGGATGCCGCACGAGCGCGTCGCCGGCCGTCGCGCCGTAACCCTGCACGACGTTCAGCACACCGGGCGGGATGCCGGCTTCGAGCGCGAGCCGGCCGAGCTGGTCGGCCGTCAGCGGCGACAGCTCGGACATCTTCAGCACGGCCGTGTTGCCGAGCGCGAGACACGGCGCCGTCTTCCACGTGGCCGTCATGAACGGCACGTTCCACGGCGACACCAGCGCGCACACGCCGACCGGCTGGTACAGCGTGTAGTTCAGCATCTGGTCGTCGACCGGATAGGTACGGCCGTTCATCTGCACGCACACTTCCGCGAAGAAGTTGAAATTCTCGGACGCGCGGGGAATCAGCTGCTTGCTCGTCTGCGCGATCGGCAGGCCGGTGTCCTGCGTCTCCAGCGCCGCGAGCATCGGCACGTTCTTCTCGATCAGCTCGCCGAGCTTGCGCATCAGCTTCGCGCGCTCCTTCGCCGGCGTGTTCGCCCATTTCGGGAACGCATCCTTCGCTGCGCGCACGGCCGCGTCGACCTCGGCCTCGCCACCCGACGCGACGGCGGTGATGACGTCGCCCGTCGCCGGGTTCAGCGTCGTGAAGGTGTCGCGGCTCTCCACTTCGCGGCCGCCGATCCAGTGCTTGATGGTCATGTGCTCTCCTTCGTTGGCGACGGCCTCAACCGGCGCGATAGTAGTCCGCTTCGCCGACGATCGTGTTCACGAGCCGGCCGATCCCTTCGATTTCGGTCACGACCTCGTCGCCCGGCTGCGTGTCCGCCAGCCCCTCGGGCGTGCCGGTCAGGATCAGGTCGCCCGGCGAGAGCGTCATGAAGCTGCTGATGTGCTCGATCAGCGCCGGCACGTCGAACACCATGTCGCGCGTGCTGCCGCGCTGCGTCTCCCGGCCGTTCACGGTCGTGCGCAGCGTCAGGTCGCGCGCGTCGCCGATCTCGTCGCGGCTGACGAACCACGGCCCGAGCGGCGTGCAGGTGTCGCGGTTCTTCACGCGCAGGTTCGGCCGGTAATAGTTCTCGAGATAGTCGCGGATCGCGTAGTCGTTCGCGACCGTATAGCCGGCCACGTAGTCGATTGCCTGCGCGCGGCGCACGTGGCGCGCGGGCCGGCCGATCACGACGGCCAGCTCGCACTCGTAGTGCATGTGCGCGGCGTGCGCCGGGCGCACGGTCAGCGACCGGTGGCCGACGAACGTGTTCGGCCCCTTCAGGAAGATCAGCGGCTCGCTCGGCGCGTTGAACGCGAGTTCCTTCGCATGGTCGGCGTAGTTCAGGCCGAGCGCGAACGTCGTGCGCGGCGCGACGGGCGGCAGCCACACTACGGCCTCCTCGGCCACCACGCGCCCCGTATCGATGCGGATCGCGCCGTCGCCGGCCGGTTCGGCCGCATGCAGTGCGCCGTTGTAGATCACGCGCGCCGTCTTCATCGTGCCTCCTCCGCCGTCAGCGTATGCCGCAGCGTGCCGATCCCGGCCGCGGCGATCTCGATCGTGCTGCCTGCGCGGGCATGCGGTGCGCCGCCCGCCACGCCGAGCAGCAGCACGTCGCCCGCGTCGAACGACATGAAGGCCGTCACGTCGGCGATCAGCTCGCGCACCGGGCGAATCAGCGTCGCGGTCGACGCGGACGCGCCCACCTTGCCGTCGATCCGCACCGTCAGCCCGATCGAGTCGACATCGGCGAGCGCGGCGGCCGGCACGATCGCCGGGCCGAGCGGACAAAAGCCGTCACGGCACTTGAAGCGCACGGCCGGACGGTAGTAATCCGGATGCGGCACGGACACGTCGCTCGCGAGCGTGAAGCCGTGCACGTAGTCGAGCGCACGCGCGGCCGCCACGCGCGTCGCGCGCCGCGCGAACACGACGGCCACCGACGCGCCGATTTCCAGCGCGTCGACGCCGGCCGGCACGACGACGGCGGCGCCGTCGGCCGCGTGCGTGTTGGCGGGTTTGATGTACAGGATCGGTGCCTGCGGCGGCCGGCCGTAAGGCGGTGCGTTCACCGCGTCGCCGAGCGCGGCGAGCGCCGCGCGCTCGTTGAGCAGCGCACCGTAGACGGTACCGATGGCGACCGGCAACGGCGGCGCCGCGGCGGTCGTGCAAGACAGCTCCATGCGTCATTCCCCTGCCGCGCGTCGCGGCGCATCGTCAATAGTTAATATCTTAAGTAAACAATCGGGCGCTGACAACCTCGATTACCCTGATACACGAAATTCATCAGCTTCGGCTGTTAAGATTGATGCGTCCCCGTCCTCTGCTCACCCCGATGAACCGTACGCTCGACCATCGCAACCTGGCCATGCTGCTGCTCGAGGCCCGCGAAACGCTGATGGGCCTGTTTCGCCCCATTCTCAAGGAATTCTCGCTGACCGAACAGCAATGGCGGATCATCCGCGTGCTCGACGGCGAGCCGGCGCAGGCGCTCGAAGCCGGGCAGATCGCGAAACGCTGCTGCATCCTGAGCCCGAGCCTGACCGGCGTGCTGGAACGGATGGAGCGCGACGGCCTGATCACGCGCACGCGCGCGCAGGAGGATCAGCGCCGGCTGCTGGTCAGCCTGACGCCGCAAAGCAGGAAACTGGTGACGGAAATCGGTCCGCGCATCGACGAGCAATACCGTCAGCTCGAAGCGCGATTCGGCCAGGACGGCCTCGACGACATCTACCGCGCGCTCGACCGGCTCATCGAACTCGGCAACCAGGCATAAAGACGGCGCCCGCGCCCGCGACGTACGGGAACGGGCGCCGGGGCGATGTGGCCGGTTAGTGGACCGCGCCGCGCATCAGCTCGGTCACCGCCACGCCGCGCGACGTGCGCATGCATTCCTCGACGTAATCGATGAACGGCAACGGCTCGAAATCGATTTCGTCGCGCACGCGGCGATTGTCGAACACACGATCGACCGTCGCGAATTCGCCGCAGCGCTGCAGCGCCCGGCCGATCACGCGCTCGAGCGCCGGATCGGGACGCCCGAGCACGTCGCGCACGACGAGCGGCAGTTCGGCCGGCGCGCATGCCACGTAACGCGGCGCCCCGGTCATGCCCGCCGCCTCGTCCATCGCGCGCACGATCTGCGCGACCTGGGGCGCCTCGTCGCCGGCCGATACGTGATAGACGTCGTGCGCGAGCGTCGGCTTGACGGCCAGCAGCATCGTCGCGCGAGCCACGTCGTCCACCGACACGATGTCGATGCGCGTCATCGGCCGCGCGGTGAAGCGGCGCGCCGCATGCGCGAGCCGGAACATCCAGAACGAATTCGGCGCGGGCCGCGTACCGAGCACCGTGTGGCCGACCACGTGCGACGGCCGCACGACGACGAGCGGCAGCCCGAGCGCGCGCAGGCGCTGCTCCGTCTCCGCCTTCGCGTGCAGGTAGTCGGCCGCGAGCACCGCGCCCGGCAGGCCGTCATCGGCCTGCGGCGCGACGTCGTTCCCCGTGCGCTCCGCCTCTTCCTGCACGATCCCGCCGCGGCCCGCATGCGCGTAGGCCGTGCCGACGTACACGAAGCGTTGCAGGCGCGGCGCGCGCGCAAAGCGCTCGGCGAAGCGCACCGCATCGGCGATGTCGGCCTGCAGGTGCGCGCCGTCGGCCGGCGACGCATGGCCCGCGCAGTGAATCACGTGCGTCGCGCCGGCCAGGCGCGGCGCATCGGCGCCGTGCCATACATCGCCGAGCGCGCCGACGATCACGTTCGCATCGGTCAGACGCGACGCCCAGTATGGCGCGAGCCCCGCGCGCAACGCGGCTTCACGCAGCCGCGCGACCGCATGGCCGCGGTCCTGCGCGCGCACGACGCAGACGATGCGTTCGAGCAGCCCTGCATTGACGAGCGCCGTCAGCACGGTACTGCCGATGAAGCCGGTGGCGCCGGTCAGCACCAGCCGTCCGACGTTCGCCGCCGCGACCGGTGCGCTGGCCGGCGACACGAGGCTCGTCCGCCAGTTGAGCGACAACGCGGTTTTCCAGATCAGCACGATAGTCTCCTTCGAAGAATCGGCCGGGCGGCGCGGCGCCCGCGGTTGCGGGCGGCGCCCGGCTCGCCGGCCGGGCCGGGGCCGACGCGGGCCCCGGCGGCTCCCGACCGGGCGTGCGGCCTGCGATCGCGTCGATCGCGCTCTGGCACGAGACGGCGGCAGCCGGCGCGGACGGGCGTCCGCGGCACAGGATCGGGAAGTTCCCAGTGTGGGGCCCGACCGCTTGCAAGTCTGTCCCGAAAGTTTCGTGAAAGTGTGCCGATTTGTACGCGATTGTCGGAGTGTGTCGTGCCGGCCATCTGATTAAAACGATGAAACGTTCGATCGGCTGCATTCGACCGGTGCCGAAACGCGCCGGTCGGCCCGGTTGCGATGGCGGCCGGTGCGCGACAGATCGACGCGGCCGGCGGCCTTGTCATCCCATGTCTCGACCGCCGCGCGTGCCCGAACGGCCACGACTATCGCCGGTATGGCGCGCCTGTGCTGACGCGTCGGGAATGACCATGAATCGTCAGACGTCCTTTCATCTGGAATCGAAATAGGCCCAATATAAATTTATTGCGGATTATCACTTGCGTTTCACACCAGTCTATCTAGACTGTTCAAGTTCAAACGGTCGAATGTGTCTTTTTTCAGGAGACGATGCAATGCGCCTCACCATTCGGATTAATGGCAGCGAATCGGCAACCCGGCATTCCTTCGCAGTCTTGTGGGTCGATACCGACGAGGGTCTGTGGTCGCGCGAGGCACATCAGGGCATCGACCTTCCGACCTGGGGCAAGGTCCGCGACATCGAAGGTGCGATGGCGCTCTGTGCGGCCGACAGCGGCAATGCCGTCTGCCAACTGAAGGGACTGTCGTTCGACGCGATGCGCCGCGAACAGGGCCCCGCGGTGCTCGCCGGCGATCATCCCGACGGCGCGTGGCGCCTGCAGGCGGTCGATACCTGCACGACCGAGCCGGAATACCGGGAATTTATTTCCGTTGCCCGATAGGTATTATTGACATGAATCGTCTACGGTTGTCGGGTTCATTCCGGCAGTAGTGATATTCATTTCGATATTCAACATGGATGGCGCCTCCGTTCGAGGCGCTTTTTATTTTCAAGAGTAGAGAAATAATCGCCGCGCGGGCAATTGATCGTGGGCCCGGGATGATTGCGTTCGAGCGATGGCGGAAATCGCGACCCCGAATCGGCATGCGATGAGTCAATCCGCGTTTCACCATCGGCGCCCGCCGCGAAAACCCTGCGTCGGCCTCGCCTTTCCGGTCCGTTCCTCTCGCTCTTCCCGATGGCCTGCCGTTCGCCTTTTTTGCGGGGCCGGAACATACTTTCCTCACACGGCGTTTACTCATTTATTACAATCGCATTATTCAGACTGACCAGCCGCCATCCGGCGGCTCCACCCGGCCATTGCATGAGCGTGAAAAAGAAGACCCACCCTGCCGATCCGTATGCAGCGGCGACCAAGAATCCGATGCTCGCCGCGCGCCTGCCGATGTGGCGCTCGCGACTGATCGTGGTCGTCGTGTTCCTCGCATTCGCCGCGCTGATCGTGCGCGCTTTCTGGGTGCAGGTCGCGAACCAGGATTTCTACGTCGGCCAGGGCCAGAAGCGCTATCAGCGCACGATCGAGCTCGACGCGATGCGCGGGCGCATCGTCGACCGCAACGGCGCGATGCTCGCGGTCAGCCTGTCGACCTATGAAATCTGGGCGAACCCGAAACAGGTCGCCGACACCGACTACCCGCAGATCGCGAAGCTGCTCGACCTGCCGCTCGCCGAGGTGAAGCGGCGTCTCGGCAACGACAAGACGTTCGTGCTGCTCAAGCGGCAGGTCGACGCGGACACCGCCAGCCGGCTCGACAAGCTCGCGATCGACGGCATCACGCAGATCGCCGATTCGAAACGCTTCTACCCGGAAGGCGAATCGGCCGCGCACGTGGTCGGCTTCACGAACGTCGAGGACAAGGGCCAGGAAGGCGTCGAGCTCGCGGCGAATGCGCGCCTGCAAGGCACGTCCGGCCAGCGCGAGGTGATCCGCGACCGCCTCGGCCGCATCGTGTCGGACACGCGCCCGCTCGTCCCCGCGCAGCACGGCGCGACGATCGAACTGACGATCGACCGCCGCATCCAGCAACTCGCCTTCAGCCAGCTCAAGGCGGCCGTGATCGAGAACAACGCGGTGGCCGGCAGCGTCGTCGTGCTCGACGCGCAGAACGGCGAGATCCTCGCGCTCGCGAACTATCCGACCTTCGACCCGAACGACCGCGCCCGCCTCACCGGCCAGCAATTGCGCAACCGCGCGGTGATCGACACGTTCGAACCGGGCTCGACGATCAAGCCGCTCGTCGTCGCACTGTCGATCGACGAGCGCAAGGTCACGCCGAACACGATCATCAACACGTCGCCGGGCACCTACAAGATCGGCCCGGCGGTGATCCACGACACGTCGAACCACGGGTCGCTGACGGTATCGCAAGCGCTGCAGAAGTCGAGCAACGTCGCGCTCGCGAAACTGGCGCTGAACCTGCCCGCCGAAACGATCTGGAACAAATACCAGGAGTACGGGATCGGCCGCGCGCCGGAACTGACCTTCCCGGGCGTCGCGTCGGGCCGGCTGCGCGGCTACAAGCGCTGGCGGCCGATCGAGCAGGCGACGATGGCGTACGGCTACGGGCTGTCGATGTCGCTGCTGCAGATCGCGCAGACCTACACTGCCTATGCGGGCGACGGCACGCTGCACCCGGTGTCGCTGCTGAAGAACGGCACCGACCAGCAGACGATCGACGCGCACCGCGGGCATCGCGTGACGTCGCCGCAAACGGCCGCCGCGATCCGCTCGATGCTCGAGATGGCGGTCGGCGAAGGCGGCACGGGGCGCCGCGCGCGCGTCGACGGCTACCGGATCGGCGGCAAGACGGGTACCGCGCGCAAGCAGGTCGGCGCGAGCTATGCGAAGGGCAAGTACCGCGCGCTGTTCGCGGGGATGGCGCCGATGAGCAACCCGCGCCTGATCGTCGCGGTGATGATCGACGAGCCGCGCGGCAAGGGCTACTACGGCGGCACGGTCGCCGGCCCGGTGTTCGCGTCGGTCACGAGCGGCTCGCTGCAGTTGCTCGGCGTGCCGCCCGATGCGCCGGTCGAACCGGGGAAGAATGCGCCGGCGCAAGCCGCCGCGGCGCAGAAAACGGTCGCGGCGCCGAAAGCGGCGGCGCCGGCAGCGACGACCGTCACGCAGAAACCGGCGGCATCGTTGAAGACGGCCGCGCAATCCGGTACCGCCGCGCCCGCGAAGGCGGCTACCGCAGGCTGACGAGGCCCGACGCGCCGCCGCGCGCCGTCAATGCGCGGCCGCGACAGGCTTCGCCATTCGGCCGAGCACGTGCTCGGTCATCCCGCGTGCGAGTTCGGTCTCGCCCATGAACACGGTGCCGATGCCCTCGCTCGACAGCAGCGCGGCCTCGTCGCCGCTGTTCGTGCACAGCACGACCTCGAGCGTCGGGTTGAGCGTGCGCGAGATCTCGACGATCTGCCGCACGTCGAACACGTCGGGCAGCGTGACGACCAGCATCCCGGCGCGGGCGATATGCGCCTGCACGAGCACGATCGGCTCGATCGCGTCGCCCGACACGGCCGCGGTGCCGTCCGCGCGCAGCTTCTCGACGAGCTCGCGATTCTGCTCGACGACGACATAGGCGATCCCGCGCTCGTCCAGCGCATGCGCGATCCGCGTGCCGACCTTGCCGTAACCGACGATCACGACCTGCCCGGTCAGATGCGTCTGCGGCGTCGACATCGGCAGCGCGGCGAGCGGATCGTCACGCGCCTCGAGCTTGCGTGCGAATGCCGAATGCTTGCGGATCCACGCGAGCGCCGGATCGATCATCGCGAACAACAGCGTGTTCATCGCGATCGAGATCAGCGCGACCGCGAGAATCAGGCTCTGCCCCTCGGCCGACAGCAGCCCGAGTGCGCGGCCGAGTCCCGCGAGGATGAACGAGAATTCGCCGATCTGCGCAAGGCCCGCGCCGACCGTCAGCGCGGTGTTCAGCGGATAGCGGAACGCGATCACGAGCGCGACGGCCGCGAGCGTCTTGCCGACCAGCACGATCGCCGCGACCTCGATCACGTGCACCGGCTCTTCGATCAGGACCTTCGGGTCGAACAGCATGCCGACCGAGATGAAGAACAGCACCGAGAACGCGTCGCGCAACGGCAGCGTCTCGTCGGCCGCGCGCCGGCTGAATTCCGACTCGCGCATCATCATCCCCGCGAAGAACGCGCCGAGCGCGAACGACACGTCGAACAGCTTCGCCGCGCCGAACGCGATGCCGACCGCCGCGGCAATCATGCAAAGCGTGAACAATTCGCGCGAACCCGTGCGCGCGACGAGCCACAGAATGCGCGGGAACACGCGCTTGCCGACCACCAGCATCAGCGCGATGAACGCGGCAACCTTCAGCATCGTGACGCCGAGCGTGCCCCACACGCTGCCGCCGGCCGCATGCGCGTCGCCGGGCGGCGTGCCGCCGAGCAGCCCCGCCACCGGCGGCAGCAGCACCAGCACGAGCACCATCACGAGATCCTCGACGACCAGCCAGCCCACCGCGATGCGCCCGTTGACCGTCTCGACGAGCCCGCGCCCTTCGAGCGCGCGCAGCAGCACGACGGTACTCGCGACCGACAGCGCGAGCCCGAACACGAGCGCCGCTCCGAGGCTCCAGCCCCAGGTGAGCGCGAGCCCGCCGCCCAGCAGCGTCGCGACGGTGATCTGGACGATCGCGCCCGGCAGCGCGATCTTGCGCACCGCGAGGAGATCACCGAGCGAGAAATGCAGGCCGACGCCGAACATCAGCAGCATCACGCCGACTTCGGCGAGTTGCTGCGCGAGCGACAGATCGCCGACGAAACCGGGCGTGCCGGGGCCGATCACGATCCCGGCGAGCAGATAGCCGACGAGCGGCGGCATTTTCAGCAGCGACGCGAGGTAACCGAAGATCATCGCGAGACCGAAACCGGCCGCGAGCAACGCAATCAGGCTGACGTCATGAGGCATCCCCCCTCCCAAGCTCTTGTAACTATTTAGTAAGGTTCAAGAGTGAAAGGATAAGGGATGAGGCGGAAGAATGGCGCGCAGCCGGGGAAAATTTCACGGCGTTGCGCGCGGCGCGGGGTACAACCCCGGCGAAGGGAAAGGCGTCGCGGGCCGCCGCGCGTGGGCGTCAACGCGGCGGCAGGCGGGGCTCACGCCCCGCCGCTCCCGTCAGCGCGACGCTTGCGGGAACCGCGCGCCGGGCGGCGGCTCGGGCCGCGTCGACGGCACGCTCTTGCGCACCTTCGCGACCTGCGCGGCCGTCACCGGCGCGCCTGTGTTACCCCAGCTCGTACGCACGAAGTTCGACACGTCCGCGACTTCCTGGTCCGACAGCCGCCAGCCGAACGGCGGCATCGTGAAGGTCGACGGCGCGGTGCGCGTACCCTGCAGTGCGCTGCCTTCCAGCACGACGTGGATCAGCGACGTCGGATCGTCGCCCTGCACGACCGCGTTGCCGGCGAGCGCCGGGAACACGCGCGTGTAGCCGTGACCGTCGCTGCGGTGGCAGGCCATGCAGTTGTCGCGATAGACGGCCGCGCCCGGCTTGCTCGCGTCGCCCGTCTGCAGCGCCTTCGCCGCGGCCGCGTCGTACACGTGCGGCTGCTCGCCCTGCACGCGCGGCGGCAACGTCTTCAGGTAGCGCGCGATCGCGTTCAGGTCGTCGTCGGTCATGTGCTGCATGCTGTGGCCGACCACGTCCGTCATCCCGCCGAACGCGGCCGTACGCAGCGTGCGGCCGGTCTTCAGGAACTGCACGATCTCGGTTTCGTTCCACGTGCCGAGACCGGTGCGCGGCTCGCCGCGCAGGCTCGTCGGCACCCAGCCGTCGATCGCCGCGCCGCCGGCCAGGAAGTCGGGGCCATCGGCGTCGGTCAGCCCGCGCTCCTGCATCGTCGGCGCGCGCGGCGTGTGGCACGCGCCGCAGTGGCCGAGCCCCTGCACCAGATACGCGCCGCGCGCGACCACCGGGTCGGGGTACGACGCCGCGTCGAACGGCTTCGGCGACGGCGCGAACAGCTTGCGCCAGATGCCGAGCGGCCAGCGCATCGACAGCGGCCACACGATGTCGACCTTGCGGTTCTCGTGCTCGACCGGCGCGACGCCGTGCATGAAGTACGCGTACAGCGCCTTCATGTCGTCGTCGGTCAGCCGCGCGTACGACGGGAACGGCATCGCCGGATACATCGTGTCGCCGTTCTTGCGCACGCCTTCGCGCACCGCACGAGTGAAGTCCTGGTAGGTCCAGCCGCCGAGGCCCGTCTTCGAGTCCGGCGTGATGTTCGTCGAGTAGATCGCGCCGATCGGCGTGTCGAACTTCAGCCCGCCCGCGAACGGCTTGCCGCCGCTCGCGGTGTGGCAGGCGATGCAGTCGCCCGCGCGCGCAAGATATTCGCCGCGCTTGATGAGGGCCGCGTCGGCCGACGGGGCGGCAGGTGCGGCCGCCGGGCCCGAAGCCGCGGCCGGCGCGGCCGCCGGCTGCGCGAACGCGGCGCCGCCCGCGAGACCGAATGCCGCCCATGCCGTGCCGATCGCCAGCGCGCGCCGCAGCGGGGAAACCGGGCGGGCGGCGTTGTGGTGGTTCATCGTCCTCTTCATGCGGTCACCAGCGGGGCGGGATTTTTCAGGTATTGCTCGCGGATCGCACGTGCCGACCAGTAGGCCAGCGCCGCGATGATCCCGGTCGGGTTGTAGCCGATGCCCTGCGGCAGCGCGGATGCGCCCATCACGAACACGTTGTGCACGTCCCAGCACTGCAGGTAGCGGTTCAGCACGCTCGTCTTCGGGTCGGTGCCCATGATCGCGCCGCCGACGAGGTGGGTCGTCTGGTACTGGCGCGAGTCGAAATGCTTGCCGAACTCGCGCGTCGACACGCCGATCGCCTTCGGCCCCATCGCCTCCGCGATCTTCTTCATCTGCCCGGTCACGTACTGCGCCATCTTGATGTCGTTGTCCTTCCAGTCGAACGTCATCCGCAACAGCGGCTGGCCGTACGAATCGCGATAGGTCGGATCGAGGTCGAGATACACGTCGCGGTACGACATGTTGGTGCCGTGCGCATCCATCGAGATCGTGTGCGCGTAGTTGTCCTTGACGGCCTTCTTCCACGCGGAGCCCCACTGCGGCGTGCCGGGCGGCGTCGCGATGCCGCTGATCGGCTTCACGCCGGCCTGGTTCACCCACAGCGGCGAGCCGCCGACGAAACCGAGCGGGCCGTGGTCGAAGTTGTCCGCGTTGAAGTCGTCCACCGCGACGCCGTTGCCACCCGCGCCGATGAACGGATTCGTGTAGGTATCCTTGTCGAAGAACGCCTTGATCGTCGACAGGTTCTGATACGCGAAATTGCGGCCGACCACGCCTTCGCCCGAGATCGGATCATACGGCTTGCCGATGCCCGACAGCAGCAGCAGGTGCACGTTGTGATACTGGAACGCGGCCACGATCACGAGATCGGCCGGCTGGTGCACTTCGCGCCCGGCCGGATCCACGTAGGTCACGCCGGTCGCGCGCTTCTTCGTGTCGTCGAGGTCGACGCGCAGCACGTGGCACTTCGAGCGCAGCTCGAAGTTCGGCGCCTGCTTCAGCGCCGGCAGGATGTTCAGGTTCGGCGACGCCTTCGAATACATGTAGCACGCGTAGCCGCTGCAGTAGCCGCAGAAGTTGCACGGGCCCATCTGCACGCCGTACGGGTTCGTGTACGGGCCCGACGTGTTCGCCGACGGCAGCCGGTACGGGTGCAGGCCGAGCGAATGCGCCGCGTCGAAGAAGCGCTGTGCCGAATACGTGTTGAGCTGCGCGGGCAGCGGGAAATTGTCGCTGCGGTTGGCCTCGAACACGTTGCCGTCGCCGACCACCTTGCCGCCGACCTTGTACGCCTGCCCCGAGGTGCCGAACACCTTCTCGGCGAAATCGAAATGCGGCTCGAGCTCGTCGTACGTGACGCCCGTATCCTGGATCGTCATCCCTTCGGGGATGAATTTCTTGCCGTAGCGCTCTTCATAGTGGCTGCGCAGGCGCAGCTCCTCCGGCGTGATCCGGAAGTGCACGCCCGACCAGTGCAGCCCCGCGCCGCCGACGCCTTCGCCCGGCAGGAACGCCGCGAGCTGCCGGTACGGCAGCGCGGTGTCCTGCAGGCCGTGGCGGATCGACACGGTCGTCTTCGACAGGTCGAGGAACAGCTTCTTGCGGATGTTGTAGGTCAGCTCGTCGATCGTGTTCGGATACGCGCCGTCCGGGTAGGTGTCGCGATATTCGCCGCGCTCGAGCGCGACGACGTTCAGGCCCGCTTCGGTCAGTTCCTTCGCGAGAATCGCGCCGGTCCAGCCGAAGCCGACGATTACCGCATCGACATGCGGCTTCTTGTCTGCGGCCATCAGCTGCGCTCCCCGTTGATCGAGACGGGGCCGTACGGATAGGGCTTGCCGCTCTGGTTGACGAAATCCATGAAGTCCGCGCGCGCGCCCGGGAAACCGATCATCTTCCACGCGGCCATGTCGCGATTGCCGCCATGCACCGGATCGCAGAAATAGCCTTCGCGCGTGTTCTGCAGCAACTGGCCGAGGAACACGCCGGGCGGGACGTCGTCGATCTGCGCGCCGCCCTTCTCCAGCGCGCCGAGCACGGCGTCGCGCGTCGGCGCGTCGAGATCCGCGAACGCCTTGCCGTGCGCCTTTTCGCAATAGCGGTTGACCGCCGCGATGCCGAGCCGGTAGATGTCGCGCGGCACCAGTTTCAACTGGTAGCCGAGCTCGGGCACGCCCTGCTGGAACGGCCCCTGCATGTACCACGTCGCGCCGTGCGCATACGGCGTCTCCATCTGGCGATCGATGAATTCGGGCACGCCCGCTTCGAGCGCGCCGGGGCCTTCGGCGTCGGCCGGAATCAGCCGGTCGACGGCGGCCTGGACGAACGCCCATTCCTTCGCATCGAAAAAGGTCGGCTTGTACGGCGCGCGGTCGGCGCTGGCCGACGCAGTGGACGCGTTGCCGGCCGTCGTCGCGGACGGCGACGACGAGCGCAGGTCGCAGCCGGCGACCGACGCGATCGGCACGAGCGCGACCGATGTGCGCAGAAAACGGCGACGCGAATTGGGTTTGTCAGGTGGCGTGGACATGGTCGGATATTGATCGTTGGGGATCGGGGTTCGGACGCGCGCATTCCGCATGCAGCGTGCCCGGCAGGCAGCCGTGCCGCAGGCGGCCGGTCGCCCTGTTCTTTCGTGTGTTGCGCACAACCTCGATGTAGGGGGCTAGCCGCGACTAGCGGGGCCCCCAATTGCAGCCGCGCATCGCCCCGGATGCCGGCGGCGGGCTGCACGGATTGCCCTGTTCTCGGGCCTATCGTCGGACAAATACCGGCATCGGCCTGCATCTGTCCGCCATCGCCCGAACCCTTGTTCAACTTAGACGTCGCGTCTGCACACGGCAAGCGCAACGTGCACGACCCTCTTTCGGGTCCGGCGACGAGTGCGGGCGATTATATATGGAACCGGTTCCATTGCTAGGGGGTTCAATGCAATTCAGTGCATCGAAATTAGCAACAATGGGAAATCTTGAAGCCGGAATGTGCAAGGATGGCGAGATCGCGGCAGCCTCGCCGGTCGGGAGAACGATCAGGCTGCGGCGCGCGCGTGTCGCTTTCCGGCGACGCCGAGCAGATGACGGTATCGAGTTGCAGCGCGCTCTGATAGCCTCCGCAACTCATGAATACCCAGAAAAACAAACAGCCGGCGCCCGATGCGACCGGCATCAGCAAATATTTGAGCTACGTGCTGCGCCACGAGCCGCAGGCCATTGGCCTGCAACTGGACGCCGAAGGCTGGGCCGACATCGACGCACTGATTGCCGGCGCCGCCCGTCACGGACGCCGGCTCGATCGCGCGACGATCGAAAGCGTGTGCGCAACCAGCGACAAGCAGCGCTTCGCGCTGTCGGATGACGGTCAACGCATCCGCGCGGTACAGGGTCATTCGACGCCCGCCGTGCAGCGCCAGTATCCGGCCGCGCAACCGCCCGCGCGTCTCTATCACGGCACGGCGACGCGCTTCCTCGATTCGATTCGCGCGCAAGGGCTAAAAGCCGGCGCCCGTCATCACGTACACCTGTCGGCGGACGTCCGCACGGCGCTGGCCGTCGGTGCGCGCTACGGCGTGCCCGCGATCCTCGCAGTCGATGCGCGGCGCATGCATCGGCAGGGCCATACGTTCTTCGTCGCCGAAAACGGCGTCTGGCTGACCGATGCCGTACCGGCCGAATACCTCGAGTGGATCGACGACACGCGCACGGAGTGAGCCGTGCGCCGGCCGCCATTCACCACGGCCAGAACATCGACGCGATCGACAACGCCAGCGCCGCGCACAGCGGCGAGTAATACAGCGTGTCCATCCGCGCGAAACGCGACCCGCGAATCCGCTTGAAGAAGCCGACGTAGCGGAAATCGCCGACGGCCCGCACCGCGAAGATCAATGCGAGCGCAACGACTGCGAACGCGACCGTGCATGGATGCGCATTGCGCCCGAGCCAGCCGGCACGCGCGGCGACCACGCCGGCGCCGCCCAGCAGTGCCGCCGCGACCGCAAGCGTGCCGACGGCAGTCGGCCGCAACAGCGGTACGCCGTCCTGCTCCGGAATCGCCGCGCGCTTGCCCAGCCGCCCGCCGAACGCCCAGTAGACGTGCACGAGCGCGATGGCGCAAAGCGTCGGCACGCTGAAATACGCACTGGTCATGTCGATCGATGTCCTCGTCTCGTTGTGTTGCCGAAAGGATTCGGCACGCGGCCCCGGCCCGCGCCACGCACGACGATACCGAAACCCGGCCACGCGCGCATTGCGACGTCCGGTCGCAACCGGTCGCCGCGCCTGCTGCGCTGCAGTGCGGATGCGTGGTCGCGCAAGCCGGCTGCTTGACTTCCCTCCGCGCGCCACTACGCTGTTATTCCAGTACTGCGATCGGCACGCCGCCGTGCAACCGGCTGCCCGCACGACGACGATAACGAAGGCCATGGAGGCGACTCATGCTGATCGGTGTGCCGAAAGAGATCAAGAACCACGAATACCGCGTCGGCCTCACGCCGGCCGGCGCGCGCGAACTCACGGGGCACGGCCATCGCGTACTCGTGCAGCGCGGCGCGGGCGCGGCGATCGGCCTGCTCGACGACGACTACACGGCCGCGGGCGCATTGCTCAGCGACGGCGCGGACGAAATCTTCGCGCGCGCCGACATGATCATCAAGGTCAAGGAGCCGCAGCCGGCCGAATGCGCGATGCTGCGGCGCGGCCAGATCCTCTACACGTATCTGCATCTCGCGCCCGATCCCGATCAGGCCGCCGCGCTCGTGAAATCCGGCGCGGTCTGCATCGCATACGAAACCGTGACGGGCCCCGGCGGCGGCCTGCCGTTGCTCGCACCGATGAGCGAAGTCGCCGGCCGCATGTCGATCCAGGTCGCGGCGACCCACCTCGAAAGCCCGCGCGGCGGCCGCGGCGTGCTGATGGCCGGCGTACCGGGCGTACCGGCCGCGCACGTCGTCGTGCTCGGCGCCGGCGTCGTGGGCACCGGCGCGCTGCAGATGGCGGTGGGCTTGGGCGCACGCGTCACCGTGCTCGACACCAACGTGAACCGGCTGCGCCAGCTCGATCTCGTGTTCGCCAACCGGATCGCGACCGTCTGCTCGAATGCGCATACGGTCGACGAAGCCGTGCGCGATGCCGACGTCGTGATCGGCGCCGTGCTCGTGCCGGGCGCATCGGCGCCGCGGCTCGTCACGCGCGACATGATCGCGACGATGCGCAAGGGGGCGGTCGTCGTCGACGTCGCGATCGACCAGGGCGGGTGCTTCGAGACCTCGCATGCGACCACGCACGCGGCGCCGACCTTCGTCGTCGACGGGGTGGTCCACTACTGTGTCGCGAACATGCCCGGGGCGGTCGCGCGCACGTCGACCTTTGCGCTGAACAACGCAACGCTCGGCCATGCGCTCGCGCTCGCCGACAAGGGCTGGAAACAGGCGATGCTCGACGATCCGCATCTGCGCGCGGGCCTGAACGTGTGCGACGGCCATATCACGTACGAAGCGGTCGCGCAGGCGCTCGGCCTGCCCTACGTCCCGGCGACCGGCGTACTCGGATGACCTTGCCGGCATGAGTCGAACGCGTCACCGCCGGCCGCGACGCGTTCACGCACGCTTCGGCCGGCTCCGCTTCGTGCCGCTGCCGCCCGTCGTGCGCGCCAGCAGCGGCCGCGGTTGCGCGAGCGTGCGCGTGTTCAGCACATCATGCCACGTCAGCCGGCCGCGCCCGATCGACGGAATCTTCCCGGGATTGTCGCCGTTCGCGATCGTCGTCGGGATGTCGCGGCCATAGACGGCGATCGTACGCACGCACGACGTCAGAGCGATGCGCGCGGGGTCGTCGCGTAGCGCCGCTCGTAGAGCGACTGGCAGTGCGTGCAGCGTTCGGCGGTCGGGCGCGCCAGCAGGCGCTCGTAGCCGACCGAGCCGTCGCAGTCGATGCATTCGCCGTAACTGCCGTCGCGCATCCGCTGCTGCGCGCGGCCGACCGCGCGCAGTTCGGTCAGCTTCATGCCGATCAACGCATGGTCGACGTCGACGAAGAGGTCCGCGTTCGCCTCGTCGCCCTCGTCCGGCGCCGCGCCGGCAAGCTCCGCATAGGATTCCGACGCGCGCTGGTCTTCGCTCGCGCGGATCTCCGCACGCAGCGCCTGCTCGCTCTCGTTCAGCCGCTGCTTCAGCGTCTGCCGTTGTTGTGGGTCGAGCGACATGGCCGTCTCTCCTGTTCCGGGTTCCGCGCGAAACAAGAGCGGCGCGCGGTATCGCACCGGTGCGCGGCGCGCAGGCATGACCTGCGCCGTCGCATCCGGATGGGCGGCCGGACGCGCGAAACGCCGGACGCATTCGACGCAGGATAAACCCATTGAACACGCGTGTGTTGACCGGAATCAGCGTGCCGTTCACGCGGCGACAGCGGTGCGAAAACTGGGGACGGACGCGCAATCCCGCCTTGCGGCGCGCGCGTCGAAGCGCGTTGGCACAACCGCAGCGCAGCAATTTCCCGCGCGGTCGGCTCGGTTCTTTCCGCGCCGGCGAACCGCCATCGCGCGGTCGATACGATCGATCGCTCGCGCGGCGCCGCTGCAATCATTCGCAATCCTCAGAACGCGTTGCGTCCGATGAAGCCGCGCACCACCGTCATCAGGATGATCTTGATGTCGAACCAGAAGCTCCAGTTCTGCATGTAGAACAGATCGAACTTCACGCGCGCCGCCATCGCCTCGACCTTGCGCGTTTCACCGCGATAGCCGTTCACCTGCGCCCATCCGGTGATGCCGGGCCGCACGCGGTATCGATACATGTAGCAGTCGATCAGTTGCCGATACAAGTCGTCGTGTTCGATCGCGTGCGGACGCGGGCCGACCACCGACATCTGCCCGAACAGCACGTTGAAGAACTGCGGCAGCTCGTCGAGCGACGTGCGCCGCAGGAACGCACCGACGCGCGTGATGCGCGAATCGTTGCGCGACGCCTGCCGCACGACGCCCGGCTGCGCGCGATGCACGCGCATCGTCCGGAACTTCAGGATGTCGAATTCGCGGCCGTCGATGCCCTTGCGGCGCTGCCGGAACAGTACGGGTCCCGGCGACGACAGCTTGACCGCGATCGCGAGCATCGTCAGCAGCGGCAGCAGTGGAATCAGCACGCCGAACGCGAACAGTCGGTCGAACGCGAACTTGGCCCACAGCTCCGGCGCGGAGCGCGGCGTGGTCGCGAGATTGATCGCCGGCATGCCGAGCACGTCGGTCGCGGAACGATCGACGACAGCCATCTGCCGCACGTCGGGCAACAGCCGCAACTCGACGAACTCGTCGCGCAACTCGCGCACGATGCGCTGGATCCGCCACTCGTGCGACATCGGCAGCGTGAGCCACACCTCGTCGATGTCGCCGCCGCGAATCCGGTCGCGCAACGCGTTCCAGTCGGCGATCACCGGTACGCCGCCGATGCCGCCCGCGGCGGCCGGCGCATCGTCGTCGAATACGCATGCGGCGGTGAACGGGCCGTTCGGCGCGAGCTGCATCCGCTCGATCGCCACGCGCCCGTATGCCGTCGCGCCGACGATGGCAACGCGGCGCTGCCGCGCACGCGGGTCGCCACGCGTCAGCGCGAGCGCCAGCAGCGCCGCACGGCCGAGCAGCAGCGTCGCGTCGCCGGCCAGCACCGTGCGCGCGATCCAGCGGGTCGTCACCGTGCCGCCGCGATTCATGATCCACATCGTGCCCGCCACCGTCAGCACGCTCGCGCACACGACCGCCACCAGCGTGTGCGTCAGCACGTGCACGCCGCCCTGCACCACCACGCCGCCGCGCACGGTGCGCAGGTAGCGCGGCAGCAGCGCCACCGTCAGCACGCACAGCAGCGCGATCGCGCCGCGCTGCGCGTCGGACAGCGCATGCCAGCCGAGCCCCGATGCCGCCTGGGCGGCGAGCGCCCCGGCCAGCACGAGCACGACGTCGGCCGCCGCGATCGCGGCACGCCGGATCGCATTCGTTCCACCGGACATCGACTGCATCGTCACGCACCATGTGCGGGGAATCCGCGGTGCGTGTCCGGCATGCGCGGGCGAATCGTCGCCGGCCTCGCATGCTCGCGCGTGCCGAGCAACCGCCGATAGTCGGCGCGAATCAGGTTGTAGCATTCGCACGCGTGATGTTCGAGGCCGTCGCGGTCGAGCACCGTGATGCGGCCGCGGCGTTGCCGGATCAGCCCGGCTTCCTGCAGGTTCCCGGCCGCTTCCGTCACGCCCTCGCGCCGCACGCCGAGCATGTTCGCAATCGTCTGCTGGGTAACGGCCAGCTCGTCGCCGTCGATCCGGTCGTGCGCGAGCAGCAGCCAGCGGCTGAGCTGCTCGCTGACCGAGTGATGCCGGTTGCACAGCGCGCTGCGCGAGATCTGCGCCATCGTCGCCTGGCAGATATTGAGCAACAACCGGTAGGTCTGCGCCGACCGCTCGAATTCGGCGCGCATCACGCAACTCGGCACGCGATAGGCCATTCCGCCGATGCGCACCTCGACCCGGCTCGACGCGGCGATACCGCCGACCAGCGTCCCCAGCCCGACCACGCCCTCGCGGCCGACCACCGCCACCTCGACCATCGCACCGTCCTCCATCAGGTGCTGCACCGACATCATCGCCGTCGTCGGAAAATGCAGATGACGCATCGGCTCGCCGACCCGGTCGAGCATCCCGGCCTTGATCCTGACCAGTTCGAGATGCGGGGCGATGGCGCGGATGCTGTCCTCCGGGAGGGCAGCAAGGATGGCGTTCGCCGAATAGCTCGAGTGAAGATGAAGCATGTCTGTATCCCTTTTATCGTCCGCGCCACCAGCGGCAGGCACGGAACTCGTTATCGCGATGCGCGCCCGGACATTGACAACGGTTGCGGCCCACAACCCTGAATCCGACTGATCATCGGCTTGTCAACGCCGAATTGAGTCGACTGCCCCGTTTCGACACGCCAGCCCGAATAAGCGATTTACGTGCCAATAGCCGCCCGTCCTTAATATATGAATCACATCCGATTTAGAGCCGCCGAATAACGGACCCAAAAACCAAAAAAACGTCTCATTTCCGGACACTCCCCCATGCGGCGGACACAGCACGCATTCGACTGATCAATTCCCGCGCGCTGGATCATGACGCGGCGTTACGGCCGCGATGCTTATCGTTCAAATACTTACAGCCGTTTTTCAATTGTTTCCGTGATGTGCGGCGCAGCATTTCCCGGCATCGCCGCACCGCACATGCCCGTTTCAAACTGTCTCAAATTTGAATCGGCACACTCATTCCAGGCTCTGTCCTCTACCGCACATATCGCCCGCAAGCTATTGATATAAATGAAAAATATGGCGAGCCCCATTTATTTGTCAAATAATGTTCAATGTCTTCCCGCTACTTCCGCGGTACGATTCGTCACGTTGTCCGATTGATTCCGGTCGACATAGAATGACAAGCAGGTTCACGATTCCATTTCCGGATAATTAATTCCACAGAAAGGAATCCTTAAATCGATATAACGTTTGCGCGCAGTCGGAATCGTCAAACTTTGTGAAATGGCAAAAGCCCGAATTGGCCGATTTCAATTGCGTGCTAGCCTTTTTCGCGAGTATCGTCATTCCGTTTTTTGATCAACAAAAGTCCGCACGGTCGTGCGATTTCCGTTCCGGGATTCGCTGCAACGACGCGCGACCGCCCACCTGCGAGGATGTGCCGTGACTCATCAGGCCACCGACGCCGTCGCTTATGCGAACGGCATGATCGAGCTTTCCCACAGCTTTGACGCCAACCGGTTTCTCGCGGCCATCGACCGCGACGAACTCGCCACGCTGACGCCCCACCTGCAACTCGTTCACCTGAAATCCGGGCAAGTGCTCTGCGAACCCGGCGAAATGCTCGCCGCGGTCTACCTGCCGGTCACGACCGCGATTTCGCTGCAGTACGTGTCGTCCGGCGGCATGACGCTGGAAGTCGCGGAGATCGGCAGCGAAAGCGTGGTCTGCGACGACGTGATCGGCGGCAGCGGCCGGATGCCCTGCCGCGCGGTCGCGTGCCGCGACGGCTTCGTCTACCGGCTCGACCGGCGCGTCTTCGCGACCGCGTTCGAGGCGTCGCCGGTGATCCGCCATCTCGTGTTCGTCTGTGTGCGGCTGCTGATGGCGCAAGTCGCACAGATCACGTTCTGCAGCCGTCATCACGTGCTCAAACATCAGTTATGCAGATGGTTCCTGCTCGCGTTCGACCGCACGCGCAGCATCGAGATCCAGGTGACGCACAGCATGCTCGCGCAAATGCTCGGCGTGCGACGCGAAACGGTCACGGACGCCGCGGGCGAAATCCAGAAGCTCGGGTTGATCCGGCAATACCGCAGCTCGATCGAGCTCGCGGACCTCGACGGCCTCGAAAAAATGTCGTGCGGCTGCCGCGCGATCGTGCGCGACGAGATGAAGCGCATCCTGTCGGCCGACTCCGGCGTGCCGGCCGCGTCGCGCACGTGATCGGCTCACCGGACCGGGCGGCGCTTCGGCGCCGCCCGCGTGCCGGGTCAGCCGTTTGTAGGGTGGCGAACAGAACGCCGTGTCTGCCGATGGTCTACTGATGCCGGACTGCCGGGGGATGTCAGCGCTTGTCGCGCGTCTGCCCGAGCGGACGACACCACGCACGCCGGAGCAGCACGTGAAAAACGAAATCAGAACCATCCTGAAGCACGTCGCCCACCTCGAAGCCGCGATCGACTCGATCGGCGACGGGGACGACCTCTACGAAGCGGGCCTCTCCTCGCTCGATACGATCCAGCTGATGCTCGCGATCGAAAAGCAGTTCAACATCGAGATTCCCGACGAGATGCTGAACCGCAACCTGTTCCGCAGCATCGACGCGCTCGCGGACACGATCGCCACGCTGCAACGCACCGAGCACTCCGCATGAGCGCGCTGCTTCCCGAACTCGCGTCCGACAGCGATTCGCATCGGCTCGACGAGGCCGCGCATGCCGTCGCGCAGATCGCCGCCCAGCATGCCGATGCGGTCGATCGCGACGCGCGCTGCCCCGTCGAGGCAATCGAGGCGATGCGCGCGCGCCGGCTGCTCGGCGCGATGGTGCCGGCCCATCTCGGCGGCGCTGGCGCGTCGCTGGAAGACATCGCGTCGGCCTGCTCGATCCTCGGCCAGGCGTGCGCATCGTCGGCGATGGTGTTCGCGATGCACCAGATCCAGGTGGCGTGCATCGTCGACCATGCCGCCGACCAGGGCTGGCACAAGCTGTTCCTGCAGCAGCTCGTGCGTCACCAGTGGCTGCTCGCGTCGGCCACGTCGGAAGACGGCGTCGGCGGCAACCTGCGCGCGAGCCAGTGCGCACTCGAAATCGACGGCGGCGGGTTCCGGCTGCACAAATCCGCACCGACGATCTCGTACGGCGACTACGCGGACGGCATTCTCGCCACCGCGCGACGCGATGCGGACGCGCCGGCTTCCGAGCAGGTGCTCGTCACGCTGCTGCGCGACGGCTATACGCTCACGCGCCGCGGCGAATGGGACACGCTCGGCATGCGCGGCACGTGCAGCAACGGCTTCGTGCTCGACGCACAGGGCGCCGCCGTGCAATGCCTGCCGGTGCCGTTCGCGAAAATCGCCGAGGAAACGATGGTGCCGGTCTCGCACATCCTGTGGGCCGCGGTGTGGATCGGCGTGGCCGGCGACGCGTTCCATCGCGCGCACCAGTTCTTCCGCGCGCAAGCGCGCCAGACCGACGGCGCACCGTCGCCCGCCTCACGGCGCATCGCCGAATCGCTCGCGCTGCTGCAGGCGATGCAGGCGCGCGTCGACAACGTGCTGCGTCTCCACGCGAACGCGTCGGCTCGCTCGTGGTCGGCCGGCATGGCGTGGGCCGCCGAGATCAATACGCTGAAGACCTACGTGTCGGCGACCGCGCTCGAGGTCGCGCACCAGGCGATGATGATCTGCGGGATGGCCGGCTACAAGCAAGGCACGCCGTTCAGCATCGGCCGCCACATTCGCGACCTGCACGCGGCGCCGCTGATGATCAGCAACGACCGCATTGCCGCCAACACTGCGAGCCTGTTGCTCGCGCTGCGTCCCGCGACGCTGGAGAAACATACGTGAACGATCGCCTCGCCGTGCCCTCTGCCGCTCCCGCCCCCTCCGCTCCCGCCGACGCACCGCTCGACCGCGCGGGCGTCAATCCGCTGCGCGACGCGCTGATCGACGCGGGCCTGCTGGTCTCGACCGGCATCCAGGGCCTGTTCGGCCGCAGCGAACGATTCGAGCGCGTGGTCGAAGCGCTCGACGCGTTCGTCACGCGCCTCGGCGCCGACCAGCAGGCCGAAGTGCTGCGCTTCCCGCCGGCGATGAGCCGCACCGAGTTCGAGCGCAGCGAATACATGAAGAGCTTCCCGCAACTGGCGGGCAGCGTACATGCGTTCTGCGGCGACGAACGCCAGCATCAGCGCGTGCTGCAATGCCTCGATCGCGGCGACGACTGGACCGAAAACCAGAAGCCGACCTACGTCGTGATGACGCCGGCCGCGTGTTATCCCGTGTATCCCGTCGTCGCGCGCGCGGGCGCGCTGCCCGCGGACGGCCGGATCGTCGACGTGTTCTCGTACTGCTTTCGTCACGAACCGTCGCTCGACCCGACCCGCATGCAGTTGTTCCGGATGCGCGAGTACGTGCGGATCGGCACGCCCGAGCAGATCGTCTCGTTCCGCGAGACCTGGATCGAACGCGGCACGCGGATGATCGATGCGCTGCGCCTGCCGAATGCGATCGATCTCGCGAACGACCCGTTCTTCGGGCGCGGCGGCAAGATCGTCGCGAACAGCCAGCGCGAGCAGAACCTGAAGTTCGAGCTGCTGATTCCGATCGAGCACGACGACCGACAGACTGCGTGCCTGAGCTTCAACTACCACATGGACCACTTCGGGCTGCTGTGGGACATCCGCACCGCGACCGACGACGTCGCGCACACGGGCTGCGTCGGCTTCGGTCTCGAGCGGCTCACGCTCGCGCTGTTCCGCCACCACGGCTTCGACATCGACGCATGGCCGAGCGAGGTGCGCGACGTGCTGTGGGGCGCGCGATGAGGTTCGTTTCCCGCGACGGCGAAGACGCGTCGTTCGAAGGCGTACGCCACCGCGCGCGTCACTACCGGCCGCACCCGCTGCACAGTCAGGAGATGGTCTGGAAGCAGACCAACTGCTACGTCGACATGTGGCTCGAGGTGCTCCGGTGGTGGGGCCTCAATCCGTATGCAGCGCTGCCGTTTACGATCGCGCTCGATTTCGAGGGCGACCAGTTCACGTTCTTCAAGTTTCCGCACGACGAACTGGAGCGGCTCTACGGAATCGTCGTGCAGGAGCATTCGATCTACGAGCCGCTCGACCAGCACATCGAGACGCAGGTCGCGCGTGGCCACCTGATGATCGTCGAGGTCGACGCGTGGTTCCTGCCCGATACGCGCGGCACCAGCTACCGCACGCAGCACACGAAGACGACGATCGGCATCGACGCGATCGACCGCGAGAAGCACCAGATCGGCTACTTCCACAACAGCGGCTATTACGTCGCCGAGGATTTCGACTACAACGGGCTCATCGGCGGCAGCTCGCCGATGACGCTGCCGCCGTATGTCGAATGCGCGAAGCGACGCTTCGCGCCGCTCGACGAGCGCGCGTTGTGCGAAGCCTCGCTCGCCGCGTTGCAGCGCCACCTGCGGCGCCTGCCGGTCGTCGATCCGATCGCGGCGTTCCGCCGGCAGTTGCAGACCGACGCGCGGATCCTCGCGGAAGCACCGCTCGAACGCTTCCATGCGTATTCGTTCAATTCAGTGCGGCAGCTCGGCGCGAATTTCGAACTGTTCGGCCACTATGCGCGCTGGCTGCAGGCGAGCGGCTGCACCGGGCCGTTCGCCGAGATCCGCGCCGCGTGCGATCGCATCGCGTCCGAAGCGATGGTGCTCGAATTTCGGCTCGCGCGCGCGTGCGCGCGCGGCAAGGAAGAACGCGGCGATTCGACGCTCGAAGCGATCGAGGCCGCGTACGCCGACCTCGTCGCGTGCGCGCGGCAGATCGGCGCGCCGCTGCGGCACGTGACGCCCGTGCGCGCCGACACGGCGCTCGTGCCGGCCATGCGGTGACGCGCGCGCGCCCCCAGCCCGCGTGGTCGATGCTGGCGACGGCCGCGGGCGCCGCGCGGGCGCCGCGCGACCTTCCGGCCGACCATGACGGCTGGATCACGGCGCCGGTGCCAGGCACGGTCGCGCAGGCGCTCGCGCTGGCTGGCCGGCTCGACGAAGCCGCGTCGCTCGACGAGCGCGACCACTGGTACCGACTCGAGCTGCGCGGGCGCGGGCCGCGCATCTTGCGCTTTCACGGCCTGGCGACGCTCGCGCAGGCCTGGCTCGACGACACGCCGATCCTCCGCTCCGACAGCATGTTCGTCGCGCACGACGTGCCCGTGGCGCTCGACGGCACGCACCGGCTGACCGTCTGTTTCCGCGCGCTCGCGCCGCACCTGCGCGACGCGCGCGCGCCGCGCCGCGCGCGCTGGCGTACGCGGCTCGCCGAACCGGCCACGCTGCGCACGATCCGCACGTCGCTGTTCGGGCATATGCCGGGCTGGTTTCCGCCGTATGTGCCCACCGGCCCGTGGCGGCCCGTCGACGTGCTCGATCCGGCCGACGGGCCCGTTCTCACCGATTGCAAACTGCATGCGCGCGTCGAAGGCGACACGGGGTGGCTCGATGCGGAACTGACGTTCGCCGCGCCGCTGCCGGACATGTTCGCGGCGCGGCTGTCGTGCGGCGAACATCACGCGACGCTCGAACGGGCCGGCGCGGACCGGCTGCGCACCAGCGTCGCGATACCGAACGTGCGCCGCTGGTGGCCGCATACGCACGGCGAACCGGCGCTCTACGAGATCGCGCTGCATATCGGCGATGCACGCCGGTCGCTGGGCTCGGCGGGGTTTCGCACGATCGACGTCGACTCCTGCGCCGACGGCAAGGGTTTCGGACTGCGCATCAACGGCGTGCCTGTATTCGCGCGCGGCGCCTGCTGGAGCAGCGCCGCGCCGCTCGCGCTGCACGCGGACGACGCGACCTACGGCCGCCTGCTGGGGCTCGCGCGCGACGCCGGCTTCAACATGATCCGAGTCGGCGGCACGATGACCTACGAGGCCGACGCGTTCCACGCATGGTGCGACCGGCTCGGGCTGCTGGTCTGGCAGGACTTCGGTTTCGCGAACTTCGATTACGCGCTCGACGATCCCGCGTTCGCGGCCAACGTCGATCGCGAAGCGAGCCAGTTCCTCTCGCGTCACGGCGCTTCGCCGTCGCTTGCGGTGCTGTGCGGCGGCAGCGAGATCGCGCAGCAGGCCGCGATGTCGGGACTCGGGCCGAAGCAGCGCTTCCTCGAACTGACGGCCGACCGGCTGGCCGGCCACGCGGCCGCGCACCGCCCCGATGTCCCGTACGTGCCCGATTCGCCCGACGGCGGCGTGCTGCCGTTCGTGCCGCGCGAACGCGTGTCGCACTACTACGGCGTCGGCGCGTACCTGCGCCCGCTCGACGACGCGCGCCGCGCGGACGTGCGCTTTGCGAGCGAATGCCTCGCGTTCGCGAACGTGCCGTGCGATGCGACGCTCGCGGAACTCGGCTGGCCGGGCGTGCACGAACCGCGCTGGAAGGCGGCCGTGCCACGCGACCCTGGCACGTCGTGGGACTTCGACGATATTCGCGACCATTACCTGCAGACGCTGTACGACGTCGCGCCCGACCGGCTGCGGCGCGAGGACCCGGCACGCTATGTCGAGCTGTCGCGTGCGGTGATCGCGGACGTGATGCGCGAAACGTTTTCCGAATGGCGGCGCACCGGTTCGCGTTGCGCGGGCGCGCTCGTGTGGCAGTTCCAGGACGTGATGCCGGGCGCCGGATGGGGCGTGATCGACGCCGTGCACCGGCCGAAATCGGCGTGGTATGCGCTGCGTCAGGTGCTGCAGCCGATCCAGGTGCTGCTCGTCGACGAAGGCTTGAACGGGCTCGACGTGCATGTGGTCAACGAGCGCCCGGCTCCGCTGTCGGCCGCGATCGAGCTGGTCGCGCTGCGCGACGGCCGCACGCCGGTCGCACGGGCCGGCTCCCCGGTGCGGATCGCCGCGCACGACACGGTACGGCTCGGCTCGGCCGAACTGCTCGGCCGCTTCTTCGACTGGACCTACGCGTACCGCTTCGGCCCCTGCGAACACGATACGGTCGTCGCGACGCTGCGCGCCGACGACGGCACGCTGCTGTCGCAGGCGTTCCATTTTCCGTCCCGCACGCATCCGGCCGTGCTGGCGCGTCGCGAACCCGGAATCGAGGCATGCGTGTCGCGCACCGGCGCGACGTGGCACGTCGACATCGACACGCGACACGTCGTTCGCCACGTGCAGATCGACGCGCCGGGTTTCATGCCGAGCGACGACTGGTTCCATCTCGCGCCCGGCACGCCGGCGCGCATCGCGCTCATTCCATTGCGAACCGACGGGAAGCCCGCGGTGGAGGACGACAACGTGCCGCCCACGGTCGAAATCCGGGCCGTCAACGCCGCGCGCGCGGTGCGCGCCACGCAGGCCGGCTGACACGACGCTCGCGACCGGCGCGAGCGTCATGCTGCCGCGTATCAGTCGGACGAGCCCGTTCCGCGCGGTCGCTCGATGCCGTACGCCTCCATCCAGCGATACAGCGTCGCGCGCGACACGCCGAGCTCGCGCGCCGACGCGGCGACGCGCCCGCGCGTCCGCAATAACGCGGTTTCGATCGCCTCGCGTTCGATCGACTTGCGGATGTCGGCGACCGACGGCGACGCCGCATCGAGACAGTATTCGAGCTCGAGATCCTGCGCGGTGATCAGGCGCCCCTCCGTCATCACGACCGCACGGCGCACCCGATTGATCAGTTCGCGGACATTGCCCGGCCAGTCGTGCTTGTAGAGCGCCGTGATCGCATCCGTCGAAAACCCGCGCACGCGATGGCGCGCATCGCCGCGGAAACGTTCGAGCATGTGGTGCGCGAGCAGTTCGATATCCTTGCCACGCGCGCGCAGCGGCGGCTGGTCGATGCGCATCACGCACAGCCGGTGGAACAGGTCGGCGCGGAAACGCCCTTCCTCCATCGCATCGCGCAGGTCGACGTGCGTCGCCGACACGATCCGGACATCGACCGGCACCGGATCGCTGCCGCCAAGACGATGGATCGAACGTTCCTGCAGAAACCGCAGCAGGCTCGCCTGGCTTTCATGCGGCAGGTCGCCGATTTCGTCGAGCAGCAGCGTGCCGCCGTTCGCGGCCTCGACGTAGCCGATCTTGCGCGCGTTCGCGCCGGTAAACGCGCCGCGCTCATAGCCGAACAGTTCGGATTGCAACAGATGCGGCGGAATCGCGCCGCAGTTGACCGCGACGAACGGGCCATTGCGTCGCTCCGAATGACGGTGGATCGCGACGGCCGTAAGCTCCTTGCCGGTTCCCGTTTCGCCGAACACGAACACCGGTGCGTCGGTGCGCGCGAAACGCCGCACCGTATCGAACAGCCGCAACATCGCGCTGCAGGTGCCGACGATGCCCTTTTCCTCCGATTCGAGCTGTTCGCGATCGCGCGCGAAGAGGCACTCCATGCCGTAGGCATGGCCGACCGTATCGGCGATCCGCTGGTGCGACGCCGGCAGCGTGACGTAGTCGAAGCAGTAGTCGCGCAGCAGCGCGCGCACGTTCGGCGAGGCCGTCTGGCCGACGTCCACGAGCGCTACCCAGACGACGTCGCGCATCGACGCGCAGGTCGACGCGATGCTGCCGATCGCATCGGCATGGCCGCCGCTCAGGTCGAGAATGCCGCAGGTAATTTCGCCCGACGTGTCGCGCAACTCGTTCGCATGCGCGACGACCGTCACTTTCCAGTCGCGACGCGACAATTCCTTTCGCAGCATCACGGACGGCGACTGCGTCCAGTAAATCAGCGGACGCTGCCCGTTACCGCTCCCCGCGCCGGCGCTCTTATCGCGCGTTATTGGCATATTCATAACGAACCGTCACTCTCTGCACTCCGCGAACCGTTCGCGTGCGCTGCGGCCGGCGGCGCATGGCCGCCCTTCCGCGCTGCGTTTCCGCAGCTTTGGCGAAGATCGAAACTGCACACGGCGAAAACCCCCGGAGGTCGAGCCGGATGTCATCCGGCCTCGTTGTCATCAAACTCGAACGGAATGCGCGGCTGCGGGAGCCATGACATTCCGGCTTTGAAGCGATCCGCCGTCAGGCGGGGCACGCCGGCAAACGGAAATTCCTTCCGCATGTGCGTCGCGTCGTACACGACACTCGCGCCCGATGCTGAACCGGAGGGCTGCCAAACCGCGCCCGGATCGACCGCCCCATTTCATCCGCACCTGAATCTACACCCCGTTTCGAGATGACCTTGTTACCAAAAGATAATCCTGAATCAGTCGGTTACGCTGCCCATGGCCCCGCGCTGCGCGCTTTTGACCACTGAGATTTGATTATCTCCGACCATTCCCGTCAATCAGTGGCAAATACTACTTTTCCGCAACATTGATACTAACGATTACCTGCGATTTTCACCGAAATCTCCCCAAAGTGCGCGGGACCGCGCGCGCGGCCCACATAATCGCGCTGGCCGGACGGCCGCCGCATCGCATTGCGCCGGCGCGCGGGCCGCCCGGCCGTTACACGTCGTAATCTCCGGCATCGCGCCGCGCAGCCCCCTTTCGCGAATTCCGGCCGACACGCTCGGGTCCCGGGCCTCGGACGCCCGCCCGTGTGCCGTGCGGTGCAACATGACAGCCCTGCCGGCGCGATCGCCCACCGCGCACGCGTTGGCCGGAGCAGACGCACCGGCAGATCACCACGGCGGTGCAGGCGCGCGATCGGCCGGTCGCGAACGACCGCAATCGTCGGTCCCGCGTCCGGGTGACTTGTTTGCGCGCGATATCGGCCGGCCACGCTTCATTGCAGGCCGCCACGACGAAGCAATTATGAAAAGGCACCGGCCCCGACGGTGTGTGCTACCGCACATTGCGACGCTCCCGTAACGCGCACGTCGCGTCGTATCCCGCGCCGTGCATGCGAATCCGGAGCGTGAGTACGCTTTCGAACAGACTGCCGCACCATGCATCCGGATGATGAAGATCGCCGCGCCGCACGGAACGATCTCGTCCGTGCGGCGCGGCGTGCCGAAGGCATCACGCGAGGACAGCATCATGGAATGGCATTGTTGTGAATTCGAACACCTGAGCGCCGTCGATCTCTATGCAATCCTGCGCGCGCGCAACGCCGTGCTGGTGGTCGAGGACGCGCACACGCATCTCGACATCGACGGCAAGGACGCGGGCGCGCTGCACGTCTACGCGAGCGTGCGCAACGGCGACACCACGGAAGTCGCCGCGTACGCGCGCATCCTGCCTGGCGACGACATCGATCCGGACGTCGTGATCGACAAGGTGCTGACGAGCGAAAGCTGCCGCGACGACGACACGCTCGAACGCTTGATCGGGCGCGCGCTCACCGCCGCGCAGGCCGCATGGCCGGACACCGCGGTGCGCACGCACGTCCCCGCGCCGCGTCAGGCGTTCTACAAACAGTTCGGATTCCGCAAGGCGTACGGCCCGTATCTCGAACAGGGTGCGCCGTTCGTCGGCCTGGTACGGTCGGCCGACCGTGCAGCCGGCGCACTGCGTCACCTGCTGTCGCGAGCTGTTTCGGTCTCGCGCAACGACGACACACGCGCCGACGGCCGCGCGCGCACCCGACTACCCGTCGACACCGGAGCGAACCGATGACCCCCACCCTTCGCCCCGTTCCCGAACCCGATCTGCCGAGCATCCTGCCGGTGATTCTGGCCGGCGGCTCCGGCACGCGGCTGTGGCCGCTGTCGCGCGAGCAGTATCCGAAGCAACTGATCGAGCTGGTCTCGAACGAGTCGCCGCTGTCGGCGACGGCGCGCCGCCTGAACGGCATCGCGAACGCGTCGCTCGGCGACACGCTGCTGCTCGTCTGCGGCGAACAGCATCGCTTCATGAGCGCCGAGCAGGTGCACGGCCGCTCGGCGCCCGCCCGCATCCTGCTGGAGCCGGCCGCGCGCAACACCGCGCCCGCGCTGACGCTGGCCGCGCTCGACGCCAGCGCGCTCGCGGACGACCCCGTGCTCGCCGTGATGCCGGCCGATCACGTGATCGTCGATGTCGGCGCGTTCCAGGACGCGATCGCACGCGCGGCGCGCTATGCGCAGGAAGGCGCGATCGTCACGCTCGGCGTGCTGCCGCGCCGCGCGGAGACGGGCTACGGCTACATCCAGGTCGGCGAGCCGCGCTCGGGCCGCCACGGCAGCCAGGGCGGCTACGCGATCGGGCGTTTCGTCGAAAAACCCGATGCGGCGCTCGCCGAACGCTATCTGCAATCGGGCGATTACTGGTGGAACAGCGGGATCTTCGTCACGCGCGCATCGGTCTGGCTGAAGGCGATCGGCGCGCTCGCGCCGGACATCCACGCCGCCTGCGAGAACGCATGGCGCGCGGGCGTCGCCGACGATCCGTTCTTCCGGATCGATGCGGCGGCCTTCGACGCGTGCCCGTCGGATTCGATCGACTATGCGGTGATGGAGCGCCTCGCGCAACACGGCGAACTCGGCATCGAAGGCATCGTGGTGCCGCTCGCGGCCGGCTGGTCGGACGTCGGCACGTGGGATGCGATCTGGGAAATCATGCCGAAGGACGATCAGGGCAACGTCGCGCGCGGGCCGATCGTGTTCGAGGATACGCAGGACAGCCTCGTGCGCTCGGAAGGCCGCCTCATCGCGTGCGTCGGGATGAAGGACGTCGTCGTGATCGAGACGGCCGATGCGGTGCTGGTCGCGAACAAGCACGACGTGCAGCGCGTGAAGAACATCGTCGCGCGCCTGAAGACTGACCAGCGCCCGCAGGCGAGCGAGCACCGCAAGGTGCAACGGCCGTGGGGCCATTACGATTCGATCGATTTCGGCGAGCGCTTCCAGGTGAAGCGGATCGTCGTCGAACCCGGCAGGCAGCTGTCGCTGCAGATGCATTATCACCGTGCCGAGCACTGGATCGTCGTGCGCGGCACCGCGAAGGTCACGCGCGGCGCCGAGACCTTCCTGCTGTGCGAGAACGAATCGACGTATATCGCCGTCGGCGAAGTGCATCGACTCGAGAATCCCGGCCGGATTCCGCTCGAAATCATCGAGGTGCAATCGGGCAACTATCTCGGCGAGGACGATATCGTGCGGTTCGACGATCAGTATGGGCGGGCAGTCGTCGGGACGGCTCAGTCATCGACAAGGGCGGCTTCCGCGCAGCCCACGCCGGTCGTACCGCTCTCGGCCGGCGAACCGGGCTAATCGGACGAGCGTCGGGAGGAAGCGGCGGAACGCGATGCCGTTCGACCGGTGCATGGGAATCGCGCCGGCGCGTTGGCCGCGCACCGCATGCACGATCAATCGATGCCGCGTTGGGACCAGCGCACCCGTCTGACGGATTCGCGCACGCGCGGGAGGAGCGACGCATCGGCGCCGAGGGCGTCGGGCGCGCCCGGCCGGGACAGGCGCGCGCGCGCGCACGGAGCGCTTCTTGCGCGATTGTTCGCGGACGCGCTCGCGGCCGCGCCGGCTGCGCAATCCGGTTCAGGCCCGACCCGCACCGGCATGCCGCCGATTCCCGACAGCTGATTGTCCGCCAGCCGTACGTCCGACACGTTGCCCCACAACCGAATGCCATCGAATCGCGCATTCGAAACGCGATTGCCGATCACGGTCACCCGCGATACCGAACCGGACCACGTGCTGACCTCGATCGCCCCTTGCTGCGTGAGCGGACGCAAATCGGTCCGGCCTGTCGCGGTCTGGATATCGGCAATCACGTTGCGCTCGACCCGGACGTCAGACGAACCGACAGTGCGGTTGCTGTCCTCCTGCGCGACGAGAATCCCGGCGCTGACCTGCACGTTGCGCACGATGTTGTTTGAAATCGTAACGTTCGCGCCGCCGACGACGGTGATGCCGCGGCCCCACGGGTTGCCCTCCAGCGAGTTGCCGGTAATCATCACGTTGCGGGTCAGCACGCCTTCCGCCTGGTAGCTCACGACGGCGATCATGTCGTCGCCGGTTCCACGCACGACGTTGCCCTGCACCAGCACGTTGTGCGAGCCGTGCGTCATGTGAATGCCGTCCGCCAGCGTCGACAGCACCTCGTTGCCGACGATCGCGACATCCGCGCCGCCGAACACGAAAATGCCGGCCCCTGCGCCACCGTCGACGATGTTGTCGAGCACCTGCACGTCGCGCCCCGTGACCTCGATCTTCGTCGACTCCGGCGTCGTGAGACGCGTGGTGCCGGTTCCCGTGAGCCGGAACCCGACGAGCGTCGTACCGTCGCCGCGCAACTCGATCGTCTGATCGTTCGGCGCTGTCGCGATCAGCGTCGCGCCGAATCCCGACAGCACCACACGTGCCTGTCGCACGACGAGCGACCGGCTGACGACATACCGCCCCGGTGCGAATACGAGCCGTTGCCCCGGCCGCAGCGCGTCAAGCTCACGTTGCAGCGCGTCGCCCTGATCGGCCCCGGCGGGATCCGGACGCACGTACGCGTCCGGTACGGGCGCATCAAGTGCGGCCGGTTGGGTCGCGGAGGTCGCGGGCGCGGCGAGTTCCGGCCACGATAGCGCGCCCGCCATGCACATGCCGGCGACCACAATGCGCAACAGGCGTTGCAACTCATGCATATCGTATCGTTTCCCTGGCAAGTCTTCGTGCGCGCCGAACCGCATGCATTGAAGGCCGACTGCATGGCCTGTCCGCCAAGCCGACAAAAGCGGCGACGCTCCAACGTTGATTAGATCACGGGCTCCGAACGGCGTCGGTGCGTCATCAGACCAAGCGCCCCGGCACCGCATCGACGACGCGATATTCCACGCGCGCGAATTCCCGAACGGTAGGCTCGCGAACTGTGCGCAGCCGCGCGATCCGTATCATGAGCCCGATCGTCCGCGCGCCGCCCGTCCGACTTCAGCACATGACCGACCTGACCATCGCAATCTGCAACTACAACCACGGCAAGTACCTGCGCGACGCGATCGACTCGGCACTCGCGCAGACCGCGCACGGCGTCCGGGTTCTGATCGTCGATGACGGGTCGACCGACGATTCGCGCGACATCATTCGCTCGTATGGCGAGCGCATTGCCGCGGTGTTCCAGGAGAATCGCGGTCAGGTTGCCGCGTACAACCGGGCGCTGGAGCATGTCACGTCGCGCTACGTCATCCTGCTCGACGCGGACGACCTGCTCTATGCCGACGCCGCGGCACGCGTGCTCGCCGCGTTCGCATCCGGCGATTTCGTGAAGGTCCATTTCCGGCTCGACGTGATCGCGCACGACGGCGCGCGAACCGGCGCGAGCGTACCGCAGTCGGTAGTCGATACGGATTGCGGTCGCCTGTTGCGCGCGGGCTGGCTGTACCCGTCGCCGCCTGCATCGGGCAATGCGTATCAGGTCGCTGCGCTCAAACGCATCTTTCCGGTACCCGTCACTGCCGACAATCTGCATGGCGCCGATTTCTATGCGATCTACGGCATCGCGCTGCTCGGTGCCGTCCACATGATCGATGCGACGCTCGGCGGCTATCGCATGCACCAGCAGTCGAACGCAAGCGCGTCCGACGGCCCGGCCCTCGCGCTCGCCAACTCGGAAGACGCGGCAACCGGTGCACTGAAGGCCGAACGCCGCTGGTCGATCCTGCGCACGCTCGCCGGCACGCGGTTGCGGGAAGCGCTGCCGATGGCCCCACTCGACTTCGCCATCGAGAAGGCACGCTTTGCGAGCACGCTGTATCGCGCGCCGCTGGCGCGGCGCTGGCGCTGGTTCCTGTGCGAATCGGGGCGCTACTGGCACACCGTGCTGCGCAACCCGTTCTGGCGCCCGGCCAAGAAGGCGGCGGTCACCGTGTTGTCGCTCGCGTGTTTGCTGCCATCGTCAACGCTGAGCAATCGCGCGATCCGCTATCTGTCCAATCCGCTCGCTCGCGTTCGCAAGTCGCCCGCCCCACGCGCCGGCGTGCGATGAATACCATCCGAGCGCGACCGCGGCGGCCGATTCGCTTGTTCGGTTAGCCATCGCACCGAGTGCGTACGGCATGCGCTCCACAATGGTCCTCACCAGTTGATGCATGCGTGGCGGCAGATATCGCGGTCGCGTGGCGTGTTCGCGCCACCAGGCACGATGGACGGGAAGCAATGGCGGCGATGATCACGCATCAATCAATCAGGAATGCGTAATGCATCGGACGTCCGGTTTGCGTAACCCGCCGACGGATTGACGATACGCCGCCCCCATCGTCGCACTGGGTAACGAACAGCGCGACCGAATCGACAGACCGAGAGATGACCCAAGAAAAGATCGTTCATATTGCCGAAGCATTCGGCGGCGGCGTGCTGTCGATGCTCACCTATCTCGCCAACCATGCGGCCGCGGCCGGCGTCGACGTGACGGTGCTGCACTCGATCCGGCCGGAAACGCCGACCGATTTCTCGACGCTGTTCCGGCCCGACGTGAAGCTGGTCTACGTCGACATGGTGCGCGAGGTCAACGTCCGGCAGGATCTGCAGAGCGTGCATGCCCTCGTCCGCAACCTGCGCGACTGCAAGCCGACCGCGATTCATCTGCACTCGTCGAAGGCCGGTGTGCTGGGACGCATCGCTGCCCGGATCGCCACCCCGAATGCAACGGTCCTCTACTCGCCGCACGGCCTGTCATTCCTGCGCTGCGACGTGTCGCCCATCAAGCAGTTCGCTTATCTGAGCTTCGAGCGCATCGCGGCGCGCATCGGCGGCACCATTGTCGCGTGCTCGGGCAGCGAGCTCGGCGAGATCAACGGAAAAGTCAGGCCGAGATCGGCGGTCCTGGTGGAAAACGGCGTGAACGTCGCGGAGATTCCGGCCCGCCGTACGCGCGACGACCACAAGATCGTGATCGGGATGAGCGGCCGCGCGTCGTTCCAGAAGAATCATGAAGCATTCGTGCGACTCGCCGACACGTTGCATGGCGCCGGCGTCGAGTTTCTGTGGATCGGCGGCAACGCGGCCGAGATCCCGGATTCCGCCGCGCGCGAGGCCGTCGCATGCAGCGGCTGGGTGACCCGCGAGCGCGCGCTGGCGTTGACGTCGGAACTCGACATCTATGTCCAGACCTCGCGTTGGGAAGGCATGCCGGTCGCGCTGATCGAAGCGCAGGTTGCCGGAATCCCGGCCGTGGTGACGAACGTCGTCGGCAATCGCGACGTGGTGATTCACGGTGTGACCGGCTATGTCGCGTCGACCCCCGACGAGATGGTCGAGTACGTGACCGCCCTCCGAGACGATCGCCAGCTTCGCGAGCAGATGGGCCAGGCTGCGCGAAATCGCGCCATTCAGCGATTTTCGATGAGCGCGATCTTCCGGCAATGGCATGCGCTTTACGGACTCGGCACCGACGAGCCGCGCGTCGACACGCGCGACTTCAAGCCGGTTGCCGCGGATCACGTCAAAGCCTGATTTCGATATCCCCTTATGGACATGATCTCGTTCAAGAAACCGAAGCCACTCGTATACAACGGCCGATTCACCACGCAGAAGACAACCGGGGTGCAACGCGTCGCACGCGAGCTGATCGCCGCACTGGTCAAGTTTCAGCCGCAGGATCCGGTAACCGTGCTGGTGCCTCCGCAACCGGGCATCGAGGTAAGCGGAGCGAAGACGGTCAAAGTCGGCTTTTACAAGGGCGTGGTCTGGGAGCAACTGGTCCTCCCGTTGTTCGCGCGCCGCGGCCGCATCGTCAATCTCAGCAATTCGGCATCCATTTTCATCGGCAACCAGATCATCTACATGCATGACGCGGCCGTGTTCGACACCCCCGCGCATTTCTCGCGCCCGTTTCGCGTGTGGTACCGGATCATGTTCTGGATCCTGGCGCGCACCTCCGTCTGCGTGCTGACCAACTCCTATTTCTCGCGGGATCGCCTCGCGCATCACTGCGGGGTTGCCGCGGAGAAGATCAGCGTCGTACCGCTCGGTGCGGATCATCTCGACACCCTGGAACCGGACACCAGCGTGCTCGACAAGCATGCGCTGACACCGAACCGGTTCGTGCTCGCGGTCAGCAGCATGAATCCCACCAAGAACTTCGGCCGGCTGATCGCGGCGTTCAGGCAGATCAACGATCCGTCGGTCGATCTCGTCATCGTCGGGATGCAGAACACCACCGTGTTCGGCCAGCAGGACCTCATGCCGGCGGCGGAACCGAACATCAAGTACGTCGGCTATATCAGCGACGAACAATTGAAGGCGCTGTATCAGAACGCCGCATGCTTCCTGTATCCGTCGATCTACGAAGGCTTCGGCATACCGCCTCTCGAGGCGATGCGCTACGGCTGCCCGGTGGTGGTCGGCAAATCGGCGGCCCTGCCGGAAGTCTGTGCCGATGCGGCGCTGTACTGCGATCCGTACTCGCAGGACGACATCGCGCGGAAATTGCGGAGCCTGCTCGATTCCGACGCACTCAGGGCCGAACTCAAACGCAAGGGAAGCCTGCACGCGGAGAAGTATCGCTGGAGCCGAAGCGCCGAGATGATGAAGGCCATATTCGAGGGGCTGTAGGCCATCCGTCGGGCTGCACGACGACCCACTGTCGCCCACCGCACTGTCCTGCGCACGGGCCCGCCATACAGTGAACGACTGTCCGATTTCTCGGCGGTGCGGAACCTGACGGGCCGGCCGCCCCTTCATCATGACTGCTCGCGAAACCAGCCTCGATGTCGCCCGCGGCGCGGGAATCATTCTTGTCGTATACGGACACGTGCTGCGCGGTGCCGTTTCCGCCGACCTTGTGCCGGCAGGCGCGGCCGACACGGCATTCGCGTGGAACGACTACGTGATCTACACGTTCCACATGCCGTTGTTCTTCTTCCTGTCCGGCCTGCACGTCTGCAGCTCGCTGCGCCGGGCGCCGCACGGTTTCTTGTGGTCGAAGATCAGGACGATCGTGTATCCGTACCTGTTGTGGTCGATTGCGCAGGGTGCCGTGCAGATTGCAATGGCGTCGCACGGCACCAATCATCCGTTCACGCTGGACGACCTGCTGGCGATCGGCTGGCGACCGTTCGCACAGTTCTGGTTCCTGTACGCGCTGATGCTCTGCATGCTCGGCATCCGGGCTTTCGCGGCGGCCGTGCCGGATGCGACACGTTCGCCCATGCCATCGCGGGCGCGCGGCTGGCTCGCCGGATGCGCGGTGCTCGGGCTGGTGCTCGGCGCGGCGACGCGGTGGGGCATCCTGTCGATCACGCTGATGAACGCACCGTTCTTCGTGGCGGGCGTCCTCGCGTCGCAGGCATTGCCCGGCTGGCTCGCGCGCAACAGCGGGCCAACCGCATGCGCCGCCACGGCAACGGCCTTCGTCGCGGCGGTCGTATTCGCTCACGGCTTCGGTAGCGCGACGAGCATCTGGGCGCTTCCCGCTGCGTTCTCGGGCATCGCGCTGGCGCTGCAACTCGCGCATCGGTATGCGTCACAGCCGGCACGCGCGGCATGGCTGGCGGCGATCGGTTGCGCATCGATGCCGATCTACCTGACCCATATCTTCGCGATGGCGGCCGTACGGATCGTGCTGATACGCGCCGGCGTCACCGATCTTGCGGCACACCTCGTACTCGGCACGCTGGCCGGTGTCGCGATCCCGATCGGCGTCTATCTGGTCGCATTGCGGACAGGGGTCGCGCACATTGCCGGTTTCCCGTCGTGGCCAGGACGCGACACGGCGGCACGAACGCGTACCGCTTGAGCTTCAGGGTCATCCTGAGGGCGGACGCCCTGTGCGTTGCTAGGCCGTTGCACTGCCGTCGCGCCCGTTCGTTTCCGAGGTGCGCGTCCCGCGCCCGGATGCGGTACGCGTGGCGGAAGGCGCAACGCTCGCCGGCCGCTTCCCGAACCAATGGAACACGATGATCGGCAGCACGATCGGCAGGAAATTGCGTCCGCTGAACAGATTTGGCGTACGCATGATTTCCATCAATGACACGTAGAGCACCGCGTGCGCGCAACACCAGAACCCGTTGCCGCTGCGCCAGCCCGCATAGCTTCGGCCAACGATCCAGCCCAGCACGGCCGCGTCGAGCAGCCCGAACCAGCCCCATTCATAGAAGTGGACGAAGATCCCGGACGGATTGTTGAATTCCGGGTCTGCGTAGCTGTTCAGAAACAGGTTGAAGCTGTCGCTTGAATCGAACCACGGCTGGAACGTCGCGCCGATCACCGGAAAGCGCATCAGCCAGTCGAACGTGAACATCGGATGGCCCTGCCCCCAGCCGAGCACGGCAAGCATCCCCGCCCCATTGTTCAGCGACGTCGAATAGTACAGGCCGAGCCGTTCAAGCGCGAAATCGAAGATGTTGTCGTAGACATTGACGTAATAGGCTTCCCACGACCGGTTGTACTCGTTCGCGATAAACAGCGCGAACAACAGCGGGATCGCCGCGTACGGCCCGAGCGTCAGCAGCCGCGCATACCGGCCGTGCAGCCGGAACCGCACGACCATCAGCGCGAGCGGCATCACCATCTCGATCAACGCGAGGCGCTCGGCGAAGAGGAAGCTGCGCAGCAGCGTCAGCACCGCGAGCACGGCCATGTAGATCTTGTAGCGGTTCAGGCCTTTCGCCGGCGTCCGGAACACGTAGAAATAGAGCGCGACGAACGGCGACGTCGCCTGCGTAAACGAGCTCAACCCGGTGATGCGACCGATCTGCTGGAGCATGTCGTACGCGGTAGCCTGTCCGTGCAGGAACTCGAGCAGCAGCGCCGGACGCGCGATGATCCCACTCATCATCACGAGATTGCCGAACAGCGCGAGTGCAAACAGGACATCGAGCACGCGCGGCGGCACTTCGACGGGCGTTTCCGGCGGCCCGCGCCGCGTCCGCGCTTCGGTCGTCGCGAGCCACGCCGTCGCCGTCACCACCATCAGGAACAGCGCGCCGGCGAACGCGTAGTAGCCGTCGAAATAGATTCGCGCAATCGACTTCTGGTCGCCCAGCAGGCTGAGCGACAGCAATCCGTACAACGGCAGGATGAACATCAGCACGAGCCGGGCCGGATCTTCCCACCAGTAGCCCGTGTAACCGCCCGCCGCACCGCGCACGCGCGCCATCCTGCGCAGCGTCGCCGGGTCTTGCCGAGGCCCGGCGGACCCAACCCCGCCCACTCGCCGGTTCATGACGGGCGTTCCGCCCGTTGCCGCGACGCCATCATCCCCGTCAACCCGGACGTGGCCTGATGCGTGTTCGCGTCGTTGTAGCCGTAGTCGTACCGTCCCGGCGCGCCCTTGTAGTCGTTCAGGATCACGCCGCGCACGCCGATATGCGCGTGCTCGAGCCGCCGCGCGCTTTCGTCGAGTTCCGTCAACGTCGTCACGCCGCTCCGCGCGACGAGAAACACGGTGCCCGCCAGGCGCCCGAGCACCAGCGCATCGGCAACCGGGAGCAACGGCGGGCCGTCGAGCACGACCATGTCGTAGCGCGACGCGACCCGCTCGATCAGTTCCGCGAGCGCGGGCTGCAACAGCAGTTCGCCCGGATCGGGAACGACGTTGCCCATCGCGATGAAATCCAGGCCCGGTGCGACGCCGCGCTTGATTGCGTCGTCGAGCGTGTGGGTGCCCGCCACCACGTCGGACAGCCCTGGCGCGCGGCTATAGCGGAAACGGTCGTGCAGCGAGCCCTTGCGCAAGTCGGCATCGATCAGCAGGACGCGCCGTTTCGCGGCGCCAACGAGCGACGCGATGTTGGCCGCGACGAACGACTTGCCGACGCCCGTCGTCGGGCCGGAAATCAGCACGACGGGATTCGATGCGGTCGGCATCGACAGTTGCAGCGACGCCCGGAAATTGCGCAGGCTTTCGAGCGCCGCGTCCTGAGCCTCGGCCTGCGTCGCCAGCATGCGCTGGCCGCGCCGGCGCACCTTCGACCGCAGTTCCGCTTGTGCCGCGACGGCGCTGTGCGGGACCGTCGCGAACACCGGCAAACCCGTCGCCCATTCGATTTCCTCCGCGTCGCCGATCGTGCCGACGACACGCTGCCGGGCGACCACGATCGCCGCGCCCGCCAGCAGGCCGATCATCAGCAAGCCGGCCACCGCGACCCCGCGATGCGGACCGATCGGTTGTTCGGCGACCTTCGCCGTATCGACGATCCGCACGGTGCCCGTCTTGCTGGCGCGCGCGAGGACCATCTGCTGGCGCGTATTGAGCAGGTTCGTGTACAGCGCGGTATCGACGGCCACGTCGCGCTGCAGTTGCAGCACGCCCTGCTCGACGGTCGGCAGTTGCTGGATCTGCTTGCGGGTCGTGTCGAGCGAGTGCTGCGCATCGGCGAGCTGCGCATCGACGGCCACGATGGCCGGATGCTTCGGCATGAAGCGCGTCAGCAGTTCCTCGCGCCGCTGCTGCAGCGTCTGGACACGCGTCTCGATGTCGACCGACTGTTGACGCAATGCCAGCGCCTCATCGCTCGTATTGACCGTCCCGTGCGAGGCACGGAATGCGTTGAAGCGGCTCTCCGCCGCTTCCAGCTGCGCCTTCAGTTGCGGCAGCTGGCCGTCCATGTATCGGATCAGCTTGTCGGCCGCCTCGGACTTGCGCTGCGTGTTCTGCGCCAGATACGCCTCCCCGATCGCGTTCAGCACACGGCTGTCGTGCACGGGATCGATGCCGTCGAGCGTCACGCCGATCATGTTCGACTGCTTGCCGCGCTCCGAGATCAGCGCGTTCTTCTGCAGCCACGTCGTCGCCTCTTCGTCGCTGTAGCGCGTCAGGTCGAAGCGTGCGCCGGGCTGGCCGGCCACGTCGCGCACGAACACGTCGATCGGCCCCTGCGGCGTCTCGATGTGCAGCGGCTGGCCGATGCGGCCCTGCCATACCGGTCCTTTCCGGCCGAAAAAGCCCGTGCGCTGCAGCGTGTACGCGCCGTCGTCGCCGACGGTCAGCGCGAAACGCTTGCCGAGCAGGCGCTTGGGCACGTCGAAGGTCGGCACGTCGATGCGCTCGGTGCCATACACATATCCCCCCGGCAGCGGCGACGACAGCCCGTCGGCCGCGTTCACGAAGCGCCAGCCGATCAGCGGCAGGTAATGCGGCCGTGCGTCGAGGGCGAGGTTCGTGCTCTGGATCGCGCGGTCGAGCACCGCACGGGATTTGAGCACCTCGATCTCGGTCGATGCATCGGTCTTCAGATCGAACACCGACGACGGATCGCCGGGCGGCGACGTCTGCTTCGAATCGGTCTGGCTTTGCTCGACCTGGAACAGGATGTCGGAGCGGTAAACGGGAGCCGCGAACAGCGCATACAGACCGCCCGCGAGCGCACCCGCGAGCGCCGTGCAAACGATCAGTCGCCGGCCGCCATACAGCATGCTCCAGTAGCGGCGCACCGGATAGGACGGCCGCAGAATGTGCCCGCTGTGCGGGTCAGGCAGGGTCGAAGTGTTCATGCAGCATCAGTCCCGTATGGCGCGACGTACGGTCGCGGTCACGAAATTCGCCTCGGGCATCACGGCGAAATGGCTTTCGCCGTCAGCGCACCTTGCGCGGACGACGGAATCAGCAGGTTCACGACGCGGCTCCAGCGCACCAGCGATGACGCATCGACGAACACGACGTCGCGCCGCTCGAGCGGAAACTGGTCGGCGAGCGCGAACGACGCGGGCGAGCTGCCGTCGAGGTGGTACACCCGCGGGCGGTTGTCGGGCCCGCGGCGCACGACGAACACCTGGCGCGCGTCCGACGTGTACTGACTCACGCCCCCCGTGTCGCCGAGCGCTTCGCCGAGGCTCATCCGCCCGTCGGTCAACGTCAGCGTCGCGGGCCGCGATACCTCGCCGAGCACGAATACCTTCGCGTCGCTCGCCGCGCGCACGCGCACGAGATCGCCGTCGCGCAACAGGATGTTCGACGGGTTCACGCCCGCGGCGATCAGTGCCGGCAGGCTCACGTTCACGGTCGTGTCGCCGCGCGTCACCGAAACCTGCGAGCGATCCGCCGTCGGCGTAAAACCGCCCGCGCGGTCGATCGCCTCGGGCAGCGTCATCGGCATGTCGTTGACGATCTGCAGACCCGGCGTGCGCACTTCGCCGTCGAGATAGACCCGCTTGCTGCGGTAGCTCTGCACGCGCAGCGCGAGCTGCGGCTTGCGCACGTATTCTCCGAGCCGCTTCGTCAGCAGCGCGCGCGCCTGTGCCTCGGTCAATCCCGCCACGTGCACGAGGCCGGCGTACGCAAACTGGACGTTGCCGGTCGCATCGACCGTATAGCCCGTCGCGACCGAGCTCGCGCCGACCCCGTCGCCGCCGCCGACCGTCTGCGTCGTCGGCAGGTTCAATTCGGGGTGGTCCCATACGATGATGCTCAGCACGTCGCCGGGGCCGATCGTGTACGGCGTCGGCTTGCCGAACAGTTGGCGGATCTCCGCGTCGACGTTGGCCGGCCGTCCCGCATGGTGCTGCGCGACGAATGCCGGCGTGATCTCGATCAGATCCTCGCTCGACACGTTCTGCACGCCGTCGAGGCCGCCCGAACCCGATGCGTCGGCGCTCACGCGCGCATTCGCGTCGCGCTCCGCCGGCGCGCGGTAAGTCATGCCGGGCGACAGCGCACATGCGCTCAGCGCGCATGCGGCCGCCACGATCGCCATGCGCGACAGCCACGGCGCGCGACGGGCGCCAGGCCGCGGCGTGCCGCGCGTCGATTCCGGTTGCGTGGTGATTGACATGGTGCTCTTCCAAAACTGTGCGGTAACCCGCCGAACGCGGCGAATTCCGGCATTACGCTTGCCCAGCGCGGCTTGCATTGCAGCTTGCATGCCGCACCGGCCTCTTCACCGCACGTCACTCCGTACGATCCGTCATGAACTTCTCTTCATCGCTTGCGCCCTTCGTCTGCATCGTGTCGACCGGCTTCGTCTGTGCCGCCGGCGCCCAAACGCTGCCCGGCAGTCCTGCCGACACACCGCCCTTCGCGTCGTCGACGCTCGTTGCGCCGGTGCCGCCACAACGCTCGGCGCAAGCCGTCGGCCCGAGTGCGGCCGCCGAACCCGTTGCGACAGCGTCCGCGGCTGCATCCGGGGCGACAGCACCCGCGATCGCCGGTTCAGCCGCGAGCGCCGCCGTCCAGCCCGACACGCGGGCCCGCGTCACGTTGCGCCGGCCGCTCGTGCCGGCGCGGCCACATCGCGCGCAGGTCGCCAATGCACCCGCCGACGACGTATGGCGCAGCGACACGTTGTACGCATCGCCCTACGCGAAATCACCCTATGCGGAGCCGGGCGATCGGGACTGACCCATCCCTGCCGGTCATGCCGCGGCATGACCGTGCATGCATCGATAAGCGATTGGACACTACGGCGAACGGCGCGTCTGTGAGCGACCCCACCGAACGTCGATCTTCATACGACGCGGGGGATCGCGCCCCAAAGCGCCGACGCATGCGGCACGGCGCGCATCACGGCCTGCCGACCGACACGTTTGCGTACGATCCCGCAGCCGCTTCGTGCACGACAGGATCGGCAACGTGCACGGCCGGCCTCGTCAAGTCGCGGCCGAGCGCCTGCAAGCACCGCTCGATCACGATGTCCGTGCCGACCGCGCCGTACACCGCGTGATCGACCTGCGGCTCGAGGTGCAGCCGTACGTGACGCGAGCGCCTGAACGCATGCTCGATCGCGCCGAAGTGGCGCCGGACATCGTCGATGCCGGGATCGAGCGCGCCATATACCAGCGTCGTGCGGACATTGCGTTGCGCAAGCACGTGCATCACGCCGCGTGGGGTGCCGGCGCGCGGCTTCCAGCCGACGCGCGCGGCCGCCTCCTTCACCGGCACGCTGACTCGCGCGATCGCATTGGCGGCGACGGCGCGCACGATCGGCCGCAAATCGCGCCGTTCGCGCACGAGGCGTTTCCACTTCTGCCAGTCGCGCACCGACAGCCAGTAGCCGCGCACCGAGTTGTTCCGCTGCTTCTGCACCGCATCGAGCGAGAGCCCGGCCGGCCACACGAAGCGCGCCAGGTTTATCGCGATCACGCCGCCGAGCGACGGCGTCTTCACGGCCGCATGCAATGCCGCATAGGCGCCGGAACAGATGCCGGCCGCGACCACGTCAGGATGCCCAAGCGCACGCAGCCAGTCGGCGGCGGCCGCCACGTCGTCGCTCGACTGCGCCGAATACACGACGCGCGACTGGTCGTCGAGCGCGGCCGCCCCGCTGTCGCCGACGCCGTTCACGTCGATCCGCAGCGTCGTGACGCCGGCGCGTGCAAGCGTCCGCGCGAGGCGCACGCTGAAGCGCCCTTCGCCGCTTCGCGGATTCGTCGACGTGTTCGCGATCACGAGCGCCGGAGCGGCGGGATTCGCCGGCCCGGTCTCGGCGGGACGGCACAGTACGCCGACCAAACGGTCCGGCCCGACCGCGACGACCTGCTCGGTCATGTCGGTCATGTCGAGCGCGGCGGCCGATTCGCCGTTCCATGGTGGATCATGCCGCCACATCGGGTCGACGCCCGCGGCCGTGCGCGGCACACGTTCGCCGATCCAGCGCGCGAGCGTGTCGATGGCTGCGAGCGGCAGGCGCGAGCGCGTACCGTCCAGCATCGTCGTCGGCCATTCGCGAAACGGATCGGCCGCCACGTTCACGCCCCGCGCCAGCAGCGCATCGCGCAACGCAGGTCCGTCCTGATCGGGTTGAATCAGCAGCATCGCATCAGGCAGCCTCGGGGCATCGCGCACGACGTCGCACAGATCGACCGCCTTCAGCGCAGCGACGAAATCGTCCGGAAAGCGGTGCCCGAGCACGTTCATGCAGGGCTCGTCACGATGCGCGATGCGAATCGCGGGCGACGTGACGTCGAGCCACTGGCGATGCACGAACGACATCTCGCGAAGGTAAGCGCGTCCGCGCACGACCGGCGCGAGCGCCACCAATGCGTCGACGCGCGGCGACGGGTGCCGGCCGTCCCCCGCGGCGGCCAGCATCGCGAACAGCGCGCCCGCACGAATTCCGACGAGCGTCAGCGACCCGACACCGACCTGGTCGCGCAGCAGATCGATCGCATCGTGAATGCTGCCGATGGTCGCGGCGTGCCGATCGGCGTCACGGTCGTCGCCCGCGGAATCGCCGGTGCACGGATAGTTGAATCGCAACACCGTGACGCCGTCGCGAGCAAGGCGCTCGGCGATCGCCCGCATGAGCTTGTGCGTCCACGATGCCTCGTGCCCCAACGATTCGCACAGGATCACACCTTGTGTCGTCTGTCCTTCGTGCAGCCACCCCACGCAGCTGCCGAACGTAATCGGCTTCAATCGGTACTCCTCGGATCGGTATTTTTATCGGACGCGGACACGCGTTCGGGCCGCGCCACCGGAACGAGCGATCCACGCTCGTGCGGCTCGTCGATGAACGCGCGGCAGCGGCCCCCGCCGCGCCCCTGCGCGGCCCGCCCGGTTCCATGCGTTGCCCTGCTCCCCACGCCCACGGGAGGTGATGTTGCGTGCCCGAGGCATCGTCAGGCGGTTTGCACCGTGAACCAAAACAGTGCGATCGATTAAAGCACTCGGTTCGGGCGCCCTTCGGTGCGGCAGCTTACAAATAGATTCATCGCCGTCGCGAGACGACAACGCACCACGACGCGCGCCGTGCCGCGCTTCACGCCGCGCGCACGAACGGAATCCGCGAACGGTAGGCTCGCGAACATAGTCGTCCCGCGCGGCCCGTATCATGGCCGCCATACGATGTGATGTGGCCGTGCCCGGCGACGCCGGACGCGCCACCAACCCATGCAACCCGGGTCAGCGCCGACCGGATGCACGCGCACCGCGGCCCCATGCCGCCGCACTGCGACACTCACGGCGCCGACCGAGCGAATGTCAAACCTCAAGAAGAATTTCCTGCTGCTGCTGACGTTGCAGATTTCGATGTACGCAGTGCCGCTCCTGATCGCACCGCTGCTGACGCACGCCCTCGGGCCCGAAGGCTACGGGCAGCTCGCGTTCTCGCTCGCCGTCATTGCGTATCTCACCAACTGCACGAGCTACAGTTTCGACCTGACCGCCACGCCACGCATCGCGCTCGCGCGCGACAACCGCGCCGAACGCTCGCGCATCTTCTGGGCGACGCTATACGCGCAGATCGGCATCGCGGTGATCTGCTTCATCGTGCTCGTTGCGCTGACCTTTGCGGTCGAGCGCTTCGGTGAAGACCGCGACCTGCTGCTGATCGGGTTCGGGATGGTCGCCGGCGTGGCGTTCACGCCGGGCTGGTATTTCCAGGGAATGGAAAAGCTGCGCGCGCTCAGCATGATCCTGTTCATCGGGCGCATCCTGAGCCTGCCGGCCATGTTCGCGCTCGTGCACAGCCCGGCGGACATCGACCGCGCGATGATCGTCAACGCAGCGGTACCGACGCTGTCCGCGATCGCACTGGCTGCCTATCTGTACTTCAACCGTGAAATCGACTTCGTGCGCGTCGGCGCGACCGACATCGCCGAATCGCTGAAAGGCGGCTGGCAGGTGTTTCTCGCGTCCACGTCGATCGCGTTCTATGCGTCGACCAACACCGTGCTGCTCGGCTTCGTATCGGGCAACGTCGCGGCGGGCTACTTCGCCGCCGGCGACAAGCTGATCCGCGCGGCGCTCAGCATGCTGCAACCGCTGAAGGCGGCCACCTATCCGCGCATCAGCTACCTGATGCGGCACGCGCGCAACGATGCGTTCTCGTTCCTGCGCAAGCTGTTCGTCGTCCAGGTCGCGATGGTGCTCGGCATCTCGCTCGTGATCTTCTTCGGCGCGCCGCTGGCCGTGCGCATCCTGTATGGCCCTTCGTACGAACCTACGGTCCAGGTGCTGCGCTGGATGGCCTTCATTCCGTTCATGGCCGGCATGACCGACCTGTTCGGTGTGCAGACGATGCTGCCGCTCGGGATGAAGTCGGCATTCACGCGAATCCTGATGTCATCGGGCATTCTGAACATCGTGCTGGTACCCGTGCTCGCCAAGTATTTCGCCGAGCAAGGCGCCGCGGTCGCCGTGCTGACGGCCGAGGCCGTGGTCGCCGCGGCACTCGCAACCGTCGTCTACCGCGCCGGGATTCCGATGCCCGGTAGTCCCGTCGCTCGACGCAGCTAGCGCACCGTCGGTGCCGCCCAAGTTTCCCCACGAGGCGACTTGCATCCGGCGATGTCCCGTTCGATGCGGACGCAACAAACCGTGCCGCACGCTCGCGCACCCAGGTACTTCTTACTCCGCCGCGCATGCCCGATCGGCAACGATGACTGCCTTTCCGCCTCGCCGCGCGCCCCTACGAAATAAAGATCACACGGATCGGTAGAAACACTGATGCTGTAGTCAAACTACATTCATACCATTGGTCGCAGCAGAGAATCGCTACACCCGATTCGACAGTGCCGGGCGGTCCGCGTCGCCGCCCGCATTCACCGATCGAGCCCAACCGGCCGTAACGATTCCCCGCCTGGCTGGCATGCCGACGCGCAACCACCCTGCATCGTCAGCCGAATGCGTCCGGTGCGAATCCACCGGATGTACGCAGCTCCAGACATCATTCGAACAACCGGCAATACGATCATGGAGAGCAACATGCGGGACACACTCTGGCCGGCCGTCGTGCTGGCAGCGACCCTCTGCACCACCGCCTACGCCGGCGACGCCGATTTCAACGCGCAGGCCGACGCCACCGACACGTTCGCGTCGGCCGCCGCGCAACGGCGCGCCGACCTGCTCGTGCGCAAGATGACGCTCGACGAAAAACTTCAATTCATTCATTCGCAATACGAAATGTCGAAGGTGCCGGGCGGCGGCGCCGGCTACATCCAGGGCGTGCCGCGGCTCGGCATTCCCGATCTCAACATGGTCGATTCGGCGACCGGCTCCGGCAGCACGTCGCAAGCCAGCACGACGTTTCCGGCCACGATCGCGGTCGCCGCGAGCTGGGATCGGCGGCTGTCGTACGACTTCGGCAAGCAAGTCGCGATCCAGTTGCGCGCGCAAGGATTCGGCATGGGCCTCGCCGGCGGCACCAACCTCGCGCGCGAGCCGCGCGGCGGCCGCCTGTTCGAGTATCTCGGCGAGGATCCGCTGCTCGCCGGCGACCTGCTCGCCGAACGCACGCTCGCCACGCAGCGGCAGAAAGTCATCGCCACGATCAAGCACTACGCGGGCAACGAGCAGGAGCACGGCCGGATGGGCGGCAATACGCAGATCGACGAGCGTACGCTGCGCGAGCTGTACCTGTTGCCATTCGAGATCGCCGCGAAGCGAGGGCGGCCCGGCAGCGTGATGTGCAGCTACAACCGCCTGAACGGCACCTATGCGTGCGAGAACCCTCACCTGCTGAACGACGTGCTGAAGAACGAGTGGGGCTTCCAGGGCCAGGTGCAGTCCGACTGGGGCGCCACGCACAGCACCGCCGCCGCGATCAACGCCGGGCTCGACGAGGAAGAAGACGTCGGGCCGAGCGTGTACCTGACGCCGGCGGCCGTCAAGCAGGCGATCGCGAACGGCTCGGTGTCGACCGCGCGCCTCGACGACATGGTGCGCCGCAAGCTCGCGGTGATGATCCGTGTCGGCGTGATGGACGATCCGGCCCAGGGCGGCGGCACGATCGATTTCGCGGCCGGCAACCGGTTCGCGCAGGCGGCCGCCGAGCAGTCGATCGTGTTGCTGAAGAACGACGGCAACCAGTTGCCGCTGGTCGCGTCGGCGCTGTCGCGTATTGCCGTGATCGGCGGCCATGCGGATGCGGCCGTGCTGTCCGGCGGCGGCTCGGGCAACACGCGCGATCCCGTATCGGGTTCGTTCGCCGGCTGCGGCGGCCTGACGTTCGGATCGTCGACCGGGTGCAGCTGGTGGCGCAATCCGTGGCTCAAGGTCGACGTGCCGATCGTCGCGGCGATCCGCGCGCTGGCGCCGGCCGCACAGGTCACGTATGCAGGCAACAGCGACCAGCAGTCGCCGTTCCGCGCGTACACGCAGCAGGAAATCGATCAGGCCGCGGCGCTCGCGGGCCGCTCGGATGTCGCGATCGTCGTGGTCGCGCAGCCGGCCGGCGAGGATTTCGGCGATCTGCAGAGCCTGAGCCTCGCGAACCCGTCGAACCAGGATGCGCTCGTCGAAGCCGTCGCGCGCGCGAATCCGCATACGATCGTCGTCGTCCAGAGCGGCAACCCGGTGCTGATGCCGTGGAAGGACAACGTGTCGGCCATCGTCGAGGCGTGGTATCCGGGCGAAGCCGGCGGCAAGGCGATCGCGAACGTGCTGTTCGGTGCGGTCAATCCGTCGGGCAAGCTGCCCGTGACTTTCCCGGCGCGCGATCAGGACTCGCCGACGTGGGGGCAAAACGGCACGTTCGACACCGACCCGGTGTACGCGGAAAAGCTGAACATGGGTTACCGCTGGTATGACGCACGCAACATCAAGCCGATGTTCGAGTTCGGCTACGGCCTGTCGTATACGCACTTCGCGTATTCGGGTCTGTCGGTGTCGAAGCAATGGGACGGCTCGCTGAGCGTCGCGTTTACCGTGCGCAACGACGGGCGCGTGGCCGGCGCGGAAACACCTCAGGTCTATCTCGGCGTGCCGTACAAGGACGAGCCGCCGAAGCGGCTGGTCGGCTGGGAAAAGATCCGGCTGAATCCTGGTGAGGCACGGCGCGTGCGCGTGACCGTGTCGCCGCGGATGCAGAGCGTGTGGGATACGGCGCGCAACGGCTGGCGCGTCGTCCCGGGCGGGACCGTGTATGTCGGCGCGTCGTCGCGCGATATCCGCTTGCAGGGCCACTGAGCAAGCGACGATGAAGCGACCGGGGGCGCCGCGCATCGCATGCGCGGCGCCCCTTCTGAACCACCACTGCGCCGAAGCGCCTTATCTGAACAGCAGCGCCAGCATCGTCGCAAGCGCCGCAATCGCGGCGATGCCGGCCACCACACCCGCCAGATGCGCGGCCACCACCACGCCGGCCGGCAATCGCGACACGATGCCGGCCATCACGCACCGCCCGCTTCCAGCGTGTCGAGCAGCGGCCTCGCCAGATGCAGGACCTGGTACACCGTACCTGCGCCGCCGTCGTCCGGCTCATGTTCCGTCACGAGCGCACGCGTCAGCCGCCAGCGCAGCGGATCGAGGCTGACGGCTGCCGCGACCACACCCTGCCGTGTCGCCGCTTCGCGATTGCGTTCGATCTCCCGCGCCAGGGCCGCATCGAGATCGGCATCCGCCGGAATCTCGATCGTTTCCAGACGCGCGAAGCGTCCCGTCGACGCACTGCCCTTGCGCGCGTCGAGCGCAACCCGGGTGTCGATCGGCGCACGGCCGAAACTGTCCGTCACGACCCGATAGCGGCCGTCCGTCACGAACCGCGCGAACGCCTGTTCGTTGCGCCACAGGTAAAACGACGCGTAGCCGTTTTCCGTCGCGCCGTGGCGGCCTGCCTCGCGCAGCAGGAATCCCTTGAACAGCAGGTCCGGCGTGTCGTCCCATAGGCGGCCGCGCTCGCGCACGCGCTGGCGGATGATGCCGAGGTCGTAGTCCGCCGGCAGGCGGTGCACGTAGTACGCGGTCAGCATGATCGACTCCTGGCGAAAGAAACGGACGGCATGAACGCAGCGTAGAAGACCTTGATCCATTTGAAAATACGATGCCAGAATATTTCAATGATTCGATTTTTAAATGGATGAGGATGCGATGAAAACGCTCGACATCGAGGCCGTGCAGGCCTTCGTGCTGACCGCCGACCTCAAGAGCTTCACGCGAGCCGCGGAAGCGCTGGACACCACGCAGTCCGCGGTGAGCCTGAAGATCAAGCGGCTGGAAGACGGGCTCGGCCGCCGCCTGCTGGAACGCACGCCGCGGCAGGTTCGCCTGTCGGCCGACGGCACCGCGTTCCTGGAGCCGGCGCGCGAACTGGTGGCCGCTCACCATGGCGCAATCAGCGCGTTCGGCACGAGCCAGCGACGGCTGGTGATCGGCGTCAGCCACCACGTCGTCGGCGCCGATCTCCCGATGCTGCTGCGGCGGATGAGCGAAGCCGAGCCGGCGCTGGTGCTGGAAATCCGCGTCGCCGCGTCGCGCGACGTGCTCGATGCGTTCGATCGCGGCCAGCTCGATGCAGCCGTCGCGCTGCAGCACGACAGCCGGCGGCTCGACGGCGAAACCATTCTGTCGGAGTCGTTCGGCTGGATGGCGGCGGCCGATTTCGAATACCATCCGCCGCAACCGCTGCGGCTCGCCACGCAGGCCGAACCGTGCAGCGTGCGCCGCATGGCGGTCGATGCGCTGGACGAAGCCGGTGTCGCGTGGACGGAGGTTTTTGTCGGCGGCGGCGTGGCGACGATCGGCGCGGCGGTATCCGCGGGCCTGGCCGTCGCGGCGCTCGGGCATCGCGTCGCGCCCGCCGGCACCGTCGACGTGGGGATGCGCTACGGGCTGCCGCCGCTGCCGACGCGCGACGTGGTGCTTTACTCGAGCCTGACCGATGCGCGCGCCCGGCAGGCGCTGCGTACGCTGGGCGCCGCGCTACGGTCGTCGGTCGGTGTGCGTTGATGTCGCGCGCGGCATCGCAATGCTTCGACGCGCGCCACGGTAAAATTCCGTCTTCGCCCCGCGCTTATGCAGACGATATCCAATCGTCCACGGGCCCACGTCAAACGCATCGACCAGCCATCATCGTCTTGATTTCCCTACACTTTCCGCGTCGCGACGCATGAGTTACTCGCTCGCCACCTCTTACATCCGCGAACTCGAAATCCGCAAGAGCCGTTTCATCGCGTACGCGGTTCCGGTCGAGGACCGCGATGCCGCGATGCAGGTCCTGCAACGCCTGCGCGACGAGCATCCGGCGGCCACCCACGTGTGCTGGGCGTTGCTGGCGGGCGGCCAGTCGGGTATGTCGGATGACGGCGAGCCGTCGGGAACCGCGGGCCGGCCGATCCTCGAAGTGCTGCGCCATCACGATCTCGACGGCGTGCTCGGCGCGGTCGTGCGTTACTACGGCGGCGTGAAGCTCGGTGCGGGCGGGCTGGTGCGTGCGTACACGGATGCGATCGCATCGGCGCTGCTCGATGCCGAGCGCGTCGAGCGCATTCGGCACACGCGGCTCGCGGTCGAGATCGGCTATCCGGAAGAGGCGCGCGTGCGCCGCTGGATTGAACAGGCCGGCTATGAACTGGTGGACAGCGCGTACGGGATGACGGTGAAGCTCGTGATCAAGCTGCCCGAAACCGCCGAAGCCGCGGCAAGAGCCGAACTGTTCGATCTGACGCAGGGGCGCTCCGGCTTCCCCGCATTGTAGGACGGACAGATTCCCGTGAAAAATCGCGACCGCGACCGCGCCGCGTGCCTGATCCCCGAGTAACGCGCGCCGCGTTGCGCAGCGCGCCCCGCGGCCGGTCCGGCCGACCCGAACCGCTCAATAAACGTCCGGCACGATCATGTTGTCCGGCACCGGCCGGCGAATGTAATCCTCGTGATGCTCGCGCTGCGGCAGGTCGATCGTCGGGCGCGGCACCTCGTGATACGGCACCTGGCCCAGCAGATGGTGAATGCAGTTCAGCCGCGCGCGTTTCTTGTCGACGGCCTGCACGACCCACCACGGCGCCTCGGGAATATGCGTGCGCTGCAGCATCTCTTCCTTCGCGGCCGTATAAGCCTCCCAGCGGCGGCGGCTTTCGAGGTCCATCGGGCTCAGCTTCCACTGCTTCAGCGGATCCGCGATCCGGCTCTGGAAGCGCAGTTCCTGCTCGTGGTCGGTGATCGAGAACCAGTACTTGACGATCTGGATTCCGCTGCGCACGAGCATCTTCTCGAACTCGGGCACCGACCGGAAAAATTCCTCGTACTCGTCGTCGGTACAGAAATTCATCACGCGCTCGACGCCCGCGCGGTTGTACCAGCTGCGGTCGAACAGCACGATCTCGCCGCCGGCCGGCAGATGCGCGACATAGCGCTGGAAGTACCATTGCGTGCGCTCGCGGTTGTTCGGCGCCGGCAGCGCGGCAACCCGGCACACGCGCGGGTTCAGGCGCTGCGTGATGCGCTTGATCGCACCGCCCTTGCCGGCCGCGTCGCGCCCCTCGAAAATGACGACGAGCCGGTGTCCGGTATGTACGACCCAGTCCTGCAACTTCACGAGCTCGCCCTGCAGCCGGAACAGCTCGCGGAAATATTCCTTGCGCGCCTCACGGCGCTCGGGCGAGAACAGCAGGTCCTCGCCATCGTGGAAGCGACGGTCGTCGAGCTCCATCTCGAGCTCTTCGTCGTAGGCGTCGACGAGATCCTCCTCGAAACGGCGCTGGCGCGCTTCCATTGAGCTCGTATCGGTGCGGTTGTCGGTCTCGGTGCGGGTATCGTTGTCGCCCATGGGGCCTCCTTCCATCATTGACGCAACCAAACTCGTCCATTATCCCAGCGTCGCGCGTCAAATTCATGAAAACGGGCGGCCAAGCCGGTCAGCAGCGAAACGCGCGGGCCCGCGTCGGGCATGGCGGCTTCGGGGATATCCCCGAAGCCATTGCCGCGTGGATAGCGGACTGCACCCGAACGACCGGCTGAAAAAAATCGGCAGCCGGGTCGCAACACCGGCTGCCGAACGGCGCGCGCGGCCGCTGTCGCCGACGCGCGCATCGCTTCACGGTCAACGTCAACGAATAATCCGCGTCACGCCCCGCCCGCGCGGATCGGCCATCGCCTCCGGCGTCTTGCCGTCGATCTTGATGACCTGGATGTCGCCGCTGAAATCCTGCCCCTTCAGCGTATAGCCGCGCGCCTCGATCTGCTTCGCGAGTTCGCCTTCGATCGGGTGGTACGGCTCCCAGAAGATCGTGTTCGGCGGCAGCAGCTGGTGATGGAAACGCATCGCGCCGACCGCTTCCTTCAGCGGCATCTTGAAGTCGTAGATGTTGTTGATCACCTGGAAGATCGACGTGAAGATGCGCGAGCCGCCCGGCGTGCCGATCACCAGCGACACCTTGCCGTCCTTCGTCATGATCGTCGGCGACATCGACGACAGCGGGCGCTTCTTCGGTTCGATCGCGTTCGCGTCGCTGCCGACCACGCCGAACATGTTCGCGACGCCCGGCTTCGCGGAGAAGTCGTCCATCTCGTCGTTCAGCACGATGCCCGTGCCGTCGGCGATCACGCCCGAGCCGAAATAGCCGTTGATCGTGTACGTGTTCGACACCGCGTTGCCCCACTTGTCGACCACCGAGAAGTGCGTCGTTTCGGCCTTCTCCGGCATCGTCGTGCCGAGACCCGGCTGCACGCTCTTCGTGTCCGACGGCTCCTTCGGGTTGACCTCGGCCGCGCGCTTCGCGATGTACGCGTCGTCGGTCAGCTGCGCGATCGGCACCTTGTAGAAGTCGGGATCGCCGAGATACTGCGCCCGATCGGCGAACACGCGCTTCTCGATTTCCGCGACGAGGTGGATGTACTGCGGCGAGTTGAGCTTCACGCCCTCGAAGTCCTGCTTGAGGTCGGCCTTCATCTTAAGCAACTGCACGAGGCCGATGCCGCCGGAGCTCGGCGGCGGCGCGGTGATCACGTCATAGCCGTTCCACTTCGCCTGCACCGGCTGGCGCCACACCGCGCGGTACTGCGCGAGATCTTCGGTCGTGATCAGCCCGTTGCCGTCGCCGGTCTTCATCGACGCCGCGATCAGCTCGGCCGTCTTGCCCTTGTAGAAGCCTTCCGCGCCGCCGTTCGCGATGCGCGTCAGCACGTCGGCGAGATCGGGCTGCTTGAAGTTCGCGCCGGCCTTCAGCCCGGAAAAATACTTGTCGAAGTTGGTCTTGCCGCCGAACTCCTTCGATGCGTCGACGCCGCGCTGCGCGAGCTGTTCGTCGACGACGAAGCCGTCGCGCGCGTAGTGGATCGCCGGCGCGAGCACCTGCTTCCATTTCAGCTTGCCGAAGCGCTTCTGCGCTGCCCACATGCCCGCGACCGTGCCCGGCACGCCGACCGCGCGCGGGCCGTACAGGCTCATGCCCTTGACGACGTTGCCGTCCTTGTCGAGGTACATGTCCTTCGTCGCGGCGAGCGGCGCACGCTCGCGGTAATCGATGAAGTACGGCTTGCCGTCCTTGTAGATCGTCATGAAGCCGCCGCCGCCGATGTTGCCGGCTTCCGGGTACGTGACGGCCAGCGTGAACGCGATCGCGACGGCCGCGTCGATCGCGTTGCCGCCTTCCTTGAAGATCCGCTCCGCGGCATCCGCGCTGTACTTGTCGGCGACCGCCACCGCCGAGCTCGTCAGGACCGCGGGCTGCGGCCCTTTCGCGTAGGCGGGCGCGTTCGGCAGGAAACCGATGCCGGCCACCGTCGCCAGCACGGCGGCGGATGATTTGAAGCGATTCAGCGTAGTCATTGCATGTCCCCCATGTGGATCTCCTTCAGGCACGACAAGCGCCTGATCCGTGGATGGCCGCTGGCGCGCCGACGGCCATATGCCGGCTTCGTAGTATAGGGGGACAAAAAGGGTCGAACACGCGGCCCGCGACGAAAGCGTGCCGCTTGTGTGCGGCCGGTCACGTTGCGGCGCCGCGACGCGCACGTGGAGCGTTTGACGCCACCTGCGGCGCGCGCCGTCGCGCAGTGCACAAAACCGAAAGTTGCGAACCGCACAGCATGCTACGCACGGCTCGCAAAAAAATCCGCCAACGTCCCGCGCGCGGCACAGGCCGATCTGCGAAGATAGCGCCCCGCTTGCGCGTCGCATCGTCGTTTCGTGCACGCGCCGCTTCACGTTTCTTCGTCTCGCTCCCTATGGCATCACACAATGCGCATCACGCGTCCGGCTTCGCGGCCGGCGTCGCCGCCGCCGTCCTCGTCGCGCAGACCGGCGCAACCGGCCCGTGGCACTCGGGCATGCTCGCCGCGTTCGCGGCGGGCGTCGCGGGCGGCACCGCGCCCGACTGGCTCGAAGTCGCCTGGTGGAGCCGCAAGCGCCGCCTGTGGATCACGCATCGCACGCTTACGCACTGGGGTATCGGCTGGGTCGCGCTGCTCGCGCTCGGCTGGCACGGGCTCATCCATCATCCGCATCCGCTGTGGGCTGCGCCGCTGTTCGGTTTCGCCTGCGGCGGCGTGATGCACCTGCTCGCCGACTGGCCCAATCCGCTCGGCGTACCGTGGATCTGGCGGCGCCATTCGCTCAACCTGTGGAACAGCGGGCATTGCGACCTGATCGTGGTGGCCGCCGCCTGGGGCGGCACGCTGTGGCTCGCGCAGTCGCTGTGGTCGCGTGCGGCGCTGGTCGAACACTGGCTCGGCTGGCTGCATCGCGTCTAGCGGCTCGGCCCCAGTTGCAATTCGACACAATTCAGCGCGCGCTCGGCGTGCCGGCGGGCACGCAACTTTCCGTCCATTGAAAGCGCGGTGCGGGTCCCCATCTGCATGGAAATCGCCGGCACGCATGCCCGGCACGCGCATGCGACGTCTGGCACACTGACGATTCGATTCGCGTGCGACGCGTCCGCACGCTCGCACCCCGCTCGCACCCTATTTCAACGTTCCGATGGACGTCACAGCTACCCGCCCTGCCGCCCGTGCGCTCGACGTGTTCCACCCGGCCGTCGCCGCGTGGTTCCGGCGCACGTTCGCCGCGCCGACCGGCGCGCAGGCGCTCGCGTGGCCGCACATCAAGGCCGGCCGCTCCACGCTCGTCGCCGCGCCGACCGGCTCCGGCAAGACGCTCACCGCGTTCCTGTGCGCGCTCGACGATCTCGTGCGCGATGCGCTCGCGCACGACGGCACGCTGCCCGACGCGACGCTGGTCGTCTACGTGTCGCCGCTGAAGGCGCTGTCGAACGACATCTACGTGAACCTCGACGCGCCGCTCGCCGGCATCGCGGAATCGCTCGCGCAACTCGGCCTGCCGGTGCCCGCGATCCGCACCGCGGTACGCACCGGCGACACGACGCAGGCCGAACGCGCTGCGCTGCGCAAACGCGCCCCGCACATCCTCGTCACCACACCCGAATCGCTGTACGTGCTGCTGTCGTCCACGTCGGGGCGGCAGATGCTGTCGAACGTGCGCTCGGTCATCGTCGACGAAATCCATGCGCTTGCATCGTCCAAGCGCGGCAGCCATCTCGCGCTGTCGCTCGAACGCCTCGACGCGCTGGTCGGCCGTGCGCTGCCGCGCATCGGGCTGTCGGCCACGCAAAAGCCGATCGACGCGGTCGCGCGCTTCCTCGTCGGCGGGCCGGCCGACGCGCCGCGCGACTGCGCGATCGTCGATACCGGCCACACGCGCGAGCGCGATCTCGCGCTGGAACTGCCGAACGTGCCGCTCGAACCGGTGATGGCGACCGACGTGTGGGAACAGGTGTACGACCGCATCGCCGGGCTCGCGGCCGCGCATCGCACGACGCTGGTGTTCGTCAACACGCGCCGCACCGCCGAGCGCATGGCGCGTCATCTCGCCGACCGGCTCGGCAAGGATGCAATCGCCGCGCATCACGGCAGTCTCGCGAAGGAGCACCGCTTCGACGCCGAGCAGCGCCTGAAGCGCGGTGAACTGAAGCTGCTCGTCGCGACCGCGTCGCTCGAACTCGGCATCGACATCGGCGACGTCGATCTCGTCTGCCAGGTCGGTTCACCGCGCGGCATCGCGCCGTTCCTGCAACGCGTCGGCCGCTCGGGGCATCATGTCGGCGGCGTGCCGAAGGGGCGGCTCTTTCCGCTGTCGCGCGACGAACTGGTCGAATGCGCGGCGCTGCTCGACTGCGTGCAGCGCGGCGAACTCGACGCGCTGCGGATTCCCGAAGCGCCGCTCGACGTGCTCGCGCAGCAGATCGTCGCCGAAGTCGCGTGCACGGAATGGCAGGAAGACGCGCTGTATGCGAGCTTCACGCGCGCCGCGCCGTACGCGCGGCTGACGCGTGAACGCTTCGACGAAGTGATGAAAATGCTCGCCGAAGGGTTCACGAGCCGTCGCGGCGTGCGCGGCGCGTACCTGCACCGCGACGTGGTCGGCGGCACCGTGCGCGGCCGCCGCAACGCGATGATGACCGCGACCACTTCCGGCGGCACGATCCCCGACATGGCCGACTACGCGGTGCTGCTCGAACCGCAGGGCATCCAGGTCGGCACCATCAACGAGGATTTCGCGATCGAGAGCCTCGCCGGCGACGTGTTCCAGCTCGGCAACCAGTCGTACCGGATCATTCGCGTGGAAACGGGCCGCGTGCGCGTCGAGGATGCGCACGGGCAATCGCCGAGCATTCCGTTCTGGCTCGGCGAGGGGCTCGGGCGCAGCGACGAACTGTCGGCGGCGGTCGGCCGGCTGCGTGCGCGGCTCGACGCGCTGTTTGCGGAAGGCGACCGGCAGGCCGGCACCGCCGGACGCAAGCGCGCCGGCGGCAACGCCGCGAGCAATGCGCAAGCGCAAGCCTCAACCGCAATCGCGCTCGCCCCCACCGAAAGCCGCCTCGCGCCCGCGTTGCGCTGGCTCGTCGACGATCTGCACCTGTCGCCCGACGCCGCGCGCCAGATCGCCGACTACCTCGCGCGCACCCGCGCCGCGCTCGGCGCGTTGCCGACGCAGGACACGCTCGTGATGGAGCGTTTCTTCGACGAATCGGGCGGCACGCAGCTCGTGATCCATTCGCCGTTCGGCAGCCGGATCAACCGCGCCTGGGGGCTCGCGCTGCGCAAACGCTTCTGCCGCAACTTCAACTTCGAATTGCAGGCCGCCGCGACGGACGACGCGATCATCCTGTCGCTGTCGCTCGCGCACAGCTTCGCGCTCGACGAAGTGTGGCGCTACCTGCGTTCGGCCAGCGCCGAGCACGTGCTGATCCAGGCGCTGCTCGATGCGCCGATGTTCGGCGTGCGCTGGCGCTGGAACGCGACCACCGCGCTCGCGCTGCCGCGCTTCACCGGCGGCAGGCGCACCGCGCCGCAATTGCAGCGGATGAAGAGCGACGATCTGCTCGCGACGGTGTTCCCCGATCAGGCCGCGTGCCTCGAGAACATCGTCGGCGAACGCGAGATTCCGCATCATCCGCTCGTCGACCAGACGCTCGACGACTGCCTGCACGACGCGATGGACACCGACGGCTGGCTCGCGCTGCTGCGCCGGATCGAAAGCGGCGCGATCGAGCTCGTCGCGCGCGACTTGCCCGCGCCGTCGCCGCTCGCGGCCGAGATCCTGAACGCGAAGCCCTACGCGTTCCTCGACGACGCGCCGCTGGAAGAGCGCCGCACGCAGGCCGTGCAGTCGCGCCGATGGAGCGATCCCGAATCGGCCGACGATCTCGGTGCACTCGACGCCGACGCGATCGACGCGGTGCGCGACGAAGCGTGGCCGCTCGTGCGCGACGCAGACGAAATGCACGATGCACTGCTCACGCTCGCGTGCGTCGCCGACAGCGAGACGCACGCCCACGCGGGCTGGCCCGAGCGACTCGCGGAACTCGCGGAACGCCGCCGCGCGACGAAGCTCGCGACGCCGGGCGGCACCGCACTGTGGGTGCCGGTCGAACGGCTCGTCTGCCTCCGCGCGCTGCATCCGGACGCCCGCGCGACACCGGCGCTCAAGGTGCCGGCCGCGTGCGCGCAGCCGTGGGAAGCCGACGCGGCGCTCGTCGACGTGATCCGCGCGCGGCTCACCGGCTTCGGGCCGCTGACGCTCGATGCGATCGCCACGCCGCTCGGCCTGCCGCCCGCGCCGGTGGCGACGGCGCTCGCGGCGCTGGAGCGCGAAGGCTACGTGATGCGCGGCCGCTTCACGCCGGGCGCGACGACCGACGAATGGTGCGAACGCCATCTGCTCGCGCGTATTCATCGCTATACGGTGAAGCGGCTGCGCCGCGAGATCGAGCCGGTCGAGCGCGCCGATTTCATGCGCTTCCTGTTCCACTGGCAGCACCTGACACCCGACACGCGCGGCACCGGTCGCGACGCGCTGGCAGCCGTGGTCGAACAGCTCGAAGGCTACGAGGCCGCGGCAAGCGCGTGGGAAGACGCGCTGCTACCCGCGCGGCTCACCGACTACACGGCGGGCGGCCTCGACGAGCTGTGCCGCTCGGGCAAGCTGGTGTGGACCCGCATCGGCGCGCCGGCGCGCGCGGCCGGCACGCCCGTGAAGACGACGCCGATCGTGCTGCTGCCCCGCCGCCATCTTTCCGCGTGGCAGGCGCTGCGCGATCCCGACGCGCAACCGGCGCTGTCCGCACGCGCCACGCAAGTGCGCGACGCGCTCGCCGCGCACGGCGCGATGTTCTTCGATGCGCTGCTCGACGATCTGCACATGCTGCCCGTCGAACTCGAACAGGCCCTCGGCGAACTCGTGTCGGCCGGCCTCGTGAATGCGGACAGCTACGCGGGCCTGCGCGCGCTGCTGAAGCCGGCCGTCAAGCGCAGCGCGACCTATGCGCCACGCACGCGCCGCGGCGGCGCGCTGATCGGCGGGATGGACGACGCGGGCCGCTGGGCGCTCGTGCAGCGTCAGGCACGGCCGGACGACGACGCGCCCGCGCCGAAACGCAGCCTCGCCACGACCGATCCCGATGCGCTCGAACATATCGTGTGGACGCTGCTGCGCCGCTACGGCGTCGTGTTCTGGCGGTTGCTCGAACGCGAAGCCGACTGGCTGCCCAGTTGGCGCGAACTCGTGCGCGTGCTGCAGCGCCTCGAAGCACGCGGCGAGATTCGCGGCGGTCGCTTCGTCGCCGGGCTCGCGGGCGAGCAGTTCGCGCTGCCCGAGGCCATCCCGATCCTGCGCGAACTGCGACGGCAGCCGGGCGACGGACAATACATATGCGTGACGGGCGCCGATCCGCTGAATCTCGCCGGCACGCTATTGCCGGGCGACAAGGTGCCGGCGCTGGCGGGCAATCGCGTGCTGTTCCGCGACGGCGTGCCCGTCGCCTCGCTGGTATCGGGTACGTTCCACTACGCGCCCGACCTGTCGCCCGCCGCGCGCGAGGACGCGCGCCTGCGGCTCGCACGATCCTGCTGACATCGGCTGACACGCATGCGGCACGACACTACTGATCGCCGGGCCGCGCGGATGCCATCGTTCGGGTAGCATCGAACGATCGATCGCGCGGGCTTTCGCGCGTCATCCACACAAAACAAGACTCCCGGAGACTGCCGCTCATGCCTTCGCATGCCGATTCGCCCGCTGCTCATCATGCGGGTTCGCTGACCATTTTCCAGGGCGCCGCGCTCTATATCGGCGCGGTGCTCGGCACCGGCGTGATCGCGCTGCCCGCACTCGCCGCCGAAGTCGCGGGGCCGGCCTCGCTGCTCGCATGGGCAGCGCTCGTCGTGCTGTCCGGGCCGCTCGCGGCCACCTTCGCCGCACTCGGCGCCCGCTATCCCGATGCGGGCGGCGTATCGACCTACGCGCGGCGCGCATTCGGCCCGAAGGCCGCGGCCATCGTCGGCTGGTGCTTCTATTTCGCGGTGCCGGCCGGCGCACCGGCGGCCGCGATGTTCGGCGGCGCATACGTCGCGGCCGTCACGGGCGGCGGGCACACGACGGTCATCATCACGGCCGCCGCACTGATCGCGACCGTGTCGGCCGCGAACGCGTTCGGCGTCACCGTGTCGGGCCGCGTGCAACTGGTGTTGTCGGCGCTGCTCGTCGCGCTGCTGCTTGTCGCGGTGCTTGCGTCCGCGCCGCATGCGCGCACCGTGAACCTGCATCCGTTCGCCCCGCATGGCTGGCTCGCGGTCGGCCAGGCCGCCGCGCTGCTCGTATGGAGCTTCGCCGGCTGGGAAGCGATCACCCATCTCGCCGCCGAATTCCGCCGGCCCGCGCATGACATGCCGCGCTCGGCCGGCATCGCGGTCGTGGTCGTCGGGTTCCTGTATCTGTCGGTCGCCGCCGCGAGCGTGACGGTGCTCGGGCCTTCCGCGGGCGCATCGGGCGCGCCGCTCGCCGAACTGATCGCGGGCGGCATCGGCGGCCATGCGCAGGTGCTGGCGGCCGCCGCCGCGCTGCTGCTCACACTCGGCACGATGAACGCGTATTTCGCGGGCGCGGCCAAGCTCGGCGCGGCGCTCGGACGCGACGGCGCGCTGCCTGCGTGGCTCGCGCAAGGCAGCCAGGTCGGCGGCGTGCCGCGCCGCAGCCTCGGCGTGATCGCCGTGCTCGCGGCCGCCGCACTGGCCGCCACTGCGCTGTCCGACGTCGGACCGAAGCCGCTCGTGCTCGTGACGTCCGGATGTTTCGTGATGGTGTACGGGCTCGGCGCGGCGGCCGCGCTGAAGCTGCTGCCGCGTGGCGGCATCGCGTATCGCTGCGCGTGGATTTCGCTGATTGCGGTCGCCGGACTGTTCATGACGACCGGCTGGTATTTCCTGTTCCCGCTGCTGCTTGCGGGCGGCGCGCTGCTTTATCTGCGGATGGCCGGCCCGCGCAAATGACCCAACATGCGCCCGCGGGCCGACGCCGGCCCGCTCGCCGCGCCCGGCGCGCGAACCATCACGTCGAGCCGGCCATGCGCCGTTCGTTCGCGCCGGTCAGGCCGGCACCAGCTCGAAGCTGAGCCGTTTGCCGAGCGCGGCGGCCGCGCTCGCGAGCGTCGCCAGCGTGAGGCTCGTGTCGGTTTCGTCGAGCAGACGGTTGAGCGCGGCGCGGCTGGTTTTCATCCGCGCGGCCATCGCCGTTTTCGTGATGTGCTGCGCCTTCATTTCCTGCCCGATCTGCCACGCGATCACGCGCTTGATCGCGGTGGCGGTGGCTGCTTCGAGATTGCCGTCCGCTTCGAGGAAGGCGTCGAAATCGCTGCCGATATGCGGATTGTTCGTGGTCGTCATGTCGTACTCCAGGTGCATGGCGTTGCCGGCTGCCCGACCGTCGGAGACGGTGCGTTCCGGCGCAACCGGGGAATTCAGATGGCGTGCGTCAGCGCTTTCAGGCGCGCGACGGTGACGTCGAGATCGTCCGACGGCGTGGCCCGCGACTGCTTGAAGAAGCCGTGCAGCAGCACCATCGTGTCGCCGACGACCGTGAACATCACGCGAGCGCTTCGCCCCGGCACCGCCACGCGGATCTCCCACAGATCCTTCGCCATCTTGCGGACCAGCGGCATGCCGAGCGGCCAGCCGAGTTGAACGGTCTTGATCTCTTCGCCGATCGCCCTTCGCTCCACTCGCCCGAGCGCGTTGAGCCATTCGCGCACCGGCTCGTTACCGCGGGCCGTCCGGAAGAACCGCACGCCGAGCGTGACCTGAATCTGCTGTCTCGCCATCGTCTTGTCGTCCATCGTATCAAAAACGGTACGATATGCCAAGCACCCCGATGACGGCTACTGGCCGGATGGCCAATCCTGCAGCAAGAAAGGGAAAGGAGATGAGGTCCGGCGCACCGCCAGGCCCGGTGGATCAACGCTTGCCGCGAGCAGGCTTGCGCGCCGCGCGTGGCGCCCGGTGCGGGCGCGCATCGCCGAACCGCGACCGTGCGATGTCGCGCACCGCGTCGATCAGCGTCCGAGCGACCGGCGACGGTTGCGCATCGGTACGCAGCACGAGCCCGACCGGCTCGTCGGTGCCCGCCGACGGCAGCGGCAGGCGCGCCAGCGCGCCGGCCGACAGATCGTATTCGGCCGCATAGAGCGGCACGAACCAGATCGCGTCGTTCTCGAGCGCAAGCGCGCGCGCGACCGATACCGACAGCACCTCGATGAACGAATCCAGCGGCGGTGCGCCGCATGCGCCGAGCAGTTGCTCGGCGGACTGGCGGATCAGCGTGCCGAACGGCGGCAGCACGACCGGATAGCGCGCCAGCTCGGCGGCCGGCGCCACGCTCGCGAGGAGCGGATGCCCGGCGCGCACGACCGCGACGAGCGGCTCGTTGTACAACTGCTCGAACGCGAGCCCGATCATCCGCTCCGGCTCCGACAGCCGCCCGATCGCGCATTCGATCGCGCCGGATTTCAGACGCTCGAGCAACTCGGCGTTCGCGGCCGTCGCGATCCGCACGACGATGCGCGGCCAGCGTGCGGTCAGCGCCTTCATCAAGGCCGGCGCGAGCGAGGCCGCGACGGTCGGCAGCATGCCGATTTCCAGCGTCGCGGCGGCGGCCCCACCCTCGCGCGCCAGCAGCCCGACGCCCTGCCGCAGCGCCAGCACGCACGCATTCGCGTGAGGCATGAACAGCTGCGCTTCGCGGGTCGGCTGCGCGCCGTGCCGGCCGCGCTCGAACAGCTTCACGCCGAGAATCGCCTCCAGCTCGGCGATCGTCTTCGACACGGCCGGTTGGGTGATCGACAGGCTTTCCGCCGCCTTCTGCACGCCGCCCAGCTGCGCGACCGCGAGAAAGCACTGCAGGTGCCGGAATTTGACGCGGCCGTCGGCGATACGGTTATTCATAACGAGAGGTTATGCGCAGGACGATGAATCGCCATTTTGCATAACTTTCCAGAAAGGCCCAAGCGTTCGGGACGACGTCATGCATGGCGCCGCAGCGCGTGGAATCCGGTCGGCTCCCAGATCCGCTTCGCGATCAGCAGGGCCGTGCCGTGCTTCTGCCCCAGCGGCGCGGACGACGACTCCGCGTGCAGCGCCGCCGCCTTGCTGCTGAGCCGCCGCAGTTCCTGTTCGAGCTCCGCGGCGGCCGCGTCCGTCAGCATTCCTTGCAGGAACGTCATCGTCTCGCCCGGGCCGTCGAAGCGGCTGCCGAGAAAATCGTCGAGCACGTGCGCATGGAAGTAACGGCGAATCGGCCCGCCCGGCAGCCAGTCGAAATCGCGCGCGACGCGCACGCGAATCCGGTCGCCGGGCAGCAGCGCGATCACGTTCATCCGGTCGAGCATCAGCAGATATTTCACGCACTCGGCCTGCGTGAGCCGATAGGCCGACACGATGTCCTGCACGGTCCAGTAGTTGATCGCGCAGACAGCGACCAGCAGCAGCTTCTCGTCCGACACCAGCAACGCCTCCTGCTGCTCGGTCAGCACACGCAAGCGCGGTGCGGATGCCGACGCTTCCTGCACGAGTTCGGCGAGCGTATAGCCGAGCAGCTGCGCGATCTCCGCGACGCGCTCCAGCGTGAAGCGGCCGCTCGCGAACAGCCGCTTCACGCTCGTCTCGGACACGTCGAGCGCACGCGCGACGTCCCGGTAAGTCATTCCCTGCGCCTTCAGCTGGCGCTTCAGCGTTTCGATCAGTTGGGCGGTCTCGGTCATATTGGTATCAAAAAATGATGCTCGAAGTCGGATATTAGGCTACTTGCGCATCCACATCAGCACTTTTGGTTACTTGTCTGCATAATCCGCTCCGTCCTGTCACGCAACGACGGAGCCGAAATGACCACCCGAATCGACACTGCCTTCCGCGAACCGCACCACGCCGCCCCGCGCGATGCACGCGACACCGCTCGCACGATGCCGCTCGCGACCGTGCGCACGCTGGCCGCCAGCGCACATGTCGGCGATCTGGTGTTCATCCGCGTACCGGCCGGGACACAGGATGCCGCGGCTGACGCGGCCGACACCTGGGCCAATCGCTTCGGCATCGTCGTCGATACGGCGGGCGACGAACCGCTGATCGCCGAGTCCACCGCGTTCGCGTGGACGAAACTCACGCCGCTGTCGCGCTTCATCGCCCGCGCCGACGGCGGACGCATCGCACTGGCGCGCCGCCTCGCCGCAGCGTCGGCCGACGCGCAGCGTCACGTCCATGCGCTGGCCGAACAGCGAATCGATGCGCTGCTCGGCAGTCGCTTGAACCCGCGGGCGCGGCGCGGCTTCTGCGCGCAGTACGTGACGGACGTGCTCGGTGCCGGCCTCGCGTCGACACCGTCGGCCCTGCTGCGCAGCGGCACGTTGGCGCTCGAATTCGACGGGATCGTGTTCGATTCTCGTCATCCATGACGACGGGCACGCTCGGGGAGACCGGATAACAACGAGAACGAAAGACAAAAACAGCGACGGGCTGGCTGGAGGGCCGTGCACGGGGTCGTCACCGACGACGCGAAGCCCGATCGCTTTTTCCGCCGGACAGGTTTCCTGTCCGGCGGAATTTTCATGGTGGGCACCACCATAACGAACGGTTATGCGATTCGCGAAAAAAGGTCATTTTGCATAACTTTCCGGATTAGCTAAAGTCGTGCCGTCCACTTCGCGAAAAACTGACAGGAGACGCCCGATGGATTCCCCCACGATCCTCACGCCGCGCGACTGGCCGTCGCATCCGGCCTATGTTCACCCCGAGTACCGTTCGTCCGTGAAGCGCGGCCCGACCCGCCCGCTGATCCCGCTGAAGGAGAAACTGCGCGACCATTACGCGCCCGTCTATGGCGCGGAGGATCTCGGCGCGCTCGACCACGACCTGACGAAGAACGCCGTGAAGAACGGCGAGCCACTGGGCGAGCGGATGATCGTCACCGGCCGCGTGCTCGACGAAGGCGGCAAGCCCGTGCGCAACACGCTCGTCGAGGTGTGGCAGGCCAACGCGGCCGGCCGCTACGTGCACAAGGTCGACCAGCACGACGCGCCGCTCGACCCGAACTTCCTCGGCGCGGGCCGGTGCCTGACCGACGACGAAGGCCGCTACCGCTTCCTGACGATCAAGCCCGGTGCGTATCCGTGGGGCAACCATCCGAACGCGTGGCGCCCGAATCACATCCACTTCTCGCTGTTCGGCGATTATTTCGGCTCGCGTCTCGTCACGCAGATGTACTTCCCCGGCGATCCACTGCTCGCGTACGACCCGATCTTCCAGGGCACGCCCGAGGCCGCGCGCGATCGCCTGATCTCGCGCTTCTCGATGGACATCACCGAAGAAGGCTATGCGCTCGGCTACGAATTCGACATCGTGCTGCGCGGCCGCGACGCCACCCCGATGGAGCGCTGAACCATGACGACGCTGAAGCAAACCCCTTCGCAGACGGTCGGCCCGTACTTCGCGTACGGCCTGTGCCCGCAGCAATACGACTACGACCTGAAAAGCCTGTTCACGCCGACGATCGCCGCCGCGCACGCCGAAGGCGAGCACGTGCTGCTGGTCGGGCAGGTGTTCGACGGCGACGGCAACGTCGTGGGCGACGCAGTGCTCGAATTCACGCAGGTGGACGGCGCGGGCCGCTATCCCGCGTCGCGCGACGACATCGCGACATCCGGCTTCACCGGTTTCGCGCGGGTCGGCACGGGCACCGATCCGCAGCAGCGCTTCGTCGTCGAGACGGTGAAGCCGGGCCGCGTCGCCGCCGACGAGGCGCCGCACATCAACGTGACCGTGATGATGCGCGGGATCCTCACCCATGCGTTCACGCGTGTGTACTTCGACGATGAAGCCGCCGCGAACGCGGCCGACCCCGTGCTGAACGCGGTGCCGGCCGAGCGCCGCGCGACGCTCGTCGCGAAACGCGACGCGCAGCCGGGGCGGCCGGTCGTCTACCGCTTCGACATCCGCATGCAGGGGCCGGAAGAAACCGTGTTCTTCGACGTTTGACGCGTACGCCGGCGCTCGCCGGCTTCGCCTGCAACCGCACCGCCGCGTGGCGCGATACCGACGGGCATCGCGCCACGCGGCGTTTTGGGGCGCTGCGTCGTCCGCATTCGATGGTGCGCCGCATCGTGACCGGCGGCGCTACGGATGCACGTCCTTATCGGCTTCCCGCCCCGATATCGAATGCGCAATCGCAACGCATGCTGCGACAGCACATGAATCGTGGGGTCAACACGATATCGTTTGCGCGTCATGCAGCGTATTCTTTGCTATCCGCAACGAGCCGGCAGGATTGAATCGGACGAAGCAACAATCATATGAACGATGCGCGACGCTGCCCGACAGGGCGGTCGCGCATTTTTTCAGACAGAGTGCCTTTGAACGCGTCTGGCCGAAGTTGGCGGACGCGTATTTTTTGGCACGGCGACCCACGCCTGGGCGCGACCTGCGCCGGATCCCGGCGCCTAGCGACGAATCTCCAGATAGCGGCTCGGCGTGTCGCCCAGAATGCGGCGAAACGCCGACGTGAACGCACTCGCGCTCGCGTAGCCGAGATCGAGCGCGACGCGCGTCACCGGCTGCCCATCGGTCAGACGGGCAATCGCCGCCAACATGCACACCTGCTGGCGCCAGGCGGCAAAACTCACGCCCGTCTGCGCGCGAAACTGCCGCGTGAACGTGCGCCGGCTCACGCCCGCGTCGGCCGCGACTCGATCGAGATCGGCCGCGATCGACGGCGCCGCGAACAGGTGGCGACACACCTTCGCCAGCCGAGCGTCGGCCGGCAGCGGCGCATGCAGCGACAGGCGCGGCATCGTCGCGATTTCGGCCACCAGCAGATCCATCAGCTTGCCCGCGCGGCCGTCGACGTCGTACATCGCCGGCAGGTCGATCGCATCGTCGATCAACTGCCGCAGCAGCGGCGACACGCCATGCACGCCGCATTGGGTCGGCAGGCCGGCCGTCTGAGAGGCGTCGGCGGACACGAACACGTTGAGCATCGTGACCGGCCCGGTCATCGTCATTTCGTGCCGCACGCCGGCCGGTACCCAGCACGCGCGCTGCGGCGGCACCAGCCAGCGGCCGTGCGGCGTCGACACGCTGATCGTGCCGCGCGACGCGAACGCGAATTGCCCGCGCACGTGTGCGTGATCCGGAAACGTCGTGCCCGCCGCAAAGTCATTGGCGGTCACGACCACGCTCCGGGGAATGTGTTCGTAGGGATCTAGCAGCGTATTTCTCACGGCCCGAATTCCATCATCAATGACCCGATATCGAAGGCGGGTCGCCTTCGAACGATCTACGATCCGCTCCACCGTTGCGCAACCTCGCGGCCGCAACACCCGCCGGCCCGACCGGCCGGATGGCAACCTCATCGGAGCGAACATGCCGAATACGTTTCATCGCGTGGGGGACGGCCCCCACCCTGTTCTCGTGCTGCACGGCTGGTTCGGCGACGCCCGCGCGTTCGAACCGCTCGAAGCGTGGCTGTCGCGCGAGCGCTTCAGCTATGTATTCATGGACTACCGGGGTTACGGCCGTATGCGCGACGCCCGCGGCCACTATACGATCGACGAGATCGCCGCCGACACGCTCGCACTCGCCGACGCGCTCGGCTTCCCGACCTTCAGTCTCGTCGGCCATTCGATGGGCGGCATGGCGATCGAGAAAATCGCCGCCATCGCCCCCGACCGCGTTCGCGCGCTGGTGCCGATCGCGCCGGTACCGTGCGGCGGCCTGCCGTTCGACGCCGCGCGACGCGCGCTATTCGAGCGGGCCGCCGACCACCTCGCCGATCGCAGGACCATCATCGACCGCAGCACCGGCAACCGGCTGCCCGCCGCCTGGATCGAGTGGAAAGCCGCGTATTCGGCCGCCTGTTCGTCGGCGCGGGCATTCGGTGCGTACTTCCGCGCGTGGGCCGATACGGATTTCAGCGAAGAGATCGCGGGCATCCATCCGGTAAAGGTACTGATCGGCGAGCACGACCCGACGTTCGACGCGGCGCTGATGGCTCGCACCTACCTGCGGCGCTACCCGCTCGCCAGCGTCGACGTGCTGCGCAATGCCGGCCATTATCCGATGAACGAAACGCCGCTCGCGCTGGTCGCGGCGATGGAAGCATTCCTGTTCGCCGCGACGGCCCGCCCCGTCGCGATCGGCTGACCGGCCGCGCGCCGGCGGCATGGTCGCGGCACCCATTACCGCAGCATGAACGACATTGCCGACAGGCTGTTCAGCGTGCGCACCACATGCTCGACCGACGGCCCGTCGAAGCGCAGCGTCACCGCATCGACGCGCTCAAGCGACGGCAGCACGCAGAACAGGTCGGCGAGCGCGACCGTCTGCACGCGCAGCGTGCAAGCGGCCGGCGCGGGCCGATGCGTGCCGGCGCGCACGCCGGACGACAGTGCACGCGCGACCGTTTCCCGCGCGGCGGCCGCGATCCGCGCGCACGACGCCGACGGCGTGAGCGTCTCGCCGCTCGATGCGCCGCCGGCCGTCTTGACCGTCTCGAAACGCGCGTCCGGAAACAGCGGCTGCGTTTCCTCGGCGAATACGTCGTCGCCGGTCGCGAGCGCGACATGCGCGCCGTATTCCCGCGCCAGCGCGCCGTACAGTCCGGCTTCGCCGAGCTCGACGCCGTTCAGCCACACCTGCGTGAACGCAAAGCTGTTGATCGTGTGCGCGAGCACGCCGCGCGCCTGCGATTTCGCGTGATAGCCGATCATGAACACGAGATCGGGCTGCTGTTCGACGCCCGTCATCATCCCGAGCGTGCGCGGCTTGCCGAGCACGACGCGCGCCCGCGCATCGAGCCCGTCGGGCAGCAGGTTGCGAAAGCCGCCGTGCGAATCGTTGACCCAGACGGCTTGCGCGCCGCCCGCGAACGCGCCTTCGATCGCCGCGTTCGCCTCGGCGGTCATCCAGCGTCGCGCGCGCTCGTATTCCGGATTGCCGGCGCGCGTCTGCTCGATCGCGAATACGCCGGCGACACCCTCGATGTCGGTCGAGATCAGGATCTTCATGACAGGGTCGAACGTCCTTCGTTGTACTCGTTGAACCACCGGTCGAGATCGGGCACCGCGTCGCGCAGCGATTGCCGCACGTGGCCGTCGCGCCCGGCGACCGTTACCGCTTGCAGCAACGCGTCGGCGATCGCGTGCTCGACGCTTTCGGCCGCGGCCATGAACAGCGGATCGAGCGCCGCATCGGCCACGAGGGCCGGCAGCGCGATCGTCGATGCGTCGTGCGCGATCGTGTAGGCGGTCGAGAACGCGAGCGCGATGTCGCCGCTGCCATGCCCGTACACGGAGCCCGTGCGGGCCAGTCCGGCCCCCGCGCGGCGCGCGAGCCGTGACAGCTGCCGCGCGTCGAGCGGCGCATCGGTCGCCAGCAACAGGATGATCGAGCCCTGCTCGGGCGGCGCCGCGTGCGCGGCTTCGGCCGCGCGCCGTTGCGCGACGACGCGGCCGAGCGGCACACCGCCGAGCGTCAGCATCGGCAGCCGGCCGAAATTCGCGAGCACGAGCGCGCCGACCGTATAGGGCCGACCGGCCGCGACGGCCACGCGCGACGCGGAACCGATCCCGCCTTTCAGGTCGAAGCACGACATCCCGCGCCCGGCGCCCACCGCGCCGCGTGCGACGTCGCGCGACGCCGCGCGGCACGCGTCGTCGTAATGCGCGGCGGTGACCGCGAACGCCTGAATGTCGTTCAGGTAACCATCGTTGCACTCGAACACGAGCGGATTGACGGTCGACCAGTCGCGGCCGATCCGCGGATTCGCGGCGATCGCGGCGCGGATCTGCGCGTGGGCGACCGCACCGACGCCGAACGTGTTGGTCAGCGCGACCGGCGTCTCGAGCGTGCCGAGTTCGTCGACCTGCACGAGCCCGACACTCTTGCCAAAACCGTTGATCACGGCCGCCCCCGCCGGCACCTTGCTGCGGTACACGTCGCCCGGATGCGGCTTCACGACGGTCACGCCCGTCTGCACGTTGCCGGCATCGAGCGTGCAATGGCCGACCGTCACGCCCGGCACGTCGGCGATCGTGCCGCGCGGCCCGGCCGGCAGCGTCGCGCTCCACATCGGCACCGCCCGCATCAACGGCGCTCCAGCTTCGGGTCGAGCGCGTCGCGCAGCCCGTCGCCGAGCAGGTTGAACGCGAGCACGGTCAGGAAGATCGCGAGGCTCGGGAACACCGCGATGTGCGGCGCCGTCACCATGTCCGCGCGCGCCTCGTTGAGCATCGCGCCCCACTCCGGCGTCGGCGGCTGCGCGCCGAGCCCGAGGAACGACAGGCTCGCGGCGGTAATGATCGACGTGCCGATCCGCATCGTGAAGTAGACGACGACCGACGACACGGTGCCCGGCAGGATGTGCCGCATGATGATCGTCCAGTCGGACGCGCCGATGCTGCGCGCGGCCTCCACATAGGTCATGTGCTTGAGCATCAGCGTGTTGCCGCGCACGAGCCGCGCGAACGCCGGGATGCTGAAGATCGCGACCGCGCAGATCACGTTGACCATCCCGTTGCCGAGGATCGCGACCACGCCGATCGCGAGCAGGATGCCCGGGAACGCGAACAGCACGTCGGCGACGCGCATCGTGATGCGGTCCCACCAGCCTTCGTAATAGCCGGCGAGCAGCCCGAACAACGTGCCGATCACCGCGCCGAGCGCCACCGAGAAAAAGCCGGCCGCGAGCGAGATGCGCGTGCCCGCGACGATCCGGCTGAAGATGTCGCGGCCGAGCGAATCGACGCCGAACCAGTGCACGGCCGACGGCCCTGCATTCAGCGCGTCGTAGTCGAAATAGTTTTCCGGATCGAACGGCACGATGTGCGGGCCGACGAACGCGAGCACGACGAGCGCCAGCACGAAGCCGCCCGCGACGAGCGCGATGGTCTGCTTGCGGAACTTGCGCCAGAATTCGCGCCACGGCGTGCGGATCGCGGTCGTTGCGGCCGGTGCCGCGGGCTGGACAGTCGCGTTCATGCTGGCCTCACTTGAACCGGATGGTCGGGTTGATGACCGCGTACAGCACGTCGACGGTCAGGTTGATCAGGATGAATTCGAGCGAGAACAGCAGGACGATCGCCTGGATCACCGGGTAGTCGCGCATCGTCACCGCGTCGACCAGCAGGCGCCCGAGCCCCGGCCAGTTGAACACGGCCTCGACGACGATCGAGCCGCCGAGCAGGAAGCCGAACTGCAGCCCCATCATCGTGACGACCGGGATCATCGCGTTGCGCAGGCAGTGCTTGAGCACGACCATCGGTTCGTGTACGCCCTTGGCGCGCGCGGTGCGCACGAAGTCCTCGTTCAGCACCTCGACGAACGACGCGCGCGTGAAGCGCGCCATCACCGCCGCGACCGCGGCGCCGAGCGTCAGCGACGGCAGCACGTAGCTCTTCCACGTGCCGTCCGGCACGACCGGCAGCCAGCCGAGCTTCACCGAGAAGATCTCCATCAGCAGCATGCCGAGCGCGAAGGCCGGAAACGAGATGCCCGACACCGCGAGCGTCATGCCGAGCCGGTCAGGCCAGCGATTGCGCCAGACCGCCGACGCAATGCCGATCGCCATGCCGAACAGCGTCGACCACCCCATGCTGACGAGCGTCAACAGCAGTGTCGGCATGAAGCGCTCGCCGATCTCGGTCGACACCGGCCGCTTGCTGCGCGTCGACACGCCGAAATCGCCGTGCGCGATCTTCGCGAAGAAGCGTGCGAACTGCGCGGGCAGCGGCCGGTCGAGCCCGAGATCGGCGCGCACGAGCGCGACGGTCGCCTCGTCGGCTTCGGGGCCGGCCGCGAGCCGCGCCGGGTCGCCCGGCAACAGGTGCACGAACAGGAACACCAGCACCGCGACGATCGCGAGCGTGGGCAGCAGGCCAAACAGGCGTTTGACGAGGAAATTCAGCATGGGACACCGATCGAATCAGCGCACCGGCGGCTCGTGCCGCCGGCGCTGCGTGGCGGGCAAACCGCCGTCATTTCAGCGAGATCTCGTCGAAGTTGAACGAGCCGTCCGGCATCACGTACGCGCCCTGCAGCCGCTTGCTGCGCGCATACACGATCTTCTCCTGCACGAGGAAGATCCACGGCGCGTCGGCCCAGATCTGCTTCTGCGCATCGGCGTACAGCTCGGCCTTCTGCGTGCGGTCGACCGTCTCCAGCGCCTTCGTCAGGTCGCCGTCCACCGTGTCGTTCTTGTAGTACGCGGTGTTGACCAGCTTCGGCGGCGCCGACGCGCCGGCCAGCAGCGGCGTGATCGCCCAGTTCGCTTCGCCGGTCGACGACGACCAGCCGATGTAGTACATCCGCACCGGCGCCTTCGCCGGATCCGGCGCGCTCTCGACCTTCGCGACGCGTTCGCCGGCCTCCAGCGCCTGCACCTGCACCTTCACGCCGACCTGCGCGAGCTGCTGCTGCACGAACTGGATCGCCTTCTGCGACGTCGAGTTGTTATACGCGGACCACAGCGTCGTCTCGAAACCGTTCGGATAGCCGGCTTCCTTCAGCAGCGAGCGTGCCTTCGCCGGGTCGTACGGCCAGGGCCCGAGCTTCGTCGCGTAATCGACGCCCTGCGGCACCACGCCGGTCGACGGCGTCGCGAAACCGGAGAACGCGACCTTCGCGAGCGCTTCCTTGTTCACCGCGTAGTTCAGCGCCTGGCGCACCTTCGGGTTGTCGAACGGCTTTTGCAGCATGTTCAGCGACACGTAGCGCTGCACGATCGACGGCCGTTCGACCACGTCGACCTTCGGGTTGCTCTTCAGGTCGGCCGCCTGTTCGAACGGAATGCGGAACGCAAAATCGGCTTCGCCCGTCTTCATCAGCGCCGCGCGCGTGTTGTTGTCGACCACCGGCTTCCAGTCGATCGCGTCGATCTTCGGATAGCCCTTCTTCCAGTAGCCGGCGAACTTCTTCACCTTCAGGTCGTCGGTCTGCTTCCACTCGACGAACTCGAACGGCCCGGTGCCGACCGGGTGCAGCGCGATGTCGCGGCCCCACTTCTTCAGCGCGGCCGGCGAGATCATCACGGCCGACGGGTGCGCGAGCGTGTTGATGAACGCCGAGAACGGCTCGCGCAGCGTGACCTTCACCGTGGTCGGATCGACGGCCTCGGTCTTCTCGATCACGCGGAACATGTTGTAGCGCTTCAGGTGGTTCGCGGGATCGGTCACGCGGTCGAAGTTCGCCTTCACGGCCGCCGCGTTGAAATCGGTGCCGTCGTGGAACTTCACGCCCGAGCGCAGCTTGATCGTGTACGTCTTCGCATCGGGGCTGGCTTCATAGCCGGTCGCGAGCACGTTGACGAGCTTCATGTCCTTGTCGAAGCCGAACAGCCCCTGGTAGAACGACTTGACGACGGCCTGCGACACCGTGTCGTTCGCGTCGTACGGGTCCATCGTCGTGAAGGTCGAATCCACCGCCATCACCGCGGTCTGCTGCGCGAACGCGGGCAGCGCGGCCGACAGCGCGAACGCGCCGGCGAGCGCGACGAAGCATGCGCGCGGACGAAACATCGGAAACGGATGCTGCTTGTTCATTTGCTGGGCTCCTATCGGTGAATCGGTGACGCCTCACGGGCGTTTCGGTTTCGACTGCCTGCTGGTTCGTGCGGCGTCATCGCGACGCACGACTCCACGACTCAATACGCGCCGCCGACGCGATGCGTCGCGACATAATGATCGGGGCCGACCGCGACGAGCGGCGCGACGACCGGCTCGTCGCCGACCGCGCGGATCGGGCTCGGAATCTCGTCCGCCGCGAGCTGGCGCGGCGCATGCCGGCGCGCGGGGTCGGCCACCGGCACCGCGCTCATCAGCTTCTTCGTGTACGGATGCTGCGGCGCCTCGAACACCGCGCGGCGCGGGCCGATCTCGACGATCTGGCCGAGATACATCACCGCGACGCGATGGCTGACGCGCTCGACCACCGCCATGTCGTGCGAGATGAACAGGTACGCGACGCCGAGCTCGCGCTGCAGGTCGAGCATCAGGTTGACGATCTGCGCCTGCACCGACACGTCGAGCGCCGACACCGACTCGTCGGCGATCACGACCTTCGGATTCAGCGCGAGCGCACGCGCGATCGCGATCCGCTGGCGCTGGCCACCCGAGAATTCGTGCGGATAGCGGCGCGCGGCCTCCGGCGGCAGACCAACCTTGTCGAGCAGCCAGTCGACGCGCGCCTGCGCGTCGCTGCCGCTCGCGACGCCATGCACGAGCAGCGGCTCCATGATCGAAAAGCCGACGGTCAGGCGCGGGTTCAGCGACGCGAACGGGTCCTGGAAGATGAACTGGATGTTACGGCGCAGCGCCTGCAGGTCCGGGCCCTTCAGCGCGCTGATGTCGCGGCCGTCGAATTCGATCGAGCCGCTTTGCGATTCGACGAGGCGCAGCAGCGAACGGCCGGTGGTCGACTTGCCGCAGCCCGATTCGCCGACGAGCGCGAGCGTCTCGCCCGCGCGCAGCTCGAAGCTCACGCGCTCGACCGCATGCACGTATTGCGACACGCGGCCGAACACGCCGCTCTTCACCGGAAAGCGCGTGACGAGATCGCGCACGCGCAGGATCGGCGGCGCGGCGTGATCGACAGGCGGCTGCGCGTCGTTCGCGGCGGACGCCGTCGTCGCGGCCGTGGCCGCCGCGTTCGTGCCGTCCACCTTCAACAGCGGGAATTTCTCGGGTGCGTCGGTGCCCTGCATCGAGCCGAGCCGCGGCACGGCCGCGAGCAGCGCCCGCGTATAGCGATGCGCGGGCGTCGCGAAGATGCGGTCCGACTCGCCCTCCTCGACCTTCTCGCCGCGATACATCACGAGCACGCGGTCGGCCACTTCGGCCACCACGCCCATGTCGTGCGTGATGAAGATCACGCCCATGTTCATTTCGTCCTGCAGCCCGCGCACCAGTTGCAGGATCTGCGCCTGGATCGTCACGTCGAGCGCGGTGGTCGGCTCGTCGGCGATCAGCAGCGCGGGCCGGCACGACAATGCCATCGCGATCATCACGCGTTGCCGCATCCCGCCCGAGAGCTGGTGCGGATAGCGCGCGAACACGCGGCGCGCTTCCGGGATGCGCACGAGATCGAGCAGCCGCAGCGCTTCCGCGCGTGCTTCGGCCGCGCTCTTCGACTGGTGCAGCGCGATCGCCTCGCTGATCTGGTCGCCGACCGTAAACACCGGGTTCAGCGACGTCATCGGCTCCTGGAAGATCATCGCGATGTCCGCGCCGCGGATGCCGCGCATCGTCGCGGCGCTCGCCTGCGCGAGATCGACCAGCGCGCCGCCACGTCGCCGGAACGCGATGCGGCCGCTCGTGATCTCGCCGCCGCCGTGCTCGACGAGCCGCATCAGCGCGAGCGACGTGACCGACTTGCCCGAGCCCGATTCGCCGACGATCGCGAGCGTCTCGCCGCGATCGACGTGAAACGACACGTTGCGCACCGCGTCGAACGTCGCGCTTTCGCGGCGGAACGTGACCGACAGGTCGTCGACGGCCACCACGCGCTGCTCGGGCAACGTCAAGGGCGACGGGTTACGGCTCGAAGTCATGACATATCTCCTCGTGCGATCCGCAATCAGGCCGCATCGTCGCGGTAGATGCCGACGACCGGCGCTTCACCGACGCGCGCGTAGCCGCGGTACATCCCTTCTGTGTTGAACGGCATCGCGACGTTGCCCTGTGCGTCGACCGCGATGATCCCGCCGCGGCCCGCGAGGCGCGGCAGCTTGTTCATCACGACATCGTGCGCGGCGTCCGCGAGCGACGCGCCGCGATACGCGATCTGCGCCGCCACGTCATGCGCGGTCGCGAGCCGGATGAACATCTCGCCGGTGCCCGTCGCGGAGACGGCGCAGGTCGCGTCGTCCGCATAGCAGCCGGCGCCGATGATCGGCGAATCGCCGACGCGCCCCGGCTGCTTGTTCGTGATGCCGCCCGTCGACGTCGCCGCCGCGATGTGGCCGTTCAGGTCGCGCGCGACCGCACCGACCGTGCCGTGCTTGCGATCCGGATCGAGCGGCTCGGCGGATTGGGCGGCGCCGCCGAACGCGAAGCTGGCCGCATCGTGGTCGAGCATCATGCCGGCCGCCGCGCGCGCCTTGACCCACTGCGCATGCCGCGTTTCGGTGTCGAAGTAGCCGGGTTCGGCGAGTTCGAGCCCTTGGGCGGCGGCGAACGCATCGGCGCCCGCGCCGGCGAACAGCACGTGCTCGCTCGCCTCCATCACGCGCCGCGCGGCGAGCACCGGATTGCGCACGCGCGTCGCGCAGCAGATCGCACCGGCGCCGAGCGTCGCGCCATCCATGACCGCCGCGTCGAGTTCGTGCTTGCCTTCGGCCGTATAGACGGCGCCGCGCCCGGCGTTGAACAGCGGACAGTCCTCGAGCATGCGCACCGCGACGGTCACCGCGTCGAGCGCGCTGCCGCCGTCGGCCAGCACCTGTTGCGCGGCCTGCAGGATCGCGGTGAGCTCGGCGCGGTACCGACGTTCGGTGTCGGTATCCATCGCTTCGCGCAGGATCGTGCCTGCGCCGCCGTGAATCGCGACGATCGCGGGTGAAGTCATGATTTTTTCGGACGAGGGGAAGAAGGGTTGGCGGCCGGCAGCGCCGCTTGCGGCTGCACGAGCCACGGCAGCAGGAATTCGGTCATCTCGGCGGCGGATTTCGCGGACCGGTGCGTGCGCAGCGCGACTGCATCGATCAGCGCCTCAATCATCGTGAGCACGGCCGCTTCCGACGTGGCCGCGAAACGCCGCTCGGCCTTCACGTACAGGTTCAGCGACGCGACCGGTGCAAGCGGCGATTGCGGACCGTCGGAAATGCCGAGCACGCGCGCGCCGCGCGCCGCCGCACGACGCGCCAGCTCGATCGTGTCCTTCACGTAGCGCGGAAACGCGAGCGCGATCACGAGATCGCGCGAATCGGCCGTGTACAGGCGTCGCGCCGCATGCGAAGGCCCGCCGAGCAGCGCGAGCGACTGCACGCTGTCGTGGCAGACGGACAGGCCATGCTCGATCAGCCCGGCAAGGAATGCGCTCGACCCGGCACCGAGAATCAGCACGCGTCGCGCGCCGACGATCGCCTCGACCGCCGCCTCGACATCGGCCGCGTCCAGTTGCGCGCGCGTGTTCTCGATGTTGGCGACAGCCTGGTCGAATACCGCATCGATCCAGACCGCGCCGCGTACGCCGGATTCCTGCTCCTGCGCGGAACGCAGCCGCTCGACCGGCCCGAGCGTGGCCTCGAAGCCGCGCACGAGCGCCGCGCGCATCGCCGGATAGCCGTCGAAACCGAGCGCCTTCGCGAAGCGGTTCGCGGTCGCGATCGACGCATTCACGGCCTGCGCAAGCTCGTCGATCCGCATCGTCGCCGCGCGAAACGGGTTCGCGAGCACGAATTCGCCCATGCGCCGGTGAATTGGCGTCATCAACGGCATCGCCGACGCGATCCGTTCGGCGATCGCGAGTTCGTCGTGACTGACATCAGGCGGAACGAGAGGCGTCATGCGAAGGGTTGTTGCAAGGTTCGATGAAAATGAATTTACACAATCTACCGCCAGAAAAGAAATAAATTTTCATCCGCGTTGTCCCGCCCCATCCGGCGCCTGTCGACCGGGCGGACGGGCATTCGGCCCCACCGCACGGGCCTGCGACGGGCGACCGCCCTGCGCCGCCGCGCGCGGCCGTCATCCGCTCATCGGGAAAACCCCGAGTACGTTCGTTCGAATGCAGATTCACGTTGACCGGATTCGCATTCGAACATAGGATGTTCGAAAATGATCAGTCGTCAGATAACATTGCAGCTCAACGACGACGAAATGTTCGCTCGAACACCGTGATTTCGCGATAAACCGGCAAATCGGGCGCGCATCAAGATCGGACATCGTACGAACGAAAACGAAACAAGCCATCCCGACGGATGGCCTCATGGACCGGGCAGGCGCCGCGCGCCGCCCTCCCTGACAGGAGACAGCAGTGAAGACAGTCAAGGCGTTGCGCTGGTGGATCATCGTGCTGGTGTGTCTCGGCACGATCCTCAACTACCTCGCACGGAATTCCCTCGCGGTGCTCGCGCCCGAACTCAAGCAGGTGTTCGCGATCTCGACGCAGCAGTACTCGTACATCGTCGGCGCGTTCCAGATCGGCTACACGATCATGCAGCCGGTGTGCGGATTCATCGTCGACCTGATCGGGCTGCGGCTCGGCTTCGCGTTGTTCGCGATGCTGTGGTCGGTGGTCGGCGTCGCGCACGGCTTCGCGTCGGGGTGGCTCTCGCTCGGCATCCTGCGCGGCTTTCTGGGCCTGTTCGAGGCCGCCGCGATTCCGTCCGGAATGAAGGCCGTCGCCGAATGGTTTCCCGATCGCGAGAAATCCGTCGCGGTCGGCTACTTCAACGCGGGCACGTCGCTCGGCGCCGCGATCGCGCCGCCGCTCGTCGTGTTCATCTCGATGCGGTTCGGCTGGCAGGCCGCGTTCATGGTCACCGGCGCGCTCGGCTTCCTGTGGGCGGCGCTCTGGTACACGCAGTACCGGTCCCCGGCCGACCATCCGCGCCTCACGCCGCAGGAACGCACGCTGATCCGCGACGGCCAGGCGACGATGCCGCCCGTGTCGAAGCGCCGCATCCGCGACGTCGTCACCGCGCGGCGCTTCTGGGCGATCGCGCTGCCGCGCTTCTTCGCGGAACCCGCGTGGCAGACCTTCAGCTTCTGGATTCCGCTGTACCTCGCGACCGAGCGCCACATGCCGCTCACGCAGATCGCGGTATTCGCGTGGATGCCGTTTCTCGCGGCCGACCTTGGCGGCATCGCGGGCGGCTACCTGTCGCCGTACCTCGCGAATCGCTTCAAGCTGCCGCTCGTGTGGTCGCGCGTCGCCGGCGTCGCGCTCGGCGCAGTGCTGATGCTCGGGCCGGCGATGATCGGGCTCGTGTCGTCGCCGTACATGGCGATTGCGCTGTTCTGCGTCGGCGGCTTCGCGCACCAGATGATTTCCGCGCTCGTCAACACGCTGTCGGCCGACGTGTTCGATCCCGAGGAAGTCGGCACCGCGAGCGGCTTCGCCGGGATGGCCGCGTGGATCGGCGGCCTCGGCTTCTCGCTGCTGGTCGGTGCGCTCGCCGACAAGATCGGCTATGCGCCGCTGTTCGCGTGCCTCGGCCTGTTCGACATCATCGGCGTCACGCTGCTCGCGCTGCTGATCCGCGGGCAGTCGAAGCAGGAACGCCTGCTCGCGCAGCACGCCTGACCTCCGTTTTCACCAGGAATCGCATTCATGACTTCGCTCCTTCATCCGCCCGTGTTCCGCGTCGCCAGCCACCACGCGAACCGCGTGCTGCTCGCGTCCGATACAGGCGCCACCGTCGAAATCTTCGTGCTCGAGGACGACATCGTGCGAGTGCGCGTGCTGCCCGACGCGACGGCGCGCACCCCGCGCACGTGGACGATCGCACCCGGTCTCGACGACGTGCCGCTCGACGGGCGCGACCGCCTCGACCTGAGCGGCTTCGCACTGCCGCACTACGACTTCGTCGAAGACGACGACGGCGTGCGGATCGAAACCGCGCAGATCCGGCTCACGGTGCGCCGACGAGGCGGCCATTGCACGTGGTCGATGCGCGACGCGAACGGCGCATGGCGCGTCGCGCTCGCCGACCGCGCGACGCAGGCATACAACTTCGGCTGGTGGGACGATCGCGCATATCACTACGTCGCTCGCGAACGCGGCGACAAGGTGTTCGGCCTCGGCGAACGCGCGGGCGAACTCGACCGCACGGGCGCACGCTTCGAGATGCGCAACATCGACGCGATGGGCTACAGCGCGAAAAGCACAGACCCGCTGTACAAGCACATTCCGTTCTACATCACGTGGTCGCCAGATACGTGCCAGGGCTTCGGGCTGTTCTACGACACGCTGTCCGACTGCTCGTTCGACATGGGCCGCGAGCTCGACAACTACCACGGGCCCTATCGCTATTTCGTCGCCGAGCACGGCGATCTCGACTACTACTTCATCGCGTCGCCCGCTACGCCGCTCGCGGCCGCGCGGCGCTTCACGTGGTTGACCGGGCGCCCCGCACGCACGCCGAAATGGGGGCTCGGCTATTCGGGCTCGACGATGAGCTACACCGATGCGCCGGACGCGCAGCAGCAGATGAACCAGTTCCTCGAGCAGTGCGACGCGCACGACATCCTGTGCGATTCGTTCCACCTGTCGTCGGGCTATACGTCGATCGGCGCGAAGCGCTACGTGTTCAACTGGAACCGCGACAAGTTTCCCGACGCGCAGGGTTTCGTGCAGCACTATCGCGACCACGGTATCCGCCTGTGCGCGAACATCAAGCCCTGCCTGCTGCGCGACCATCCGGCCTTCGACGACGCCGCGCAGCGCGGGCTGCTGATCCGTTCCGCGTCGGGCGAGCCCGCATGGGTGCAGTTCTGGGACGAAGTGGGCGCGTACGTCGACTTCACGCAGCCGGACGCCTATCGCTGGTGGCAGGAGCAGGTCACGTCGGCGCTGCTGGAATACGGAATCGAATCGACCTGGAACGACAACAACGAATACGAGATCTGGTCGCCCGACGCGATCGCGCACGGCTTCGGCCAGCCGTTTCCGGCGCGCGAAGCGAAGGTGCTGCAGACGATGCTGATGATGCGCGCGTCGCGCGACGCGCAGCGCGCGCATGCGCCCGCGCGGCGGCCGTTCCTCGTGTCGCGCTCCGGCGGCGCCGGGATGCAGCGCTACGTGCAGACGTGGTCGGGCGACAACTACACGTCGTGGGAGACGCTGCGCTACAACCTGAAAATGGGCCTCGGGCTCGCGCTGTCGGGCGTGTCGAACATCGGCCACGACATCGGCGGCTTCTCCGGCCCCGCGCCGTCGCCGGAACTGCTGCTGCGCTGGGTGCAGTTCGGCATCTTCATGCCGCGCTTCAGCATTCATTCGTGGAACGACGACGGCACCGTCAACGAACCGTGGATGTACCCGGAGATCACCGCGCAGATCGCGGCGCTGATCAAGCAGCGCTACCGGCTGCTGCCCTACCTCTATCACCTGCTGTGGCTGTCGACGACGCGCTACGAGCCCGTGCTGCGGCCGACCCTCGCCGATTTCCCCGGCGATGCGCGCTGCTACGACACCTGCGACGACATGATGCTCGGCGACGCGCTGCTGGTTGCACCGGTCGTCGATCCCGGCCGGACCGAGCGCACGGTGTACCTGCCGTCCGGTGCACGCTGGACGTGCTGCGCGAGCGCGCAGTCGTTCGACGGCGGTGCAAGCGTGACGCTGCCCGCGCCGCTCGACACGCCGGTGATGCTGCTGCGCGAAGGTCGCGTGCTGCCGTTGAACGTCGGCGAACAGCATTTCGGCATGCGCACCGACACGCGCGGCTTCCTCGTCGCACCGCGCATCGAGGACGGCGTCGCGTACGGCGAATGCGTCGAGGACGACGGCGAGACGGAAGCGTGGCGCGACGGCGAGTACGGACTGTGGCGCATCGAGACCGGCCGCGAGGCGTCGGGCGAGCTCGGCGTATCGGTCCGCTGGGACGGCCGCCCGGCGCGCCCGGCCGACCGCGTCGAGATCCTGCTGCCCGTGTCGCTGCAAGGCCCGGTCGCCGTGCGCGGCGCGCGCGTCGAGCAGGATGCGCGGGACGGCGCGTGGCGCCGCCTCGTCGTCGCGTTCAACCACTGAATCAACCCGATCAGGCGGGCCGTTCGCGCGGCCCGCCGCCCGCCACAGAGGAGGCATTCGACCTCCCGCCCCGTTGAAAATATGAAGAGACCCGGAGATCGACAATGAAAGCACCTGTCAACCGTTATGCAATCCTGATTTTATCGGCCGCATCGCTCGGCGCGACCGCCGCCCATGCGCAGAGCAGCGTCACGCTGTACGGCGTCGTCGACGATTCGCTCGCGTACGTGAACAACCAGCAAGGGCACTCGAACATCTACCTGCGCGACGGCAACCTGTATGCGTCGAAGTTCGGGCTGCGCGGCGACGAGGATCTCGGCGGCGGCACACACGCGATCTTCGATCTGCAGGCCGGCTTCAACCTGAATACGGGTGCGCAGGCCGCCGCCGGCACGATGTTCAATCGCCAAGCCTTCGTCGGTCTGCGCAACGCGAGCTACGGCACGGTGACGGCCGGCCGCCAGTACACGCCCTACTTCCTGTTCGTCGGCCCGTACGCGTCGAGCAGCTGGCTGACGGGCGCCACCGGCGCACATCCGGGCGACATCGACGGCCTCGACACGACGATTCGCGTGAACAATTCGGTTACCTATACGTCGCCGACCTTCGCCGGCCTGACCGCGAGCGCAATGTACGCATTCGGCGGCATCGCGGGCGCGACCGGCAAGGGCAACACGTTCAGCGCCGCGCTGCGCTACGCGAACGGGCCGATCGGGATCGCGGCCGGCTATCTGCGGATCAACAGCTCGGGCTCTTCCGCGGGCTTCCTGAATCCGGCCACCGCGTCGTCGGGCAGCTTCGCGGTGTCCGTACTGAACCAGGGCTACCTGACCGCGAAGGCCGTCGAGCAGGTCGCGGCGGCCGGCAACTACACGCTCGGCGACCTGACGATGGGGCTCAACTATTCGAACGTGAAGTATCTGCCCGGCAACGGCTCGGCCTTCACCGACACGGCCGTGTTCAACACCTACGGCGCGCTCGCCGCGTACCGCTTCACGCCGACGTTCTCGGTGGCCGGCGCATTCGCGTACACGCTCGCATCGAAGGCGAACGGCGTCGCGAACGCGGCCCGCTATCAGCAGTACTCGCTGAAGGAGTCGTACAGCCTGTCGAAACGCACGACGCTCTACGCGCTGCAGGCCTACACGCATTCGAGCGGGCGGACGCTCGGCGCGCAAGGCGCCGGCCACATCGTCGACGCGGCGCCGATCGTCGGCGATTCGCAGCAGCTCGCGCCGTCGACGACGCACGGCCAGTTCGTCGGCATGGCCGGGATCGCCGTCACGTTCTGAACCCTCTGGCGGCGCCTTTCGTGCGCCGTCTTCTACCCGGACGATGCGCATGCCGTACGCGCCGTCCGGGTGTCCGATATGCGTTCGCCGCCGCGTTTCCCCGCCTCGCCCGCTCGCCGCACGCACCGCGCGGGTTTTCTCGCTCGCCGCGATACCTTACAATCCGTCAGGCTTACCCTTCTGCATGCCCTCTTCTTGCAGTCCTGACACCGCGGTACACTCGACGCACGCCGTATCAGGGTCCGACGCGTACCATGCGCCGGGCGGCGTCGCGCTTCGTTGCGCCCACAACTGGATGCCCGCCATGCCGGATTCCCGTCCCTCGCCTCGCACGACATTCAAGCCGCAGGTCGTTCTGCCCGCGCTCGTCGTCATCGGCGCGCTGCTCGTCGTGTGCGCACTGCGCCCGAGCGAAGCCGGCGCGCTGTTCTCCGCCGGCCAGCAATGGGTCATCGCACGTTTCGACTGGTTCTACGTGCTCGCCGTCACCGGCTTCCTCGTGTTTCTCGTGCTGATCGCCGCCAGCGACTTCGGCAATATCCGGCTCGGCCCCGACGATGCCGAACCCGAATTCAGCTTCGTGTCGTGGACGGCCATGCTGTTCGCGGCCGGCATGGGCATCGGCCTGATGTACTTCGGCGTCGGCGAGCCGATGCAGCATTTCCTGAAGCCGCCGACCGTCGACCCCGGCACCCCCGCCGCCGCGCGCGAAGCGATGTTGATGACGTTCTTCCACTGGGGCTTCCATGCGTGGGCGATCTACGGGCTGATGGGGCTCGTGCTCGCGTACTTCGGCTTTCGCTACAACCTGCCGCTCACGCTGCGCTCCGGGCTCTATCCGGTGCTGCGCGAGCGCATCAACGGCTGGATCGGCCATACCGTCGATGCGTTCGCGCTGGTCGGCACGGTCGCCGGGATCGCGACGACGCTCGGCTACGGCGTGATGCAGCTGAGCGCGGGCCTGCAGACGGTCGCCGGCTGGGACACGGGCAGCAACCTGTTCCGCATCGGGCTCGTCGCGGTGGTCGTGATCCTCGCGGGCGTGTCGGCCGCGACCGGCCTCGACAAAGGCGTGCGCCGGCTGTCCGAGCTGAACCTGCTGCTCGCGTTCCTGCTGCTTGCGTTCGTGGTGGTCGCGGGCCCGACGGCGTTCCTGCTGCGCGCGCTCGGCGACAACATCGGCCAATACCTGTCGAGCCTCGTCGACCTGTCGTTCCGCACGTACGCGTACGCGCCGCCGCGCGAGGAAGGCTGGTTCGGCGGCTGGACGATCCTCTACTGGGCGTGGTGGGTGTCGTGGTCGCCGTTCGTCGGCATGTTCATCGCGCGCATCTCGCGCGGCCGCACGATCCGACAGTTCGTGATCGGCGTGCTGCTCGTGCCGACCGCGTTCAACCTCGTCTGGATGACCGTGTTCGGCAACAGCGCGATCTGGCTCGACACGCACGGCGCGGCCGGCGCGCTCGCGCAAACGGCGACCAACGTCGATGCGCTGCTGTTCCGCTTCTTCGATTTCCTGCCGTTGCCGCAACTGCTGTCGATCGTCGCGATCGTGCTGATCGCGGTGTTCTTCGTCACGTCCGCCGATTCGGGCGCGTTCGTGATCGACCAGATCGCGACGCGCGGCAACGCGCATTCGCCGGTGTGGCAGCGGCTGTTCTGGGCCGCGCTGCTCGGCGTGACGGCCGCGGTGCTGCTCGTCGCGGGCGGGCTCGGCGCGCTGCAGGCGATGACGCTGATCGCCGCGCTGCCGGTCGCCATCATCATGCTCGCGCTCTGTTACGGGCTGTGGCGCGGGCTCGCGGCCGACCGCGCACACTATTCGCAGGACGTTGCGCCTGCAACGAGCTTCTGGACCGGCCAGCACTGGCGCCATCGCCTGACGCACATCCTGCGGCAGACGACCGAGGCCGAGGCGCGCCAGTTCGTCGCGGAAACGGTCGAACCGGCGCTGCGCAAGGTCGCCGACGAATTGCGCGCGAGCGGCGTCGATGCGCACGTGCAGCGCGACAGCGACGATGCGGTGCGGCTCACCGTGCCGACCGCCGAACATCGCGATTTCGTATACGGCGTGCGCGTCACCGCGAAATCCGCGGCCGCGTTCCTCGTGCGCGAGGCAGCCGAACCGGATGCATCGCGTGCGCACGTCCATGGCATCGTCACGTTCTTCGAGGACGGCCGGCTCGGCTACGACGTCGAATACCTGCGCGGCGACGAGGTGATCGCCGACGTGCTGCGCCAGTACGAACGCTACGTGTCGCTCGCGGCAGACAAGCGCACGCACCTGCTGAGCCGTGCACCCGGACACGCGACGGAGGCCGAATGAGCGGGCTGCCGCACAGCCGCGCGGCCGACGTCATCGCGCTCGGCACGCTCGCGGTGCTCTACCTCGGCGGCGCCGGCATCGCGCTGTGGCGAATCCGCGCCGCGGCGCCGCTCGGCAAGGTCTACTGGATCGTCTGCGCGGCGCTGCTCGCCGGCGGCGCCGTCGCGATGGGCGGCAACCTGTCGCCGGTGCCGAACAGCGGCGCCATGCCGCCCGGTTTCGCGCTCGGCGCCGAGGCCGTCCTGCTCGGGCTTGCGCTGGTCGCCGGTGGCTGCGCGTGGCTGATGCTGCGCGCGCGCAAACGCTGACGCACGCGGGTCGCGCGGCCCCACTTCGCCACGCGGGCACGGCCGCCTGCCGGGCGAACGGGCGGCCACGCCGTTCCTCATCCGCTGCTTGCACGCTACATGTCATGCGGACGGCGCGCGCGCCGTCACGAGCCAGCACGCCGCCTCGAAGCGTACCTCGGCGCCATGCACGTACCGCTCGAACGCCGCGCGCATCGTGTCCACCACACGCCGCCGCGTCGCCTCGTCCGTCTCCAGCAACGCAAGGCCGACCGGGCCCAGCCGGGCAACGTAGTCGCCCAGCGCGGACGCCGGCAGCACGCACGTCCGATCGACCGGCTCGATCGCAACGTCGGCCCAGCCGCTGTCCGACAGCACCGACGCGACCCGCTGCCGGTCGCCGAACGCGAACTGCCCGGGCGCGCCCGGCTGCCGCGCACGCAAGTTCGGCAGCAACGGCGCGGCCGCCCGCTCGGCCGTCGTCATGAACGGGTTGTCGGCCGCGCCGCGCCACGCGACGAACCGCATCCGTGCGCCCGGCCTTGCCGCCTGCCGCAGGTTCGCGAACGCGCGCACCGGATCGTCGAAGAACATCACGCCGAGGCGCGACACGATCAGGTCGACGCTCGCCGGCTCGAATGCGTGCGTCTGCCCGTCCGCGCACACGAACCGGGCGCGCAGGCCGCTGCGTTCGGCACGCGCCCGGGCGGCGTCGATCATCCGCGCCGAAATGTCGATACCCGTGCACTGCGCGTTCGCGCCGAGCCGCCGCGCGATCGCGAGCGTGACCGCGCCCGTGCCGCAGCCCACATCGAGCACGCTGCTGGCGGACGACGCTGCCGCGGCGTCCGCCAGCAGCGTTTCGAACGGCTCGAACATCCGGTCCATCGTCGCCTGCGCATCGACCCATGCGCGCCTCGACGGACCGTTCCATAACGCGGATTGCGCTTCGTTGGGCCGGTTGGCTTCCATCGTCGATCCCCTTTCGTTTCATTGATCACGAACCGGACTGTGCTGCTTCAAGCCGGCTTGAAGTCAAGGCCGGTCGGCATGCGCGCCGTCACGCCCCGTTTTCACATTTCTTACATTCGCGCTGCGTATCGTTGACGACTTTCCTACGGTGCCTGCCCCTCCCATGCGACGATTCCTCACGCGCGGCCTGCTCGTGCGCTGCGCCCCCCTTGCTGCCCTCGCCGCGCTGTCCGCGTGCTCGAATCACATCGATACGCCGGACGATCCGGCCAGCGCGTCGGCCAACGTCCAGGCCGCATGGGTCGAGATCGGCGATGCGAACCAGGCGATCGCGCGCGTGATCACGAACTATGCGCCCGCGTCGGCCGGCGATCCGCTGTGCCCGCAACTGAACGTCGACGGCAAGGTGTCGCGCATGACACTGCGCGCAGCCGCCGCGACCGTCGCCCAACGGCCGACCGCCAGCGACCCGGCCGATTCGAAACCGTCGAGCTTCCCGGTGTCCGTCTGCGAAACCACGCTGCCGGCCGGCGCGCAGGCGGCGAGCGTCGCGGGCCGCACGCTGCCGCTGCCGAAAGCGCAGCCGCAGCGCATCGCGATCATCGCCGACACGGGCTGCCGGATGAAGAAGGCCGACAATGCATGGCAGGCGTGCAACGATGCCGCGGTCTGGCCGCTCGGCACGATCGCGGCCAGCGTCGCGAAGCTGTCGCCCGATCTCGTGCTGCACGTCGGCGACTACCACTATCGCGAGAACGCGTGCCCGCCGGACATCGCCGGCTGCAAGGACAGCCCGTGGGGCTACGGCTGGGATACGTGGCAGGCCGACCTGTTCCGCCCGGCCGCGGCGTTGCTCGCGAAGGCGCCGTGGGTCGTCGTGCGCGGCAATCACGAGGAATGCGCGCGTGCGGGCCAGGGCTGGTTCCGCTTTCTCGACCCGCGCCCGTATTCGGCCGCACGCTCGTGCGACGATCCGGCCAACGACAACACCGCGAACTATTCGGAACCCTATGCGGTGTCGCTCGGCGCCGGCTCGCAGGTGATCGTGTTCGACACGGCGAAGGTCGGCCGCACGCCGCTGAAGACGACCGACGCGCAGTTCGGCATCTACCAGAAGCAGTTCCAGACGGTCGCGGCGCTCGCGTCGAAGGCCGGCATGACGACGACGATCTTCACGAACCATCATCCGATCCTTGCGTTCGCGCCGATCGCCGGCAGCACGCCCGCGCCGGGCAACCTCGCGCTGCAGTCGGTGATGTCGAGCCTCAACGCGCAGGCGTACTACCCGCCGGGCGTGCACGTCGCGCTGCACGGCCACGTGCACGATTTCCAGGCGATCAACTTCTCGTCCGGGCACCCGGCGACGATCGTGTCCGGCAACGGCGGCGACAACCTCGACGTCGCGCTGCCCGACCCGTTCCCGGCCGGCCTGACGCCCGCGCCGGGCGCGGTGATCGAACGGCTGTCGCACAACAACAGCTTTGGTTTCCTGATCATGGAGCGCAACGCCGCGCCGGCGACGGGCTGGATGTTCCATGCGTATTCGGCGGCCGGCAAGCTGCTGGCGTCGTGCAATCAGTCGGGCAGGACACTCGCCTGCGACAAGACCGGGTTCATCGCGCCGTGACGGAAGAAGTTCGATGTGACGGCCGCGGCGAGCGTGGCCGGCAGACGCTGCAGCGCGTAGTCGCGGTCGTACTCGCCGGCCTGGCATTCGCGGCTCACGCCGCGCCGGCCGAAACGGTCCTGCTTCCCGGTGCACCGCCGTCGCGCGTCGTCGACACGATCGGCAACGGCACGCCGCAGGTAACGGGCAAGATCGACGCGGCCGCCGCGCGCTTCGCGCCGGACCCGACGCTCGTCGCGCTCGGCCGCCGGATCTTCTTCGACCCGCGGCTGTCCGAGCCGCGCGGCATGTCGTGCGCGGGCTGCCACGATCCGGGCCGCGCGTTCGCACCGACGCTGTCGGCCGCATCGCTCGCGGGGCCCGGCGTGCCGGAGGGCAGCCGGCCCGGACGCTTCAGCCAGCGCAACGCGCCGTCGCTGCTGTATGTGCGCTACGTGCCGCGCCGCCACTTCTACCAGGACGACGATGCGCCCGCGCCGTCGCCGTTCGGCGGCCTGTTCAGCGACGGCCGCGCGGATACGCTCGCCGAGCAGATCCGCGGGCCGCTGTTCGATCCGAACGAGATGAACAACCGGTCGCCGGCCGCGTTGCTGCGCAAGGTCGATGCGACCGAACTCGCGCCCGATCTCGCCGCGCGCTTCGGTGCGCCGGTGCGGCGCGATCCCGAGCAACTGGTGCGCGCGCTGGGCACGGCCGTCGAAGCCTATCTGCAGAGCGACGAGATGGCGCCGTTCACGTCGCGCTTCGACGCGTTCCTGCGCACGCGCAAGCCGCTCGCGCCGGCCGAGATGCGCGGCCTCGCGCTGTTCCGGAATCCGGACAAGGGCAATTGCATGACCTGCCATACGCTGTCGGACACGTCGAGCCGCCCGGAACGCTCGCTGTTCACCGATTTCGGCTACGACGCGATCGCGGTGCCGCGCAACCGCGCGCTGCCGGCGAACCGCGATCCGCGCCATTTCGACAACGGGCTGTGCGACACCGCGCGCCGGCTGCGCTGGCCCGAGCCGACGCAATGGTGCGGCTACCTGCGCACGCCGGGGCTGCGCAACGTCGCGGTCAAGCAGACGTTCATGCACAACGGCGTGTTCACGACGCTGCGCGACGCGGTGGCGTTCTACAACACGCGCTCGACCGACCCCGGCTTCTGGTATCACGGCGCCAAGACCTTCGACGACGTGCCGGCCGCCTATCGCGGCAACATCAACGTCAATTCGACGCCGATGAACCGCCGGCCCGGCACGCCGCCCGCGCTGACCGACGCGGAAATCGACGACATCGTCGCGTTCCTCGGCACGCTGACCGATGCGCGCTATACCGGCCGGGCCGCGCCGGCCGCCCCTGCGGCCCCGGCGGCCCGCGTCGCGCGCACTGCCGCGCCGGTGCGCTGACCCTGGCCGAACGGCCAGCCGCCGCGCCCCTGCTTGCGGTTCGCGCAAACACTGGTTATATTTACAGTACTGTATTTATGAACAGTGAGGTGCGCGATGGAACATCTGGTCCGTATCGTCAACGACACCGATCGCCAAGTACTGGCGTGGCTGCGTGCCCAGGTCGGCGATGCCCGCGTCGAGCGCGCGGCGCGTCAGCTCGGGCATACGCGCAAGCCCTTTCCGTCCGCCGTGTGCCGGTATCTGGGCATGAGCGTGCCGGCCACGCTGCGCCCGGCCGCCGCCCAGCCGCGCGCGGCACGCGATTTCTCGGTCGGCGATCGTTACCTGTCGCTGATTCGCCAGCACCTCGCCACGCATTCGGTCGGCCGATGAAATGGCGGCGGCTTGCCGCTTCGGTACCGCGTCCGGCCGGAGCACTCGCGTATTCGCAAGCCCGGCCGGCCACCGCCGTCGCGCTTACCCGGCCGCCATGGCTTCCCGTACGAGGCGGCCGAGTGTGTCGAACGCCGCCTCGTGCGCCGCATCGAATACGCGCGTGCAGGCGAGCCGGATATAGCCGTCGAAACGGTCCGAATTCGAGAAGATCGAACCGGGTGCGATCTTGACTCCGTGCGCCAGCGCGGCGTCGAACAGCGCATCGGAGCGCACGCCTTCCGGCAACGCGATCCACAGCAGCATCCCGCCCAGCGGCTGGTTCATCCGCGTGCCGGCCGGGAAATGACGCGCAATCGCGTCGATCGTCACGTCGCGCTGCACACGCAACTGTTCGCGGAACCGGTGCAGGTGCCGATCGAACGCGCCCGAGCCCACGAATTCAGCCGCAACGGCCTGCAACAGCGCGGCGTTGTGCCGGCTGTGCGCGAATTTCAGCATCCTCACGCGCGCATGCCAGCGGCCCGCACTCATCCAGCCGAGCCGCATCCCGGGAGCCAGTACCTTGTTGAACGACGGGCAGTAGATCACCGTGCCGTCGCGATCCCATGCCTTGACCGGCCTGACGGCCTGCGGCGCCTCGACGAGCTCGCGATAAGGCTCGTCCTCGATCACGGCCACACCGTGGTGCGAACACAGCGCGACGAGCTCGGCCTTGCGCTCGTCGGGCATCACGCAGCCGAGCGGGTTTTGCAGGTTCGGCACGACGACCACGGCCCGGATGTCCGGATAGGCAACCAGCGCCACTTCGAGCGCCTCGATCGACAGGCCGGTCGTCGGGCTTGCCGGGATTTCGAGCGCCTTCAGGCCGAGGCTTTCGAGCAACTGGATCAGGCCGAAGAAGGCCGGCGATTCGATCGCGATCGTGTCGCCGGGCCGCGCGACCGCACGCAACGCGAGATTCACCGCATCGACGCCGCCGCTCGTCGACATCACGTCGTCCGGCGTCAGCGTCACGCCGTAGGACAACGCGCGTTTGGCCATCGTCTGCCGGAATTCGGGCGAACCGCCGACGGGCCCGGCGTCGGTCAGCAATGTGGGCTTGCGCCGCAGCAGCCGGATCGCCAGCGCCTGCAGGCGCTCGGTCGGATACAGCGCGGCGTGCGCGGATGCGCCGCCGAGATTCAACGCATCGGTCGCCGCGTTCGCACGGTCGATCGCGCGCGATACGCGTTCGTGCAGCCCCGCGAACGGCGGCTCGACGCTCAGCGGCGGCACGTCGCTTTCCGGCAGCGTGTCGAGCACGGCCGCCGTGCGGCGGCGCACGTAGTAACCCGAACGCGGCTTCGCGTCGCACCAGCCCGCATCCTCGAGCCGCCGAAACGCCTGGATCGCGGTCGACAGGCTGACGCCGTGCTGCGCCATGCACGCGCGAACCGACGGCATCCGGTCGCCGGGCGACAGCGTGCCGGCCGCGATGATGCGGCGGTAATGTTCGGCGAGCCGTTCGTAAAGCGGCTCGCCGTCCATCGGCAAAGGCGTGCGGGATGCGTCGGCGAAAATCGTCATGCGAACCATCGTGCCCGCGGCCGCCACCGCACGCCAGATACAGATCCGGGAAAAACCCACCGATACAGCAGCCCGAAATCGTCGCCTGCACCGCAACAGATTCCCGTCCCCTGAATCTGTCGTGCGCACGTCCGTTTCCCTAACCTGATTGCACGCTGTCGCCTCGTCGTCACGAGGCCGCGCAACCGGAGCAACCGGGAAAAGGGAATCGCCATGCGGACGCAACACCTCCGGCTCGACGTCGGGCAAAGCCACTTTGCGTGGTTCGACAAGGGCAGCCAGTTGATCGTGCTGGACGGCGCGCTGGCGGTCACGCTGCGCCACGCCGGGCTCGACTGGCTGCCCGATGTACCGCAATACATTCGCCGCGAACTCGACGAAGGCGAATGCCTGACGCTCGAAACCGCCGGTCACTTCGCGCTGTCGGCTCGCGGCAGCCGCGTGGTCAGCACGACGATCGTGGAACCGTCAGGTCGAAGCGGCATGCTCTCGGTGTGGCGCGGCATCCTGCGCCGGCTGTCCGGGCGAGTGCACGGCAGCCGCCACGTGAGCGAGCATGCCTGACATCGCGACTTGCCCGCCGCGGGAAACACAGGGAGGTCACCGCATCATCGCGGTGATCGATGAACGTGTGATGTTCCGAGCGGCCGCGTCCAGCGAGCGTGCCGCCGCCTCACCGCCCGTTCCGCCGACGCTCGATCCACTCGAACAGCGCCATCCCGGCCAGCATCGCGACGACGAACCCGATTCCCTTGGCCGACCCGAAGCCGATCGACACGATCGCGGGGCCCGGACAGAACCCGGCAATCCCCCAGCCGATGCCGAACGCTGCGCTTCCGGCGACGAGGCGAACGGTAATCGTCCGGGCGGCCGGCAACTGCATCGGCAAGCCGAGCCACGATCGTGTCCGGCGCTTCGCCCACGCGAACGCGAACACCGCGACACCGATCGCGCCCGCCATCACGAACGCGAGCGACGGATCCCAGCGGCCTGCGAGATCGAGGAAACCGAGCACCTTCTGCGGATTGGCCATGCCCGACACGATGAGGCCGACGCCGAACAGCAGCCCCGCCAGAAACGCGAATCCTGCCTGCATGTCAGCCTCCCGGCACGTGCAGCCGCACGAAGACGGTCGCGAAGCCGGCAACCATGAAGGTCGCCGTCGCGACCACCGAACGCAGCGCCCCGCGCGATATCCCGCACACGCCGTGACCGCTCGTGCAGCCGCCCGCGTACCGCGTGCCGATCCCGACCAGCAGCCCGGCCGCCAGCAATTCAGGCCAACTGGCGGCGACCTGCGGCGTCAGCCCGCTCCCGACGAAACGCATCGCGACGGGCGCGGCGATCAGCCCGGCGACGAACGCGGCGCGCCAGCCGCGCTCTGCGCCGCCCGCCGTCATCAGGCCGCCGACGATCCCGCTGATACCGGCAATCCGGCCGTTGAACACGACGAGCCACGCCGCCGCCAGCCCGATCAGCACGCCGCCGGCCAGCGACGGCCACGGCGTGAAATGAAGTGCATCAACCTGCATCGCGCGCCTCCTTCGCGGTCGCCCCGCAAAACTGCTCGTACAGCACGCCCATCATCGCGACCACGGCCGGACTGTCGAGCGAATAGCGGATCGTCTTGCCTTCGCGGCGCGTACGAACCAGCGCGTTGTCCCGCAATACACCAAGCTGCTGCGACAGCGTCGGTTGATGGATGTCCAGTCGCGCCTCGAGATCGCTCACGCAGCGCTCACCCTGCGACAGTTCGCACAGCAGCAGCAGCCGGTCGGGATTCGACATCACCTTGAGGAGCGCGCACGCCGATTCGGCGGCGGCGCGCATCTGATCGGGCCCGGGCAACCCGGCGGGAAGATCGTCGTTCATCGGAGCGGGAATACGATTAAAGAATCGATATTATATAAATTTATATATTGCTGTGTCCCGCTGCTTGCAGGACCGGCAATCCGGCCGCCGTTCCGTCTGTCAGGCCTGCTTGCCAGCCGTCCCGTCGGCAGCCACCGCGCGTACCGCGCAGGCGCGAACCACGCCGAGCGCCAGCGCGGCGACCGCCGCGATCACACATGGCGCGGCAACGACGGCGAACGCGGTCGACAGCATTGCGTCACCCGCCATCGATCCAAAGTGAAGCTGAAGTAAAAGACACGGCCCGGCCTGAACCGGGCCGCTTCACCGCGACGCTTCACGCGTCACGCGCGGTCGCAGGATTCCGTGCCGTCGAGCATCAGCGTGCCGACCCGCGCGGGTACGAGCGGCGTGCGCGGCGCTGGCGGCGTCCAGCCGAACAGCGCCTGCGCGGCCGCGCCGCACACGCGGCCCTGGCACGCACCCATCCCGCAGCGCGACTGCAGTTTGGCGGCCGTCCAGCCCGGTTCCCGCGCGACCGCATCGAACCGCACGTCTTCGCAACGACACAGCAGCGTGTCGGGTCGCGCGAGCCGGCGGATCGGCTCCCGGATCGCGAAGCGCTCGCGCACGGCATCCGCGAAAGCCTGCCAGTGCGCGCGCCGTGCGATCAGCGCGGCCAGATGTGCGGTCTGGCCGGTCGCCGCGTAGCCGGCGATCTCGCCTTCGACCATCGCCAACTCGCTGCCACCGACGCCCGTGCACTCGCCCGCCGCGAAACATCCGTCGCGGCTCGTGCGCTGGTGCGCGTCGACCGCCACCGCGCCATGCTCGATCCGGCATCCGAGATGGCTCGGCAGCACGGTATTCGGCACGAGGCCGAAGCCGCACGCGAGCCGGTCGCAGTCGACGTCGAATTCGCGATCGCCCTGGCGAATTCGCACGCGTTCGAGCCGCTGGTCGCCGAATGCCTCGACGACGTACGCATCGGGCCGATACGCGACCGTGACGAGCTTCGCGGCCTGCGCGAGCTTCGACGGCCAGCGCCACAGCCCCGCGCCGAAGCCCGCCACGTCGCCCCATGCGGCCTGTTCGAGCACGTGCGACACGCGCGCGCCAGCCTGCCGGGCCGTCGCCGCGCTCGCCAGCAGCAGCGGCCCGCTGCCCGCGATCACCGTGCGCTGCCCGCGTACGTCGAGCCCGTATTTGATCAGCGCCTGCAAGCCGCCCGCGCCGGTCACGCCCGGCAGGGTCCAGCCCGGAAACGGCAGCAGCAGCTCGCGGGCGCCGCAGCAGAGAATCAGCGTCCGGAAATCGAGGAGGAGCCCGCGTTCGTCGTCTTCGAGCAGGAGCGTGCCCGGCTGCGTTTCGGCGACGATGCGCGTCCCCGCAAGATGCGTGACGTTCGGCTGCCGCAGCACCGCGAGGCGTTCGGCGGCGGCCGGCGTCGGTGCGGCCGCTGCCGGCTGCCGCCAGATCTGCCCGCCCGCACGCGGGTTGTCGTCGACGATCGCAACGGTCGCGCCGCTTCGCGAGGCGGCCAGCGCGGCCGACAGCCCGGCCGGGCCCGCGCCGACGATCGCGACGTCGACGCTCAATCGTTGCTGTTTCATCGCGTGCGCTCCACCTGCATGCCATCGCGGCACAACGTCTGGCACGCGAGCCGGCGCCGGCCGTCGATCGTCATCCGGCATTCCTGGCAGATGCCCATCCCGCAAAACGGTGCTCGCGCCGCGCCCGTGCACGACACGCGCGTCGTGTCGTCGCCGCTCGCCGCGACGGCGGCCGCGACAGTCGCACCGTCGGCCACCGTCAGCGCGCGGCCGTCCAGATGAATGATCATGCCAGCCTCCGCCGGGCCGTCCCAAGGAGGTCAACCGCCGCCGCGAGGGGCGCCTTGCATGGGACCTGAGTCAGCGCTGAAGCGCCAACTCCGGTCGACAGCGAACAAAGTGAGCGTGGGGGTCGTTTCATGTCAGCGCTCCGGTGACGAGGGACGCGCTCAGGAAGCGTCCCGGCAGATACGGTTCGATATCGATGGACGGCCGCTCGCCGGCCATCAGCGCGGCGACGAGCCGCGCGCTGCCCGGCGCGGTCGTCACGCCGAGCCCTTCGTGCCCGACCGCGAGCCACACGCCCGGCCGCGCCGGGTGCTCGCCGAGCAGCGGCAGGCCGTCGGGGCTCGCTGAGCGGAAGCCGGTCCATGCGCGGATGCCGTTCAGGTCGGCCAGATCCGGCAGATAGCCGACCGCGCGGCGCAGCATGCGCGCGAGCACCGGCGGCTCGACCTGCGCGTCTTCGGTGTCGAACTGGCGCGACGAGCCGATCAGCAGCTGGCCGGTCGGCCGCGGCTGCACGTTGAACGCGACCGACGTGCCGTCGCTTGCGTGCGCGCTCGCCGCATAGCCGAGCTCGACGAGCTGGTGCGACACGTGGCCCGGATAGCGGTCGGTAATCAGCAGATGGCCCTTTTTGGGGCGCAGCGGCAGTTCGGGCAGCAGCGTGCGCGCCGCGACGCCGTTCGCGACGATCACACGCTCCGCGCGCAGCACGTCACCGCTCGCGAGCGTCACGCTGGGGCCGTCGATCGCGACGGCCCGCTCGCGGCGCAACGTGATGCGCGGCGCGCGCTGCAGCAGCCAGTTCGCGGTGACGGGCGCATAGAGGATCGCATCGCCCGGAATCTTCAGCGCGCCGCCGAGGCCCGCGCGCAGCATCGGCTCCAGTTGCGCGAGCGCCGCCGCGTCGATCAGCTCGCCGGCCACGCCGTGGGCGGCGAGCGTCGCCTGCTTCGCGCGTGCGAGATCCATCTCGTGCGCATCGGCCGCGAGCCACAGCGTGCCGCAGTTGCGGTATGCGCAGCCGTCGGGCATCTCGCCGCTCAACGCGCGCCACAGTTCGATCGAGTAATGGCTCAGCGCGAGTTCGGCCGCATTGTCGTCCATCGCGACGAGGTGCCCCATGCCCGCGCCGGTCGCGCCGCCGCTCGCGTCGTCGACGACGAGCACGCGCAGCCCGCGCTGCGCGAGTTCGTGCGCGCACGCCGCGCCGACGATGCCGGCGCCGATCACGACGACGTCGGTCTTCGTTTCGCTCACGACCCGATGCCCCAGCCGAACGGATCGTCTTCGTCGATCAGCAGCGTCGCTTCCGCGCTCAGGTGCGCGCTGCCGCGAATCGTCGGCACGATGCCGCCGTCGGCCAGCTCGTAGCTGGCGTGGAACACGCTGCCGATCACGCTCGCCTGCCGCCACACGGCGCCCGGCGCGAGCTTGCCGTCGGCCGCGAGGCACGCGAGCTTCGCGCTCGTACCGGTGCCGCACGGCGACCGATCGTACGCGAGGCCCGGGCACAGCACGAAGCTGCGGCTGTCATGCGCGGGATCGTCGGCGAACAGCTCGATGTGATCGATCTCGCCGCCGTTCGCGCCGGTGACGCCCGCGCGTTCGAGCCCTTCGCGCACGGCCGACGCGTACGCGGTGAGCGCCGCGACGTTGTCGCCGGCGACGCGCTGCCCGTGGTCGCTGATCAGGAAGAACCAGTTCCCGCCCCACGCGACGTCGCCCTTCACGGGGCCGTATCCCGGCACGTCGAGCGCGATGCCGTGTGCGTGGCGATACGCGGGCACGTTGCGCACGCTGACCGACAGGTCGTCGTGCAGTGTCGCCTCGACGGTGCCGACCGGCGTCTCGATCCGGTGCACGCCGGGCGCGATGCGTCCCATGTGATGCAGCGTGCGCACGACGCCGATCGTGCCGTGCCCGCACATCCCGAGATAGCCGCTATTGTTGAAGAAGATCACGCCGGCCGCCGCGTCGGCCGACACCGGGTCGCACAGCACCGCACCGACCAGCACGTCGCTGCCGCGCGGCTCGAGGATGCACGCGGTGCGATAACGGTCGTGCTCGCGCGCGAGCACGTCGCGGCGCTCGGCCATCGTGCCGTTGCCGAGCGACGGAAAGCCGGACACGACGAGCCGAGTGGGTTCGCCGCCCGTGTGCGAATCGATGATCTGGATGCGCTTCATCATGAGCCGTCCGAAGTGGGGAAAGGAGCATAGCTTCCTCCGTCGCGCGTCCGTCCGCTTGTGGCTTTTCGATGAGGACGACGACGAAATCGGCATAGTGCGACGCACCCTTCCCGCCCCTGCCGGCCGCTGTGCCGATTTCGTCATTTTGCTCCGCGATACGACTCAAGCGTGATGGGCGTTTGCGCGGCGATACTGGTTGCCACACCGACACACCCGTCGGCCGACCGATACGAACGTAGGAGATTTCAGTGAGCCGCAAAGCCATTCAGTGGACCGGGGTTTTCCCGGCCGTCAGCACCCAGTTCAAGCCGGACTTTTCCCTCGACATCGACGCCACGCACCGTGTGGTCAAGAACCTGGTGAACGACGGCGTGTCGGGCCTCGTGGTCTGCGGCACGGTCGGCGAAAACACGTCGCTGTCGACGAGCGAGAAGCTTCAGGTGATCGAGGCCGCACGCGATGCGGCCGGCGGCAAGATTCCGGTGATCGCCGGCATCGCCGAATTCACGACCGAATTCGCGCGCAATACGGTGCGCGAAGCGCAGCGCGTCGGCGTCGACGGCGTGATGGTGATGCCCGCGCTCGTCTACTCGGCGAAGCCGCACGAAACCGCCGCGCACTTCCGCGCGGTCGCAACGAGCACCGACCTGCCGGTGATGGTCTACAACAATCCGCCGATCTACAAGAACGACGTGACGCCCGACGTGCTGATCGCGCTGCAGGATTGCGAGAACATCGTCTGCTTCAAGGATTCGTCGGGCGATACGCGCCGCTTCATCGATCTGCGCAACGCGGTCGGCGATCGCTTCGTGCTGTTCGCGGGCCTCGACGACGTCGTGGTCGAGAGCATCGCGGTCGGCGCCGAAGGCTGGGTGTCGGGCATGTCGAACGCGTTTCCGAAGGAAGGCGAGACGCTGTTCCGCCTCGCGAAGCAAAAGCGCTTCGACGAAGCGCTCGCGCTGTATCGCTGGTTCATGCCGCTGCTGCACCTCGACGCACGCCCGGATCTCGTGCAGTGCATCAAGCTGTGCGAAGAACTGGTCGGCCGCGGCAGCGCGGTCACGCGTCCGCCGCGCCTCGCGCTGCAAGGCGACACGCTCGCTGAAGTGAAGGCCATCGTCGCGAAGGCGCTCGACACGCGCCCGGCGCTGCCCGACGTCGGTCTCTGATCGACGCCCTGCGGCGGCGCGCGGGTTTGCCCTGTGCGTCGCCGTCCGCGGTCCGGCATGGTCCGCGGGCCCGCTCGCCCCGGCGCCACCCCGCGCCGCGCGTGAACGGGCCGCGGCCCGCCCCGGTCGTTCGAACCGGGCGACGCCGGCCGGCAGGCGTGCGCGCTGCTCCGTCGGAGCGCGCGCCACGCGCGCCTGTACCGACATTCCCCAGGAGACACGCCCATGCCAGGCCAAGGCAATGCACACCCGTCTGTCCCGCTTTCCCGTTCCGCGCGCCCCGGCGCGGGTCACGGCAAGTTCAAGAAACAGCTGTCGCTGACCGATCTCACGTTCATCGGTCTCGGCGCCATTTTCGGTTCGGGGTGGCTGTTCGCCGCGAGTCACGTATCGACGATCGCGGGCCCGGCCGGAATCTTCTCGTGGCTGCTCGGCGGCTTCGCGGTGCTGCTGCTCGGCATCGTCTACTGCGAACTCGGCGCCGCGCTGCCGCGCGCGGGCGGCGTGGTGCGCTACCCGGTGTTCTCGCACGGCCCGCTGCTCGGCTACCTGATGGGCTTCATCACGCTGATCGCGTTCTCGAGCCTGATCGCGATCGAAGTCGTCGCCGCGCGCCAGTATGCGGCCGCGTGGTTTCCGGGCCTGACGGTCGAAGGATCGAGCGACCCGACCACCCTCGGCTGGCTCGTGCAGGCCGCGCTGCTCGGCTTCTTCTTTTACCTGAACTATTCGAGCGTGAAGACGTTCGCGAAAGCGAACAACATCATCAGCGTCTTCAAGTTCATCGTGCCGCTCGCGGTGATCGGCGTGCTGTTCACGTTCTTCAAGCCCGCTAACCTGACCGTGCACGGCTTCGCGCCGTTCGGCATGCCGGGCATCGAGATGGCCGTGTCGGCCGGCGGCATCATCTTCGCGTATCTCGGGCTCACGCCGATCGTGTCGGTCGCGAGCGAGGTGCGCAATCCGCAGCGCACGATCCCGATCGCGCTGATCCTGTCGATCCTGCTGTCCACGCTGATCTACGTGCTGCTGCAGCTCGCGTTCATCGGCAGCATTCCCACCGACATGCTCGCCGCCGGCTGGCACGACGTGAGCAAGGCGTTCTCGCTGCCGTATCGCGACATCGCGCTCGCGCTCGGCGTCGGCTGGCTCGCGGTGATGGTCGTCGCCGACGCGATGATCTCGCCGAGCGGCTGCGGCAACATCTACATGAACGCGACGCCGCGCGTGGTCTACGGCTGGGCGAAGACGGGCACGTTCTTCAAGGTGTTCACCCGCGTCGACGAAGCGTCGGGCATCCCGCGTGCGGGCCTGTGGCTCACATTCGGCCTCGCGATCTTCTGGACGCTGCCGTTCCCGTCCTGGGAAGCGCTGATCAACATCGTGTCGGCCGCGCTGGTGTTGAGCTATGCGGTCGCGCCCGTGTCGGTCGCCGCGCTGCGCCGCACGGCGCCCGACCTGCCGCGGCCGTTCCGCGCCAGCGCGTTCGGCCTCACCGGCCCCGCGTCGTTCGTGATCGCCGCGCTGATCGTCTACTGGTCGGGCTGGAGCACGGTGTCCTGGCTGCTCGGGCTGCAGATCGCGATGTTCGCCATCTATCTCGCGTGCCGCCGCTGGGTGCCAATCACGCACCTGAGTCTCGCCGAGCAGGTGCGCTCGTCCGCGTGGCTGATCGCGTTCTATGCGGCGATGATCGTGCTGTCGTATCTGGGCGGCTTCGGCGGCACGGGCCGGCTCGCGCATCCGTACGACACGGTCGTCGTCGCGGCCGTCGCGCTCGTCATCTACTACTGGGGGGCGCACACCGGCGTGCGCGCCGACAAGCTGCAACTCGACGACGACGAGGACTGACGCGCCCTCCCCCTTTCCCCTTCCATCGGCCGGGCACATCACGCCCGGCCCTGCTTTTTTCCGAGGAAAACCATGCAACTCACAGGCCAGCTCCTGATCGGCCAGTCGGCCATCGCCGGACAGAACGGCACCCTCCATGCGCTCGCCGCCGCAACAGGCGAACCGCTCGAACCGGCGTTCGGCGGTGCGAGCCTGCACGACCTGGAAACGGCGTGCGCACTCGCCGACGACGCGTTCGATACGTATCGCGAAACGTCGCTCGAAGCACGCGCCGCGTTCCTCGATGCGATCGGCCGCCACGTCATGGCGCTCGGCGACGAGCTGATCGAGCGCTGCGTCGTCGAAACGGGGCTGCCGCGTGCGCGCATCGAAGGCGAATGCGGCCGCACGGTCGGGCAGCTCGCGCTGTTCGCATCGCTGGTGCGGGACGGCGGTTTTCTCGACGCGCGGATCGACCCGGCACGCCCGGAGCGCAAGCCGCTGCCACGCGTCGACCTGCGCCTGCGCAACGTCGCGCTCGGCCCCGTCGCCGTGTTCGGCGCGTCGAACTTCCCGCTCGCGTTCTCGGTGGCCGGCGGCGACACGGCGTCGGCGCTGGCGGCCGGCTGCCCGGTGATCGTCAAGGCGCATTCCGCGCATCCGGGCACGTCTGAACTCGTCGGCCGCGCAATCCAGCAGGCCGTGCGCGAATGCGGGATGCCGGCCGGCGTGTTCTCGCTGCTGTTCGACGCATCGCGCGAGATCGGTCAGGCGCTCGTCGCCGATCCGCGCATCAAGGCCGTCGGCTTCACCGGCTCGCGTCGCGGCGGCGTGGCGCTGATGCATATCGCGGCCGCGCGAGCCGAGCCGATCCCCGTCTATGCGGAAATGAGCTCGATCAATCCCGTGCTGCTGTGTCCCGCCGCGCTCGGTGCGCGTCACGACGCCATCGCATCGCAGTTCGTCGCGTCGCTTACGCTCGGCGCCGGCCAGTTCTGCACGAATCCGGGCCTCGTGCTCGCGGTCGACGGCCCCGCGCTGCGCGCCTTCGAAGCCGCGTCGGCCGATGCCGTGCGCGCCGTGGCCGCGCAGACGATGCTGACACCGGCCATCCACGCGAGCTATGCGCAAGGCGTCGCGGCGCTGCGCGATCACTCAACCGTCGAACTGCTGGCCGAAGGCGTCGAAGGCGGCCGCCATCAGGCCCGCGCGGCGCTGTTCGCGGCCTCCGCCGACGCGTTCATCGCCCACCCCGAACTGCGCGACGAAGTGTTCGGCCCCGCGTCGCTGATCGTGCGCTGCCCGGACGCCGGCACGCTGCATCGCGTGCTGAAATCGCTCGAAGGCCAGTTGACGGTCGCCGCGCATCTCGCCGACGGCGACGCCGCGCTGTTCGCCGCGCTGCGCCCGACGCTCGAACGCAAGGCAGGCCGCATTCTCGTCAACGGCTTCGGCACGGGTGTCGAGGTCGGCCACGCGATGGTGCACGGCGGCCCGTTCCCGGCGACGTCCGACACGCGTACGACGTCGGTCGGCGCGCGCGCGATCGAGCGCTTCCTGCGCCCCGTGTCGTACCAGGACGTGCCGGACGCGCTGCTGCCGGACGCGCTCCGCAGCAGCAATCCGCTGCACGTGCCGCGACGCATCGACGGCGTGCCCGCCCCATGCGAGGTGAACCATGTCTGAGCGCACCGCCGAAGTCGTGCTGTCGCTCGACGAAGTCCACGCGCTCGCGCTGCGCGTGCTGACGCACAACGGGATGTCCGACGCGCATGCGCGCGCCATCGCCAACGTGATCACGCAGGGCCAGCGCGACGAATGCCATTCACACGGCGTGTACCGGCTGCTCGTGTGCGTGCGCTCGCTGAAGAAAGGCAAGGTCGATCCGCAGGCCGTGCCGACGTTGCGCAAGCTGTCGTCGTCGATCGTCGCGGTCGACGCGCATCGCGGCTTCTCGCTGCTGAGCTTCGAAACCGCGCTGCCCGTGCTGGTCGAGATGGCGAAGCAGCACGGCATCGCCGCGATGGCGATCAACCGCTGCTATCACTTCTCCGCGCTGTGGCCCGAGGTCGAGGCGATCGCGGCCGAAGGGCTGGTCGGCATCGCGATGAACCCGAGCCATAGCTGGGTCGCGCCGGAAGGCGGCCGCGAGCCCGTGTTCGGCACCAACCCGATCGCGTTCGCATGGCCGCGCCCGGGCGGCGAGCCGTTCGTGTTCGATTTCGCGACGAGCGCGATCGCGCGCGGCGACATCGAACTGCACGCGAAACAAGGCAAGGCGATTCCGGCGCACTGGGCGATCGACGCCGACGGCCAGCCGACCACCGACCCGAAGGCCGCGCTGCAAGGCGCGATGCGCACGTTCGGCGGCCACAAGGGTTCGGCGCTCGCGGCGATGGTCGAGCTGCTCGGCGGCGCGCTGATCGGCGACATGACGAGCCGGGAATCGATGGACTTCGACGAAGGCGTCGGCGCGACACCGTGCCACGGCGAACTCGTGATCGCGTTCGATCCGAAGGTGTTTCTCGGCGACGATCTCGACGCGGGACTCGCGCGCGGCGAGCGGATGTTCGAATCGATCGTCGCGCAGGGCGCGCGGCTGCCGTCGCAACGGCGCTTCGACGCCCGCGCGCGCAGCATCGCGAATGGGGTGCGGATTCCGAAGGCGCTGTACGACGAGATCCTGACGCTGCTCGACTGACGCGCGATCGAGCGGCGCGGCTTCATCGTCGGCGGAACGGGCGATGGAGCCGCCGCCCGGTTGCGCCGGCGATGGCCTGCGTCGGGCTTCGTGCTTGCTCGGTCTGGTGGGGCTCGCGCACGCGGCGCACCCGGCCGCTGTCCGCCGCACCGCCCGCGCCGGCCGGCGCCGCCCGCCCGGCGGCTGTGGGATAATCGCGAAGTTTGCCCAGGGCGCAGCTCAAGAGGTTGTTCGCACGGGCGCGAGAGAGGCCTTTATTCCCCGAGCCTCCACCCTTTTCCCGCGATATTTCTTCAGCCATCACCATGCCCACTTACCGTTCCAAAACCTCCACCGCCGGCCGCAACATGGCAGGTGCGCGCTCGCTGTGGCGCGCCACCGGCATGAAAGACGACGATTTCTCGAAACCGATCATCGCGGTCGTCAACTCGTTCACGCAATTCGTGCCCGGGCACGTTCACCTGAAGGATCTCGGCCAGCTCGTCGCGCGCGAGATCGAAGCCGCGGGCGGCGTCGCGAAGGAATTCAACACGATCGCGGTCGACGACGGCATCGCGATGGGCCACGACGGCATGCTCTATTCGCTGCCGAGCCGCGACATCATCGCCGATTCGGTCGAATACATGGTGAACGCGCACTGCGCGGACGCGATGGTGTGCATCTCGAACTGCGACAAGATCACACCGGGGATGCTGATGGCCGCGATGCGCCTGAACGTTCCGGTGATCTTCGTGTCGGGCGGCCCGATGGAAGCCGGCAAGACGCGCCTCGCGAACCCTGTCACCAAGTCCATCGAACTGAAGAAGCTCGACCTCGTCGACGCGATGGTGATCGCGGCCGACCAGTCGTATTCGGACGCCGACGTCGCCGAAGTCGAGCGCTCGGCGTGCCCGACCTGCGGTTCGTGCTCGGGCATGTTCACCGCGAACTCGATGAACTGTCTGACCGAAGCGCTCGGCCTGTCGCTGCCCGGCAACGGCACGGTGGTCGCCACGCACGCCGACCGCGAACAACTGTTCAAGCGCGCCGGCCGCCGCATCGTCGAATTGACGCGCCAGCACTACGAGCAGGACGACGAACGCGTGCTGCCGCGCGCGGTCGGCTTCAAGGCGTTCGAGAACGCGATGACGCTCGACATCGCGATGGGCGGCTCGACCAACACGATCCTGCACCTGCTGGCGATTGCGCGTGAAGCCGGCATCGACTTCACGATGAAGGACATCGACCGCCTGTCGCGCATCGTGCCGCAGCTGTGCAAGGTCGCGCCGAACACGAACAAGTACCACATCGAGGACGTGCACCGCGCGGGCGGCATCATGGCGATCCTCGGCGAACTGGACCGCGCCGGCAAGCTGCACACCGACGTGCCGACCGTGCACGCGCCGACGCTGAAGGATGCGCTCGACCAGTGGGACATCGTCCGCACGCAGGACGAAGCGGTCCGCACGTTCTACCTGGCCGGCCCGGCCGGGATCCCGACGCAGGTCGCGTTCAGCCAGAACACGCGCTGGCCGAGCCTCGACCTCGACCGCGCCGAAGGCTGCATCCGCTCGTACGAGCATGCGTTCTCGAAGGAAGGCGGCCTCGCCGTGCTGACGGGCAACATCGCGCTCGACGGCTGCGTGGTGAAGACGGCCGGCGTCGACGAAAGCATTCTCGTGTTCGAAGGCTCGGCGCACGTCACCGAATCGCAGGACGAAGCGGTCGAGAACATCCTGAACGACAAGGTCAAGGCCGGCGACGTGGTGATCGTGCGCTACGAAGGCCCGAAGGGCGGCCCCGGCATGCAGGAAATGCTCTACCCGACCAGCTACATCAAGTCGAAGGGGCTCGGCAAGGCGTGCGCACTGCTGACGGACGGCCGTTTCTCGGGCGGTACCTCGGGTCTGTCGATCGGCCACTGCTCGCCCGAAGCGGCAGCGGGCGGCGCAATCGGCCTGGTGCGCGACGGCGACCGGATCCGCATCGACATTCCGAACCGCACGATCGACGTGCTCGTATCGGACGAGGAACTGGCGCGCCGCCGCGAGGAGCAGAACGCGAAGGGCTGGAAGCCCGCGCAGCCGCGTCCGCGCAAGGTGTCCGCGGCGCTGAAGGCATACGCGAAGCTGGTCATGTCGGCCGACAAGGGTGCGGTGCGCGACCTGTCGCTGCTGGACGACTGACGCAGCGGGCTGCGGGCGACCGGTAGCACGTTACCTCGCCCGCTTGCCTGATCCCAAGGCCGCTCTCCGGAGCGGCTTTTTTTCGTCCGGGGCGCGGCGCACCCGCGGCACCGGCGCAATCAGTGCCGGCGTTCGTCGGGGCCGCCACCGCCGCCGTGGTGACCGCCACCGTTTCCGCCGCCCTGCGGCTGCGCATAACCGCCGCCGCCCTGCCGCACCGGCGGCGGCATCGTGCGGGCCTCGCCGCCCGGGGCGGGCGGCGGCCGCAGCACGGCCGGCGGAGGCCCGGCCGGACGCGCATTGCCCGCTCCGCCCGGCATCGGCGTTGGCGCCGGACTGCCCGGACGCGCATTGCCCACCCCACCCGGCATCGGCGTTGGCGCGGCCGGCGCCGGCATCCGGTTCGCACCGTTCCAGCCGCCGCGCGTCGCCGACGGCCGCGTGTCATGCACGGGCGGCGGGCCGCCCGGCGCGACCTGCATCGGCGCGCCCGGTTGCGGACGCCCTTGCGCCGGCGGCATGCCTCCCGGGCCGAGCCTCGGCTCCGCCCGATGCGCCCAGCGGTCGCGGTCCGGATACCACGGGCGGTGCCGGTAATAGCGATCCCAGTACGCGCCGATCGCAAATCCGGTCACCGGCACGCCGATGATCGCGCCGTACTCGAGCAACGGCACGTAGCTGCCTTGATACGGATAGTCGAGCAACTGCGCATCGATCCAGCCGCGCACGCCCGGCAGCGCGACGTCGCACCACGTGTAGTCGCTCAGGCAGCCGAATACGCCCAGCGCGGTGCCGGGCGGAATCTGCGCGACCACCGGATAATCGGGCGCCGGCCCCGCATACAGCTCGGCCGGCGAATTCGTGTAAGCGCTGCTCTGCGCATCGGCGACGCCCGGTGCGGCCGCGAGGCCGGCCAGGACGATGCACAGACTTCGGACAATCGTGTTCCTCATGATGCTCTCCCGCGCCGTCGCGCGCCGGTCAGTGCCAATGGCCGCCACCCCAGTGACCGC
>NZ_LZXX01000001.1:3972-4750 GCF_001729305.1 Burkholderia sp. A2 | reverse complement strand
GGTCGGCGTGTTCGAGTTCGACCAGTTCGGCAACGGCACCAAGACGCTCGCCGAAGCGATCGCCAAATCGTCCGCGTTCTCGATCGCAGGCGGCGGCGACACGCTCGCGGCCATCGCGAAGTACGGCATCCACGACCAGGTCAGCTACATCTCGACGGGCGGCGGCGCCTTCCTCGAGTTCCTCGAAGGGAAGAAGCTGCCGGCGGTGGAAGTGCTCGAAACGCGGGCGGCCTGAGCGTGGCGGCGCGCGCAGGGGTGACGAAGGCCGCGCGCTCCGCGAAAGCGGAGCAGCCGGCCGGCGCGGGCAAGCGCACACGCGCGCCCGCGCGGGCGAACACCGCCCCGCGCGCACCGGCGGCCGCCGGCGACGCGGCCGTGCAGCACCACGAGATTCAGAACAAAGCGATGCCGGGCGCCAGCACCGGCACGCCCCCCGGAACGGCGGCCGCTGGGCCTGCCGGTTCCGGCTCTCGCAGCGTTTCACCCAGCGCATCCACCTTGATCCAGATGAGGAGTTTCATGCAGCGCGCCACCAAGATAGTCGCCACGATCGGCCCGGCATCCAGTTCGCCGGAGATTCTGCTGCAGATGATGCAGGCGGGCCTCGACGTCGTGCGGCTCAATTTTTCGCACGGCACGGCCGACGATCACCGCCAGCGCGCCGAAATGGTGCGCGAGGCCGCCCGCAAGGTCGGCCGCGAGATCGCGATCATGGCCGACCTCCAGGGCCCGAAGATCCGCGTCGGCAAGTTCGAGAACGGCAAGACGACGCTCGCGC
>NZ_LZXX01000001.1:0-3811 GCF_001729305.1 Burkholderia sp. A2 | reverse complement strand
CGAAGAATGCGACCGACATGGAAATGGCGCGCCAGCTCGCGAACATCGCGGGCGCGCCATACGGCATCAAGCCGAAGATGATCGCGAAGATCGAGCGCGCGGAGGCGATTCCGGCGCTGCAGAGCATCCTCGACGCGTCCGACGGCATCATGGTCGCGCGCGGCGACCTCGCGGTCGAAGTGGGCAACGCGGCCGTGCCGGCGCTGCAGAAGCGGATGATCCGGATGGCGCGCGAGTCGAACAAGCTCGTGATCACCGCGACGCAGATGATGGAATCGATGATCTACGCGCCCGTGCCGACCCGCGCGGAAGTGTCGGACGTCGCGAATGCGGTGCTCGACGGCACCGACGCGGTGATGCTGTCGGCCGAGACGGCCGCCGGCAAGTACCCGGTCGTCACGATCGAGACGATGGCGGCCGTGTGCGTCGAGGCGGAAAAATCGGAAGAAGTCGAGCTGGACAAGGATTTCCTCGACCGCACGTTCACGCGGATCGACCAGTCGATCGCGATGGGCGCGCTGTTCACCGCGTACCACCTCGGCGCGAAGGCGATCATCGCGCTGACCGAATCGGGCGCGACCGCGCTGTGGATGTCGCGTCACTACACGCACGTGCCGATCTTCGCGCTGACGCCGCGCGTCGGCAGCGAGCGCACGATGGCGCTGTACCGCAACGTGACGCCGCTGCACGTCGACTTCAACAGCGACCGCGATTCGGCGCTGCAGGCGGCGCTCGAGATCGTCGTCAAGCAGGGCTACGTGCAGCACGGCGACATGGTCGTGCTGACCGTCGGCGAGCCGATGGGGCAGGCGGGCGGCACCAACACGCTGAAGATCGTGCGGGTCGGCGAGCACTATTGAGCGCCGGCTGAGCCGTATCGAACCGGCCCGCGGGCCGGCGGCCCGGATCGGCCGGAATCGATCCGGCACTGTTTTTTGCGCAAGCGCCGCGCGGGGTCCGAAGCCCCGCGCGGCTTTTTTTCTCCTTTTTGGCCGGATTGTGCCGTGCGAACGTAACAAATTGCGAGCGGGCGCCACCCAGCGGTCGGAATCGGAGGCGCTTCGCGATAAAATGCGGCTATTCGACGCTCAGCCGCGCCGCGCCGTCCCGGTTCAGAGGGGAGCGAGCGCCGCGCCGGCGTCAGGGCGCACCGGTTTTCATTCCAAGGAGTTCCACAATGCCTCTCGTATCAATGCGTCAATTGCTGGACCACGCGGCAGAGCACGGTTACGGCCTGCCGGCCTTCAACGTGAACAACCTGGAGCAGGTCCAGGCGATCATGGCGGCGGCGGATCAGGTCGGCGCGCCCGTGATCATGCAGGCATCGGCCGGCGCGCGTAAGTATGCGGGCGAGCCGTTCCTGCGCCACCTGATCGAAGCGGCGGTCGAATCGTATCCGCATATCCCGGTCGTGATGCACCAGGATCACGGCCAGTCGCCGGCGGTCTGCACGGCAGCGATTCGCAGCGGCTTCACGAGCGTGATGATGGACGGTTCGCTGGAAGCCGACGGCAAGACGGTCGCCTCCTACGAATACAACGTCGACGTGTCGCGCAAGGTCGTCGAGATGGCGCACTCGATCGGCGTGACGGTCGAAGCCGAACTCGGCGTGCTCGGCTCGCTCGAGACGATGAAGGGCGACAAGGAAGACGGCCACGGCGCGGAAGGCACGATGACCCGCGAGCAGCTGCTGACCGATCCGGAGCAGGCTGCCGACTTCGTGAAGCTCACGCAGTGCGACGCGCTCGCGATCGCGATCGGCACGTCGCACGGCGCATACAAGTTCTCGAAGAAGCCGACGGGCGACATCCTGTCGATCCAGCGCATCAAGGAAATTCACGCACGCATTCCGAACACGCACCTGGTGATGCACGGTTCGTCGTCGGTGCCGCAGGAACTGCTGGCCGAGATCCGCGAATTCGGCGGCGACATGAAGGAAACCTACGGCGTGCCGGTCGAGGAAATCCAGGAAGGCATCAAGCACGGCGTGCGCAAGATCAACATCGACACCGACCTGCGTCTCGCGATCACCGGCGCGATCCGCCGCTACCTGTTCGAGAACCCGGGCAAGTTCGATCCGCGCGACTACCTGAAGCCCGCGCGCGAAGCCGCGAAGAAGGTGTGCGTCGACCGTTACCTCGCGTTCGGCTGCGAAGGCCAGGCCGGCAAGATCAAGCCGGTGTCGCTCGACAAGATCGCCGAACAGTACAAGTCCGGCGCGCTCGCGCAGGTCGTGCGCTGAGACTGTAGTACGATTGCCCCGCCCGGTTCTGCCGCCGGGCACGGGCTGGCCGCCCGGTTGGCCGGATCCGATCCGGCCCCGGCAGCCGTTCCGTCCGGCCGAACGAGGGCCGGCCGGCAGCCGCCCGGGCGTTGCGCCCGCCGGTTCGCCGACGTATTGCAAGACCGCCGTTCCCGCCTGCCGCGGGGAACGGCGTTTCCCTTTTTGTTTGGCTCCTTATCTGCGAAAAGACGATGTCTACCCTTTACGAATCCACGCTCCGCTCGCTGCCGCTTCTCGGTCGCGGCAAGGTTCGCGACAACTACGCGGTCGGCAACGACAAGCTCCTGATCGTCACGACCGATCGCCTGTCGGCTTTCGACGTGGTGATGGGCGAGCCGATTCCGAACAAGGGCCGCGTGCTGAACCAGATGGCGAACTTCTGGTTCGACAAGCTCGCGCACATCGTGCCGAACCACCTGACGGGCGACGCGCCGGAAGCGGTCGTCGCGGCCGACGAGGTCGAGCAGGTGAAGGGCCGCGGCGTGGTCGTCAAGCGCCTCGAGCCGATCATGATCGAAGCGGTCGTGCGCGGCTACCTGGCCGGCAGCGGCTGGAAGGAATACCAGGCGTCGGGCGCCGTGTGCGGCGTGCAACTGCCCGAAGGCCTGCAGAACGCACAGAAGCTGCCCGAGCCGATCTTCACGCCGGCCGCGAAGGCCGAGATGGGCGAGCACGACGAGAACATCACGTTCGAGGAAACCGAGCGCCGCATCGGCACCGAGCTGGCCGCGACGATCCGCGACATCTCGATCCGCCTGTACAAGGAAGCGGCCGACTACGCGGCGACGCGCGGGATCATCATCGCCGACACGAAGTTCGAATTCGGCCTCGACAACCACGGCAAGCTGTACCTGATGGACGAAGTGCTGACCGCCGATTCGTCGCGCTTCTGGCCGGCCGACCAGTACGAAGTGGGCACGAACCCGCCGTCGTTCGACAAGCAGTTCGTGCGCGACTGGCTGGAGGCGCAGCCGTGGGGCAAGACGGCGCCGGCGCCGGCGCTGCCGGCCGACGTCGTCGAGAAGACGGCCGCGAAGTACCAGGAAGCGCTCGAGCGCATCACGGGCCAGTCGCTTGCCTGATCGAGGAAGATAAGAAATGAGTGAAGTCCAGACCGCCCACACGCACGGCGCGCCGCTCATCGGCGTGCTGATGGGCTCGAGTTCCGACTGGGACGTGATGAAGCATGCGGTCGCCATCCTGCAGGAATTCGGCGTGCCGTACGAGGCGAAGGTCGTGTCCGCGCACCGGATGCCCGACGAGATGTTCGACTATGCGGAGAAGGCGCGCGAGCGCGGGCTGCGCGCGATCATCGCGGGCGCCGGCGGCGCCGCGCACCTGCCCGGCATGCTGGCCGCGAAGACCACGGTGCCCGTGCTCGGCGTGCCGGTCGCGAGCAAGTACCTGAAGGGCGTCGATTCGCTGCACTCGATCGTGCAGATGCCGAAGGGCGTGCCGGTCGCGACGTTCGCGATCGGCGAGGCCGGCGCCGCGAATGCCGCGCTGTTCGCGGTGTCGATCCTGTCC